>JALHOU010000145.1 GCA_022842825.1 Rubrivivax sp.
CCGCGCCCGGGCTGTCCTTCCTCCCGCCGGCGCCGTCAGGCCGCGCGCTCAATCGACGTCGCCGCCCTCGGCCGGCTCCGGCTTGGGCACGCGCGCGACGCGGAACCAGCGCACGGCGCCGCCGCGCGTGAGCATCACCGTGAAGCGCAGGCCGCCGAGCTCGAGCGCCTCGCCGCGGCGCGGCACCTGGCCGAGCTCGTGCGCCACGAGCCCGCCGATGGTGTCGAACTCCTCGTCCGGCAGCCGGGTCGTGAAGGCCTCGTTGACGGCGGCGATGGCGACGTCGCCGGCGACGCGGTGCGTGCCGTCGGCCAACGTGTAGATGCCGTTCTCGCGCTCCTGCTCGTCGAACTCGTCCTCGATCTCGCCGACGATCTCCTCGAGCACGTCCTCGATGGTGATGAGGCCGGCGGTGTTGCCGAACTCGTCGATGACGATGGCCAGGTGGTTGCGGTTGCTGCGGAAGTCGCGCAGCAACTCGTTCAGGCGCTTGCTCTCGGGCACGAAGACGGCCGGGCGGATCAGCGTGCGCAGGCTCAGCTCGGGCGAGCGCTGGCGCTTCAACAGGTCCTTGGCCATCAGGATGCCAACGATGTTGTCGCGCCCGCCCTCGAAGACGGGGAAACGCGAGTGCGCCGTGTCGATGACGACGCCGAGCAGCTCGTCGTAAGGGGCGTCGATGTCCAGCAGGTCCATGCGCGGCGCGGCCACCATCACGTCGCCGGCGGTCATGTCGGCCATGCGCAGCACGCCTTCGAGCATGACGCGCGACTCGGGTTCGATCAGCTCGCGGTGCTCGGCGTCGGCCAGCGTCTCCAGCAACTCGGCCTTGCTGTCCGGTCCGGGAGAGACAAATTCGACCAGGCGTTCGAAGAAGCCGCGCTTGCCTGGGCGCGGCTCTGCGCGCGGGTCGTTCGAGAGCGCGCCGGGGCGCGTCGACGGAGGTTCTGACACGGGGGTGTCTGCAGTGGCGAGGCCGGGGAGGATACCGCAGCGCCCGCCGCTGCCGCGGCTCGGCAGTCAACACCGCCGCCGCTGCCGACGGGTGAGGACACAAGAGGCAGCAAGGGACCGCAAGAGGCCGCGAAGGACCGATTCACCCTCGGCTTGACAGCCCAGGGCACTTGCAAGACATTCCGCCGCCCTCATCTCCCACGCCCCTCGGCTCCCGCCGCCCCATCGCCCTACCGCGTCCTGCGCCCATCACCATGTCACTGATCCCCGCCACCATCCTCACGGGCTTCCTCGGCGCCGGCAAGACGACGCTGCTCAAGCGCGTGCTCACCGAGGCGCACGGCCAGAAGATCGCCGTCATCGAGAACGAGTTCGGCGAGGAGAACATCGACAACGACATCCTCAGGGTCGACACCGAGGAGCAGATCATCCAGATGAACAACGGCTGCGTCTGCTGCACGATCCGCGAGGATCTGCGCACGACGCTGGCCGATCTGGCCGAGAAGCGGCGCAAGGGCGAATTGCAGTTCGACCGCGTGGTCATCGAGACCACCGGCCTCGCCGACCCCGGGCCGGTGGCGCAGACCTTCTTCATGGACGACGAGATCGCCGAGAGCTATCTCCTGGACAGCGTGCTCACGCTCGTCGACGCCAAGCACGCCGAGGGCCAGCTCGACACGCGCCAGGAGGCGCGCCGCCAGGTGGGCTTTGCCGACCAGATCTTCATCAGCAAGAGCGACCTCGTGGCCAAGGACGAGGTGGACGCGCTCATCCACCGCCTGAAGCACATGAACCCGCGCGCGCCGCAGCGCACGGTGCACTTCGGCGAGGTGCCCATCGCCGAGGTCTTCGACCTCAAGGGCTTCAACCTCAACGCCAAGCTCGACATCGACCCCGAGTTCCTGAGCGGCGAAGGGCATGGGCACGACCACCATCACGACCATGACCACGACCACGATCACGGACACGGTGAACATTGCGACCACCCGCACCACCACGCCCACGACGACGACGTCAAGAGCTTCGTCTTCCGCAGCAAGCGGGCGTTCAACCCGGCCAAGCTGGAGGACTTCCTGGGCGCCATCGTGCAGGTCTACGGGCCCAAGATGCTGCGCTACAAGGGCGTGCTGAACATGAAGGGCAGCGACCGCAAGGTCATCTTCCAGGGCGTGCACCAGCTCATGGGCAGTGACCTCGGTCCCAAGTGGGCACCGGGCGAGGAGAAGATGAGCAAGATGGTCTTCATCGGCATCGACCTGCCCAGGGACGTGCTGCTGCAGGGCCTGGAGCAGTGCCTCGTCTGAAGCCGCGCCCGGCCGGGCCGGAGGCGACCGCGGCGCGTATGCGAGCCAGTTCGTGAAGGGCGCGGCACCCCCTGTTCGAGGCCCCATCGGCCTGCGGGGCCCCGTGGCTACAATCCGCGCGCCTCGAAGACCCCCCCGGCCCCTTGGCCGAGCCTTTCGGGGGGCTCAAGGTGGCTCGCCTGCATCGCAGCGGCTGGCGATTTCGAAGTGTTCGTCTGAGGCGAGGAGAAGCCCGTGAGCAAGCCCCCGGCCAAGGCGCCTGCAAAGGCCCCGGCAAAGTCCGCGGGCCCTGCGCCCAAGACAGCGGCCAAGCCCGCCACCGCAAAGAAGGCGGCCGCCAAGTCGGTCGCCAAACCGATCGCCAAGGCCCCAGCCAAACCGACGTCCAAGCCCGCCGCCAAACCCGTCACCAAACCGGCCACCAAACCGGCAGCCAAGCCTGCGGCGACCCCCGCTGCAAAGCCGGCGACCAAACCCGCCGCCAAGGCGCCTGCCAAACCCGAACCCAAGACCTCCCCATCAGCCGCCCTCAAGTCGGCTGCCAAGGCGGCGCCCGTCGGTTCGCCCGCCAAGCCTGCCGCCACGTCGGCGGCGGTGGCCGTGCCCGCTCCCTTGACAGCCCCGCCCGCCCGGCCGCCTGCGCCCGTGCGCCCCGGAGCATCGACGACGGGCAGCGCCGCCGCACTCGCACCCGCCACCTCCCAAGCCACCTTCGCGGCACCCGTGTCCAATCGGTTCACCGACCGCTTCGCACCGCCGCGCCCGACTGCACCCGAAGTGATCGAAGCCTCCAGCAACCGCCCCCCGAAGAAGATCGACCCCAAGCTCGCCAACGCCTGGAAGACCAAGGCCGGCCGCGACCTCACCGACGATGAACTGCTCGCGATGCCCGACAGCGAGTACATGAACGAGAAGCAGCTCGAGTTCTTCCGCGCCCGCCTGACCCAGCAGAAGGACGACCTGCTTTCCAACGCCGGCGAGACCACCGAGCACCTGCGCGAGGACACCTCCATCGTGCCCGACCCCGCGGACCGCGCCACGATCGAGGAAGAGCACGCCCTCGAGCTGCGCACGCGCGACCGTGAGCGCAAGTTGTTGAAGAAGATCTCCCAATCACTGGCGCGCCTGGAAAGCGGCGACTACGGCTATTGCGACGAGACGGGCGAGCCGATCGGCCTGGCGCGTCTGCTCGCCCGGCCGACGGCCACGCTGTCGCTGGAAGCGCAGCAGCGGCGTGAGCTTAAGCAGAAGATGTTCGGGGATTGAGCGGCGCCGACCGCGTGCCACATCCGCCCTGGCGCCCCCTCGAATGAAGGTTCGGCGACCCCGGCCGGATCGGGCGCGTGAGCAAAGTGGCGCCACCTCCGGACGGCGGCTGCGAGTACCGCCCGGTTTGTAACCGCGCAGAGTAAAGTCAGGGCATGGCCGAGAACGAGAGCTTCTTTCGGAAGGTGGTGCGGTTCGTCGCGAACCCGGCCACCGACTGGAACGAACTCAACTCCCGGCAGGACGATTCTCGCGAGCTCGACCTCGAGAAGTCCGAGCTCAAGGCGATGATCGAGCGCAAGCGGCGCAACGACTTCGTCCGCAAGCGCGAATTCGACATGCTGCGACGGATCCGCCGCGAGGGCCTTTCGCCCGAGCAGGCCGCGGCGCTCGAAGGCGCATCGCGCATGGACGACTCCGAAGCGCGCCTGGCCGAGCCGGCGCGTGCCGATGGCGCCGTCAAGGCCAAGATCGACGAGATCGAGCAGCAGATGGTGGGCGAGAACTTCGCCCCCGCGCCCAGACGGCCAGCGCCACCACCGGCCCCCAGCCCCCAGGCCGGGCTGGGGCGCGGCTCGCCGCCGGCCGACCTGCCGCTGCTGCGCGACGAAGTCCACGACGAACCGCTCGAACTCGATCGCAGCCTGTACGAGCCGACCCCGCCCAGCCCGATCGGCGCGCGCGACCAGGGCGGCGCGCCGGCACCCTCCTCTGCCCGCGGCCTGCCGCCGCTGTCGGCCGCGCCGCCGGCAGCGATGCCGGCGCCGGCGCTGGCCCCAGTCCACTTCGCCCCGACGACCGACGCCGCCACCGGCGACATGAACAGCCCCTTCGCCGTCGAGGTGAGCGAGGTCATGCACGACCCCGAGCTCGACGAGCCGGTGATCTCCTTCGCCAACGCCGACTTCCAGCAGTGCGAAGAAGCCTTGCAGCGCCTCACCGGCGCGACCGGCGTGCGCCACCAGCACGCCGAGACCTGGCTGGTGCTGTTCGACCTCTACCGCGCCACAGGCCAGCAGCAACGGTTCGAAAGCCTGGCGCTGGACTACGCGCAGCAGTTCGGCTGGTCGGCGCCGCAGTGGTATTCACTGCCCAAGCTCGTGGCCGAGGCCATCGCCGACGAGCCGGTGCTGACGAGCTCCTCCAGCCGGGTCCCGGGCGGCGACATCGGCTGGGTGAGCCCGCCGCTCTTGGACATCGACGCCGTCGCGCGGCTGCGCTCGCAGACGCTGCAGATGCCGCTGCCGTGGATCTTCGACTGGGGCCAGCTGCGCGGCATCGAGGCCGAAGCGGCGATGCAGCTCTCGACGCTGTTCCGCCTGTGGTCCGGCCAGGCCATCGAGATGCGCTGGATCGGCGGCGACCGCCTGTTCCAGGTGCTGGCCGAAGCCGCGCCCACCGGCGTGCGCGACGCCGACCCCGCCTTCTGGCTGACACGGCTCGATGCCTTGCGTCTGGCCAACCGCGCCGACCAGTTTGACGAGGCCGCCATCGACTATTGCGTCACCTACGAGGTGTCGCCGCCTTCATGGGAGGCGGCCCGCTGCAAGGTGCACATCAGCGGCCACAGCGTCTCCACGCGCACGCCGCCCATGTCCGTGGTCAGTGACGTTTCGACGAGCTTCATGGAGTCGGGCCTCGCGGAAGACGCCGCCACAGGTGTCGAGGTGGCCAATGTCGAACTCTCCGGCCAGCTCGTGGGCGACATCAGCAGCACTCTCAAGAAGCTCGAAGGCGAGCTGGGCCAGGCGCCGCTTGTCAACGTCTCGTGCTCGCGCCTCATCCGCGTCGACTTCATCGCCGCCGGCGACCTGCTGAACTGGGTGCTGGCCCGTCGCGGCGAGGGCCGCACGGTGCAGTTCGCCGAGTCGCACCGCCTGGTGGCCCTGTTCTTCGGCGCCATGGGCATCAACGAGCACGCCAAGGTGGTTGTCCGCAAGGTCTGAGGGCCCGCGGTGGCAACGCCGCTACAGTGGCGGCATGGACCCCTTCCACGGCACCACCATCCTCAGCGTGCGGCGCGGCGGTCTGGTCGCGCTGGGCGGCGACGGCCAGGTCACGCTCGGCCAGATCATCGTGAAGGCAAGCGCGCGCAAGGTGCGCAAGCTCCACCGTGACCAGGTGCTCGCCGGCTTCGCCGGCGCCACCGCCGACGCCTTCACGCTCTTCGAGCGTTTCGAGGCCAAGCTCGAGAAGCACCAGGGCCACCTGCAGCGCGCTGCCATCGAGCTGACGAAGGACTGGCGCACCGACCGCGTGCTGCGCCGCCTGGAGGCGATGCTCGCCGTGGCCGACAAGGACCATTCGCTCATCATCACCGGCAACGGCGATGCCCTCGAGCCCGAGCACGGCATCGTCGCCATCGGCTCGGGAGGCGCCTATGCGCAGGCGGCGGCGCGCGCGCTGCTGGAGCACTCGGCGCTCTCGGCCGAGCAGATCGTCAAGCAGTCGCTCGTCATCGCGGGCGAGCTGTGCATCTACACCAACCAGCACCACACCATCGAAACCCTGGGCACGGCATGACCGGTTCCATGACGCCGCGCGAGATCGTCAGCGAGCTCGACCACCACATCGTCGGCCAGCGCGCCGCCAAGCGCGCCGTGGCCATCGCCCTGCGCAACCGCTGGCGGCGCCAACAGGTGGACGACAAGCTCCGGGGCGAGATCACGCCCAAGAACATCCTCATGATCGGCCCCACGGGCGTCGGCAAGACCGAGATCGCGCGCCGCCTGGCGCGCCTGGCCGATGCCCCCTTCGTCAAGGTCGAGGCGACCAAGTTCACCGAGGTGGGCTATGTCGGCAAGGACGTCGACACCATCGTGCGCGACCTCGTGGACGTGGCGGTCAAGCAGGAGCGCGAGCGCCAGATGCGCCTGGCGCGTTGCCGCGCCGAGGACGCCGCCGAGGACCGCGTGCTCGACCTGCTCGTGCCGCCACCGCGCAGCGCCGTGGGCTTCGGCGGCAACGAGCCCGCCGCGGCCGAGAACACCGCGCGCCAGGTGATGCGCAAGCGCCTGCGCGAAGGCACGCTCGACGACAAGGAGGTCGAGCTCGAGCTGGCCGAGGCGCGCCCGGCGCTGGAGGTGATGGGCGTGCAGGGCCTGCCCGGCATGGAGGAGATGGCCGAGCAGCTGAAGGGCCTGTTCGCACAGGCCGGCGGCGCCCGCAAGCGAGCGCAGAAGCTGAAGATCAAGGACGCGCTCGTTCGCCTCACCGACGAGGAGGCGGCCAAGCTCGTCAACGAGGACGAGATCCGCGCCGCGGCGCTGGCCAATGCCGAGGGCAACGGCATCGTCTTCATCGACGAGATCGACAAGGTGGCCTCGCGCAGCGTCGGTGGCGAAGGCGCCGGCGGCGCCGACGTCAGCCGCCAGGGCGTGCAGCGCGACCTGCTGCCGCTGGTGGAGGGCACGGCGGTGAACACCAAGTACGGCATGGTGCGCACCGACCACATGCTGTTCATCGCCAGCGGCGCCTTCCACCTCGCGCGCCCGAGCGACTTGATCCCCGAGCTGCAGGGACGCTTCCCGATCCGCGTCGAGCTCGCGTCGCTTTCGGTGGAGGACTTCGAGGCCATCCTCACCAGCACACAGGCCAGCCTCATCAAGCAGTACCAGGCGTTGCTGGCCACCGAAGGCGTGACGCTGGAGATCACGCCCGACGCGGTGCGCCGCATCGCCCAGATCGCCTTCGAGGTGAACGAGCGCACCGAGAACATCGGCGCCCGCCGCCTGGCCACGGTGATGGAGCGCCTGCTCGACGAAGTGAGCTTCGATGCGCCGCAGCGCGACGGCCAGGCGGTGCGCATCGACGCCGCCGCCGTCGACGCCCAGCTGGCCGAGCTGGCGCGCAACGAGGACTTGTCGCGCTTCATCCTTTGAACCACCCGCCCGGCCCTGCGCGGCCGCCGGCCGGGCGCGGCCTCTGCCTACACTCGGGGTCGGCGCACGCCAGCCGCGCCACTGGCCAGGAGAGCCCATGAGCCCCATCCCACGTCGCCCGCTGGGCCGCAGCGGCCTGGACGTCGCACCCATCGCCTTCGGCGGCAACGTCTTCGGCTGGACCGCCGACGAGAAGACTTCGTTCGAGCTCCTCGATGCGTTCGTCGACGGTGGCTTCAACCTCATCGACACCGCCGACGTCTATTCGCGCTGGGCGCCCGGTCATGTCGGCGGCGAGAGCGAGGCCATCATCGGCCGCTGGCTCAAGGCGAGCGGCAAGCGCGAGCGCGTGCTCGTTGCCACCAAGGTCGGCAAGCCGATGGGCGACCAGGGCTCCGGGCGCACGGGCCTGTCGCGCCGCTGGATCCGCGAGGCCGTGCACGACTCGCTGATGCGCCTGCAGACCGACCGCATCGACCTGTACCAGTCGCACGACGACGATGCGGGCACGCCCTTCGAGGAGACCTTCGGTGCCTTCGCCGAGCTCATCGCCGAGGGCAAGGTGCGCGCCATCGGCGCCAGCAACCACAGCGCGCCGCGGCTGGCCGAGGCCCTGGCCGCCAGCGCGCGCCTGAAACTGCCGCGCTACGAGAGCCTGCAGCCGCAGTACAACCTCATGGAGCGCGCCGGCTACGAGGCCGAACTCGAGCCACTCGTGCGGCGCGAGGGCCTGGGCGTCATCAACTTCTTCGGCCTGGCGCGCGGCTTCCTCACCGGCAAGTACCGCAGCGAGGCGGATCTCTCCAAGAGCCCGCGCGGCGGGGGCATCAAGAGCTACCTGAACGAGCGCGGCTTCGCCGTGCTGAAGGCGCTGGACGACGTGGCGACCGCGCACACCCACGAGCGCGCCACGCCGGCCCAGGCGGCGCTGGCCTGGCAGATCGCCCGACCGGGCATCACGGCGCCAATTGCCAGCGCCACCACCGTGGCGCAATGGGAAGAGCTGGCCGGCGCCGCCCGCCTCGTGCTGTCCGGCGCCGAGATCGCCTCACTCGACCGCGCCAGCGCCGACTGACAAGCACCCGCAACCCATGCCTTCCCTGCCCCTGTTCATCGCCCCTGCCCGCTTCAACAACGCCGCCGCCGCACTGGCGCAGGTGCAGGCCATCTACAGGAGCAGCGTCGAGCACCTGCGCACGGCGCTGCAGCGCTTTGTCGCCGGCGAAGAGATGGGTCACGTGCGCGCGTGCTACCCGTTCGTGCGCGTGCGCACCGACACGGTCGCAAGGGCCGATTCGCGCCTGTCGTACGGCTTCGTCGCCGGTCCGGGCACCTTCGAGACCACGCTGACGCGGCCCGACCTGTTCGCCGACTACTACGCCGAGCAGTTCCGCCTGCTGCTGAAGAACCACGCCGTGTCGCTGGAAGTGGGCACGAGCGCGTCGCCGATCCCGGTGCATTTCTCGCTCGCCGAGCACGACCACCTCGATGGCACGATGCCGCCCGAGCGGCGCCTGCTGATGCGCGACCTGTTCGACCTGCCCGACCTGGCCTCGATGGACGACGGCATTGCCAACGGCACCTACGAGCCGAAGCCGGGCGAGCCGCAGCCGCTGGCGCTGTTCACCGCGCCGCGTGTCGACTACTCGCTGCACCGCCTGCGGCACTACACCGGCACGGCGCCCGAGCACTTCCAGAACTTTGTCCTCTTCACGAACTACCAGTTCTACATCGATGAGTTCATCAAGCTCGGGCACTCGCTGATGGCGCTGCCTTCGAGCGACTACCAGGCCTTCGTCGAGCCGGGCAACGTCGTCACGCGCCGCGCCGGGCTGCCGGCCCAGCCCGGTGACACGCTCGGCGCGCCGCCACCGCGCCTGCCGCAGATGCCGGCCTACCACCTGACGCGGCCCGACGCGAGCGGCATCACCATGGTCAACATCGGCGTCGGCCCGGCCAACGCCAAGACCATCACCGACCACATCGCCGTGCTGCGCCCGCACGTGTGGCTGATGCTCGGGCACTGCGCCGGGCTGCGCAACAGCCAGCAGCTGGGCGACTACGTGCTTGCGCACGCCTACATGCGCGAGGACCACGTGCTCGACGAGGACCTGCCGCTGTGGGTGCCGATTCCGGCGCTGGCCGAGGTGCAGCTGGCGCTCGAGCAGGCGGTGGCCGAGGTGACGCAGCTCTCCGGCTACGAGCTGAAGAAGATCCTGCGCACCGGCACCGTGGCCAGCACCGACAACCGCAACTGGGAGCTGCTGCCGCAGCCGGGCCCCGAGCGCCGCTTCAGCCAGAGCCGGGCGGTGGCGCTGGACATGGAAAGCGCCACCATCGCCGCCAACGGCTTTCGCTTCCGCGTGCCCTACGGCACCTTGCTGTGCGTGAGCGACAAGCCGCTGCACGGCGAGATCAAGCTGCCCGGCATGGCCAACACCTTCTACCGTGCGCGTGTGGACCAGCACCTGCGCATCGGCATGCGCGCGGTGGAGTTGCTGCGTCAGGAGCGGCCGGGCAGCCTGCACAGCCGCAAGCTGCGCAGCTTCGCCGAGGTGGCGTTCCAGTAGGTCTGCGGGCACATCTCCAGCGGTCTCGATCGGGCCAACGGACCCTTCATGTCACTTCGCGATCGATCGATCAGAAGTTGGTCTGTGTGGGTCGCGCTCCAACAAGCGGTGGCGGGATCGAGCCGACGGGGTGCCCTGCTCCGCGAATGTCCTCTTCGGGCGGCCCAGCTTCGCAGGGCCCCCCGATGCCCCCTTGATTTCGCTGCGCATGGCACCCCGTCGTCCCGATCCGGCACCAGCGGCGCGCGCCATCGTCGAAGACAAACCCTGGTGCCTGCCAAGGACGCCGGGTGGTCGGCGCAGCGAAATCAAGGGGGCATTGGGGGGACACGCGAAGCGAGTCCGCCCAAAGAGGACATTCGCGAAGCCGACCACCCGGCGTCCTTGGCGCGCCACCACTGTGGGCGCGCGATCACGAGGCAGCTCAACGCCCGCGAAGTCACCATTCTTGCGTCGTTGAACGCCAACGCGCGTCAAGTGCCGGCACTCCTTGAGCCATAGGAGCCAGCCCTCTTCCAGCGAGGGTGGACGCCGGAGGAAAGGCGGCGCAGGGCCGGCGGGTGCCGGTCGCCGTCAGCAAGGTTTCTTTGCCTTGGCGCAACGGCGGGGTACAGCGATGTCCGTACAAACCCTGGCATGGACTCGTCTTCCAGGGAGTTTCGGGGTGCGGGCAGCGCGATGCCTGGCGTGGTGTCCCGCGCCGCATTGTGCGCAGCCACGGCGGCCGTCGCGCTGCTGGCCGGCTGCACCTCGCTGCAGCGGGCGCCGGGCGGCACCGCCGTCGGCACGGCCACCGGAGCGCTTGTGCCTTCCGCGTGGACGGCCGCCGCACCCACCACCGCTTCGCTTTCGCTCGCCGCGTGGTGGCGGCACTTCGGCGACGAGACGCTCAACACGCTCGTCACGCAGGCCCTCGATGCCGCCACCGACGTGTTGGCCGCGCGCGCCCGGCTCGCCCAGGCACGGGCGGCGCAAGACGCGGCAGCGGCAGGCCTGCGCCCCACCCTCGGTGCCAGTGGCTCGGCCCAGGCCAGCGCCGGCGAAGGGCGAGCCACCAGCCGCCTGTACCGCGCCGGCTTCGACGCCGCCTGGGAGGCGGACCTCTGGGGCGGCGGCCGCGCCGGCGTGGCCGCCGCCGAAGCCGACGCGTCGGCCAGCGCCGCCACGCTCGGGCAAGCCCAGGTGACGCTCGCGGCCGAGGTGGCCGCCACCTACATCGAGCTGCGCAGCACCCAGGCCCGACTCGCCACCACCCAGGCCAGCCTGGCGAGCCTGGAACACACGCTGCGCCTCACGCAATGGCGCGAGGAGGCTGGCCTCGTCAACCGGCTCGACGTGGAGCAGCAGCGCACCACGGTCGCGCAGACGCGCGCCCAGCTGCCCGCCCTGCAGGCCGGCATCGAACAGGCGATGAACGCGCTGGCCGTGCTCACGGGCGCGGCACCCGGGGCATGGCACGCCCGGCTGGGTGCGGCAGCACCGGTCCCCGCGGCGCCGGCGGGGCTGGCGCTGGCGATTCCGGCCGCCGTGTTGAGCCAGCGCGCCGACGTGCAGGCCGCCGAAGCGCGCATACGCGCGGCCATGGCCCGGGTCGACCAGACCGACGCCGAGCGCCTGCCCAGCCTGCAGCTGTCGGGCTCGATCGGGCTCAGCGCCCTCACGGTCTCGGCGCTCTATCCGGGCGCGGGCGTTGCCTCGCTGCTGGCCGGCGTGAGCTGGCCACTTCTGGACGGGGGCCGCCTGCAGGCACGCGTGCGGGCGCAGGAAGCGCTGCTCGACGAGGCGCGCGTCAACCACCGCGCGACCGTGCTGGCGGCGCTGAAGGAAGTCGAAGACACGCTGGTGGCGCTGCGCGCCGCGCGCGAGCAGCTGGCGCACCAGCAGGTCGCGGTCGACGCCGCGCGCCGCGCCGCCCGGCTGGCCGAGCAGCGCTATGCCGGCGGCCTTGTGGACATCACGAGCGTGCTGCTGACGCAGCGCACGCTGCTCGCCGCCGAGGACGCGCTCGCCACCACCACCGGGTCGGCAGCCACGCAGCACGTGCGCCTGTACAAGGCGCTGGGCGGCGGCTGGACACCCAACCACACCGCGCCCGAGGCCACCGCGTCGGCCGCCGATCGGAACCCCCGACCATGAACGATGTCAGCACGCCCGCCGCCGCCGAATCGGTGGCCCACCAGGCGGCCGCGCGCGCACCTCACCCGCCTTCGGCAATGGGCACGCCAGACGCGCCCGGCCGAACCGGCGCCGGCGGGCAGGCGAACCTGGACGACCTGCTCGGCGAAGACGCCCGTGGCCGCGCCCTCTGGCGCCGGCCCGGGCTGTGGATCGGCCTGGCCCTGCTCGCCGCCGCGGCAGCTGGCAGCTGGTGGTGGCTCGCCCAGCGCCAGGCCGCAGCCGCACCGCGCTACGCGACGCAGCCGGTGACGCGCGGCGCCCTCACGGTCACCGTCACTGCCAACGGCACGCTGCAGCCAACGCAGCTGGTGGCGGTGGGCAGCGAGCTCTCGGGCACGGTGGCACGCGTGCTCGTCGACGTCAACGACCGCGTCAGGCGCGGCCAGGTGCTGGCCGAGCTGGACATGGCGCGACTGGGCGACCAGGTCAACCGCTCCCGCGCCGGTCTTGCCGCCGCCGAGGCGCAACGGCAGCAGGCACGCGCCACGCTCGCCGAGGCGGGTGCGTCGCTCGACCGCCTCGAGGACGTGGCGCGCCGATCCGGCGGCGAGGTGCCCTCGCGGGTGGAGCTCGACAGCGCCCGCGCCGCCCT
>JALHOU010000146.1 GCA_022842825.1 Rubrivivax sp.
GTGGACGCGCGAGGGCTGGCACAGCCGCCGCGCCTGGCAGGTGGCCGGCATGTCGCTGGCGGTCGCGGCGACGCTGGCCTGGGCCTGGGCGGCGGCGGGGCGGCTGTCGGCCGGGGCCATCGTCGCCTGGTGGTTCGGCTGGAGCCTGTACGAGGTGCTGATGCGTTTGCAGGGTCGCCGCTACGTGAAGGAAGGACCCTGGTGGCGCAACCAGTACCGGGTGGCCCACTGGATGGACATGCTGAGCTACGTCGGCTTCAAGAACCTGCTTATCGGGGCGGCCTTCTTCGTCGCCCTCAAGGGCCTCGGTATGCTGCAGCCATGAAGCGCGCTGTCGTGGTCACGTTCGTGGCTTCGCTCGTGGCCCTGGGCCCGGGCTGGGCCGGCTCGGCCGGCGCCGCCACGTTGCGCGTGGCGCCGGGCGCGAGCCTGCAGGCCGCCATCGACCGCGCCGCCCCGGGCGACGTGGTGGAGGTCGAACGCGCGCGCCACGACGTCAACCTGCGCATCACCAAGGCGCTGACGCTGCGCGGCATCGGCCGGCCCACGCTCAGCGGCGGCCAGCGCGGCCACGTCATCGACGTGCAGGCCGCCGACGTCGTGATCGAGGGGCTCATCGTGCGCGACTCGGGGCACGGGCTGCTCGAGCAGCACGCCGGCATCGTCCTGCGCCCGGGTGCGCACCGCGCCGTCGTGCGCGACTGTCACCTGGTCTACAACCTGTTCGGCCTGTGGATCGAGGAGGCCGACAACGTGCGCATCGAGCGCAACCTGATCACCGGGCTGCGCGACGTCAACTCGCCGCAGCGCGGCAACGGCATCCAGCTCTACAACACCAAGCGCGCGCAGATCCTGCACAACCGCGTCAGCTTCGTGCGCGACGCGATCTACGTCGACGTCTCGCACGACGCCGTGTTCCGCGGCAACCGGCTGCACCACAGCCGCTACGGCACGCACTACATGAACTCCTACCGCAACCTGTGGGAGGACAACGAGAGCTACTTCAACCGCGGCGGCCTGGCGCTGATGGAGGTGCGCGACAACGTGGTGCGCAACAACCGCACCTGGGGCAACTCGGACCACGGCATCATGCTGCGCACGCTGCAGGACTCGACCATCGAAGGCAACGTGGTGGCCGGCAACCAGCGCGGCTTCTTCATCTACGACGTCGAGTTCGCCGTGCTGCGCAACAACCTGGTGGTGGACAACCGCATCGGCGTGCACCTGGCCGCCGGCTCGACGCGCAACCGCGTGTCGGGCAACGACTTCATCGCCAACCGCGAGCAGGTGCGCTACGTTGGCGGCCGCGACGAGCCCTGGGGCGTGCGCCCCGGCGAGCCGGGCGGCGGCAACCACTGGTCCAACTACCGCGGCTGGGACCGCAACGCCGACGGGGTCGGCGACGTGCCCTACGAGGCCAACGACCTGATCGACCGGCTGCAGTACCGCTATCCCGTCATGGGGCTCCTGATGGGCAGCCCGGCCGTGCAGGCGTTGCGGCTGGTGGGCCAGCAGTTTCCTGTGCTGCGCCCGCCCAGCGTGGTGGACACGGCGCCGCGCATGCACCCCACCCACCCGAACTGGAGCGCATGGCGTGGACGCCACTTCCAATGACGCGGTCCGGCTCGAGGCCGTCGTCAAGCGCTACGGCGAGCATGCCGCGCTCGATGGCGTGAGCCTGGCCGTGCCACGCGGGCAACTGTTCGGGTTGATCGGCCACAACGGGGCCGGCAAGAGCACGTTGCTCAAGCTGCTGCTCAACCTCATCACGCCCACGAGCGGCCGCCTGTGGATCGGCGGGCGCGAGGTGCGGGGCACCGCCCACCGCGACACGCGGCGTCGCGTGGGCTACCTGCCCGAGAACCTGGTGCTGTACGACAACCTCTCCGGCCTGGAGACGTTGCAGTTCTTCGCCCGCCTGAAGGGTGCGCCGCCGTCGCAGTGCGCCGAGTTGCTCGAGCGCGTCGGCCTGGCCGACGTGGGCCGGCGGCCGCTGCGCGGCTACTCCAAGGGCATGCGCCAGCGCCTGGGCTTCGCGCAGGCGCTGCTCGGGCAGCCCGAGCTGCTGCTGCTGGACGAGCCGACGACCGGGCTCGACCCGGCGGGCACGCGCGACTTCTTCGCCCAGCTCAAGCAGTTGCGCGAGCGCGGCGTCACGCTGCTCATCAGCTCGCATGTGCTGGCCGAGTTGCAGGGCCGTGTCGACGCGCTGGCCATGCTGGCCGGCGGACGGCTGGCGGCCCAGGGCACGGTGCAGGAGCTGCGCGAGCGCTCGGCGCTGCCGCTGCGGCTGATGGTGAGCGGCACGCCGGCGCAACTGGACGCGCTGCCGCGCGAGCTGGCCGCGCACACCGGCCTGAGCCTGCGCCGCGACACCCCCGAGCGGCTGCGGCTGGAACTGCCGCGCCCGCAGAAGATGGCCGTGCTGGCCGTGATCACGCGCTCCGGCGTGGCCGACCTGCAGCTGCAGGAGCCGACGCTGGAAGACGTGTACTTCGATCTGCGCAGCGCGGCATGAGAGCGCCGGGCCGCCCCATCGCGCACACGCCGCCGGCGCGGCTGCAATGGCGGCCGCTCGCCGCGGTGGCGCACAAGGAGTTCCGCGACCGGCTGCGCAACCGCTGGGTGCTGGCGGTGGCGTTGATCTTCGCCGCCTTCTCGTTTGCCATCACCTGGTTCGGCGGCGCCGGGCAGGGCCTGATCGGCCCGACCTCGCTGGAGCTGACCATCGCCAGCCTGGTGAGCCTGGTGATCTACCTCATCCCGCTGATCGCGCTGCTGCTCGGTTTCGACAGCGTCGTCGGCGAGCGCGAGCGCGGTTCGCTCGACCTGCTGCTGGCCCTGCCGGTGACGCGGCTGGAGGTGCTCCTCGGCAAGTACCTGGGCCTGGCCGGGGCGCTTTCCGTGGCTACCTTGCTGGGCCTGGCCGGCGTGGCGGTGCTGCTGGTGCTGCGCTTCGGCGACGCGGGCTTGTACCACTACGGCGGCTTCATGGTCAGCGCCGTGCTGCTGGGGCTGGCCTTCCTGAGCCTGGCGATGCTGCTGTCGACGCTGGCGCGCGACCGGGCGCACGCGTCGGGCCTGGCGATCGCCACCTGGTTCGTGCTCGTGCTGGTGTTCGACCTGCTGCTGCTGGGCCTCCTGGTGGCCACCGGCGGCGACCTCGGCGGCTGGCTGGACGGCGACCGCGTCGCCTGGCTGCTGCTGCTCAACCCCGCGGACATCTTCCGCATCCTCAATGTCTTCTCGCTGGACGACGTGCGGCGCACCTACGGGCTCGTGAGCCTGGTGCCGCCCGCCCTGGGCAACCCCTGGCTGATGGGGCTGGCCATGGGCGTGTGGATCGCGCTGCCGCTCGTGCTGGCCTCCTGGAGGTTCAAGCCATGAACGACGGCACCACGATCACCCGCCGCCGTCTGCTGTGCCGCTGCGGCGCCGGCGCGGCCGCCTTCGCCGCGCTGGGCCTCGGCGGCTGCAGCCGCGAGGGACCGGAGCAGGCCGCCGTGGCCGTGGAGTTCGGCGCCGACGCCAGCTGCGCGCTCGACGGCATGCTGCTGGCCGAGTACCCCGGCCCCAAGGGGCAGGTGCGGGTGGCCGGTGAGCCCCAGCCCGAGTGGTACTGCGACACGCTGGAAGTGCTCAACGTGCTCCTGCGCCCGGAGCAGGTGCGCAAGCTGCGCGGCGCCTGGGTGCAGGACATGGCGCGCGCCGACTGGGAGCAGCCACGCGGGCACTGGATCGATGCGCGCAGCGCGCACTACGTGCTGGGCAGCCGGCGCAAGGGCTCGATGGGTGCCACGGCAGCGTCGTTCGCCGATGCGGCGGCCGCACAGGCCTTCCAGTCCAGGCATGGCGGACGCGTCGTCGCGTTCGCCGACATCCGCACCGACATGGTGGACCTTTCGGGCGGCGCGCTGCACGATACGAAGATGTAGTGTCGACAAGGAGACGGCAGACCATGGTCACGAGCCGGTTCGGAAGGGCAGCGCGCATCGTTGCCGGCGCGCTTCGCCACGCCGCGTGGGCCGCGGGGCCGGTCAGCGCCGCGGCGCTCGTCGCGCTGCTCGCGGCCTGCGCCGTGCAGGTGCAGAACACGTTGCCGGCGCAGGACCTGGAGGTGCAGCGCGAGCGCCCACCCGGTTCCATCTACCTCGGCTGGCGCGTCTTCACCGAGAAGTGCGCCCGTTGCCACGGTGCGGCCGGCACCGGCACCGGCCTGGCACCGGACCTGGTGGCGCGCATGAGCGACATGGGGCCGCGCCGCTTCGCCCATCTCGTGCTCGTGCGCTACGACCTCGACGACACGGCGCCCCGTGCGCGCGACGACGCCGCCGCCCGCGAGGCGCAGATCGAGGACATCCTGCAGCGCCGGGACCGACCCCTCGCCATGCCGGCATGGCAAGGCGAGCCGCGCGTGAACTCGCACATCCTCGACCTCTACGCCTACCTGGCGGCGCGCGCCGATGGGCGCCAGGGCACGGGGCGCCCGCCGATGTGAAGCAAGGTCGCGTCGCGTCCGTCGAGGCGGGCGGGCGCGCCATGACGCAGGTCAACGCTGCCACGCGCGGCGAGATGCAGCATGGACGCTCCTCGAACGCCTGCGGTGGCCCCACGCGCACGGCGGCGTTTGCCAACCCGCGGACCCTTGCCATGCCCGGCCCCACGAAAACCTCACCCAAGAAGCGCACCGCCGCCCGGGCCCCTGCCCGCTCGCCCGCACGCCCTGCCGCCCGCCGCGCCGAGAAGTGGGTGTACCTGCTCGCCGAAGGCCGTGCCTCGATGCGCGACCTGCTCGGCGGCAAGGGCGCCAACCTGGCCGAGATGACGCGCATCGGCCTGCCGGTGCCGCCCGGGCTCATCGTCACCACCCGGGCGTGCAATGCCTTCCTCGAGGCCGGGGGCTTTCCCGGCGCCATGTGGCAGCAGGTGCTGGCCGGCTTGAAGAAGGTGGAGAAGCTCGCCGGCAAACGCTTCGGCGACGCGGCGCAGCCGTTGCTCGTTTCTTGCCGCTCGGGCGCCAGGTTCTCGATGCCGGGCATGATGGACACGGTGCTCAACCTCGGCCTCAACGACGAGGTGGCCGCGAGCCTGGCCCGGCTCAGCGGTGACGAGCGCTTTGTCTACGACAGCTACCGGCGCCTGGTGCAGATGTTCGGCACCGTGGTGCTGAACCTGCCCGACGAGCCTTTCGAGGAAGTGCTCGCCGGCTGGCGAGGCCAGCGCGGCGTCGCCAACGATGCCGACCTGGCCGCGGCCGACCTGCGTGCCATCACCGAGGAGTTCAAGCGCATCGTCAAGAAGCGCTCGGGGCAGGACTTCCCCACGGACCCGCACGAGCAGCTGCGGCTGGCGATCGGCGCGGTGTTCTCGAGCTGGAACGGCAAGCGCGCCGTCGACTACCGCAACGCCGCCGGCATCGCGCACGACCTCGGCACCGCCGTCAACATCCAGACCATGGTGTTCGGCAACATGGGCGCCGGTCCGTTGGGAGCCTCCGGCACGGGTGTCGTCACCACGCGCAACGTCACCACCGGAATGCCCGAGATCGAAGGCGACTACCTCACCAATGCGCAGGGCGAGGACGTGGTGGCCGGCATCCGGCAAACGAAGCGCATCGCCGCGCTCGCCGACGAGATGCCGAGGATCTACAAGCAGTTCGCCGGCTTGTGCAGGAAGCTGGAGAAGCACTACCGCGAGGTGCAGGACATCGAGTTCACCGTCGAGCGCGGCAAGTTGTGGATGCTGCAGACGCGCGACGCCAAGCGCAGCGCCGTGGCCGCGGTGCGCATCGCCGTCGACCTGGCCAAGGAGCGGCTCATCACGCGCGAAGAGGCGGTGGCACGCGTCAAGCCCGAGCATGTCGACTACTTCCTGCACCCGCAGTTCGACCCTGCCGACCGCGCCGCGGCCCAGGCGCGCGGCGATGCGATCGCCAGCGGCCTGAACGTCTCGCCCGGTGCGGCCAGCGGCGCGCTCGCCTTCGACGCCGACACCGCCGAGCGCTGGGGCCAAGAGGAGAAGAAGGCCGTCATCATGGTGCGGCCCGAGACCAAGCCCGACGACGTGCACGGCATGCTGGCCGCGCGCGGCATCCTCACCAGCCGCGGCGGGCGCACCAGCCACGCGGCGCTCGTCGCGCGGCAGTTCGGCAAGCCCGCCGTGGTCGGCGTGCTGGCCATGGAAGTGGATGCCGGGCGGCGCCAGTTCACCGTGGGTGGGCGCGTCTTCCGCGAGGGCGACTTCGTCTCCGTGGACGGCACCACGGGCGAGGTCTTCGCCGGTGAGCTGAAGACCGTGATCCCGGACTTCAAGAACCCGCACCTGCTCACGTTGCTCGGCTGGGCCGACAAGATCCGCCGCCTGGGCGTGATGGCCAACGCCGACTACCCGCGCGACGCGGAGCGGGCGCGCGCCTATGGCGCCGAGGGCATCGGCCTGACGCGCACCGAGCACATGTTCTTCGAGACCGACCGCCTGCCCTGGGTGCAGCAGATGATCCTCACGCGCAGCGAGGAGGTGCGCGACAAGGCGCTCGCGAAGCTGCTGCCCTTCCAGCGCGAGGACTTCATCGGCCTGTTCAAGGCCATGGACGGCCTGCCCGTGATCATTCGCCTCATCGACCCGCCGCTGCACGAGTTCCTGCCCAACCACGACGCGCTGGTGAAATCGGTCGCCGACCTCGAGGCGCGGCAACGCATGCACGAGGACGCCGGCGGCCTGCTGGCCGAGGAGATACAGGCCGACCTCACCTACAAGCGCGAGATGCTGGCCGCCGTGCAAGCGATGCACGAGCAGAACCCCATGCTCGGCCTGCGCGGCGTGCGCCTGGGCATCCACATGCCGGCGCTGGTGCGCATGCAGGTGCGCGCCATCTTCGAGGCCGCCTGCGCCTGCGCGAAGGCCGGCGTCAAGGTCAGGCCGAAGATCATGATCCCGCTCACCGCCATCTCCACCGAGTTGAAGGTCGAGCGCGAGATGCTCGAGGCGGAGGCGAAGCAGGTGCTGAAGGAGCAGCGCATGAAGGTGCCCTACCAGTTCGGCACGATGATCGAGGTGCCGCGCGCCGCCGTGGCCGCCGAGCGCATCGCCGAGTTCGCCGAGTTCTTCAGCTTCGGCACCAACGACCTCACGCAGACGACCTTCGGCATCTCGCGCGACGATGCCGAAACGGGCTTCCTCACCGAGTACCTGGCCAAGGGCATCCTGCAGCGCAACCCCTTTGCCACGCTCGACGAGCATGGCGTGGGCGTGCTGATGGAGATGGCCGTGAAGCTCGGGCGGCGGCGCCGGCCGGGCATGGAGGCGGGCATCTGCGGCGAGCACGGCGGCGACCCGGCGAGCATCGACTTCTGCCACCGCATCGGTTTGAGCTACGTGAGCTGCTCGCCCTACCGCGTGCCGGTGGCGCGGCTCGCCGCGGCGCACGCGGCGCTGGCGACGAAGTAGGGCCGGCCGGGGGCACGCCGCTCAGGAGCGTGGGCGGCAGAAGGCCGTCGGACACGCGAAGCGGCGTCACCCCGGCCCTTGATGCGCGTCAAGGCGCCCGGGACAGAGCGCTTTTCACAATCGCCGCTCTGGTGTCGAGGGTTTCCTCGAGGAGGGCGGATGCTGCAGGTGCGAATCCACGGGCGCGGCGGGCAAGGCGTGGTCACGGCGGCGGAGATGCTCTCCGTCGCCGCCTTCCAGCAAGGCCGCCATGCGCAGGCGTTCCCCAGCTTCGGCTCGGAGCGCACCGGCGCGCCGGTGGTGGCCTTCTGCCGCATCGCCGAGCGCGAGATCCGCCTGCGCGAGCCCATCCTCGAGCCCGATGTCCTCATCGTGCAGGACCCGACGCTTCTGCACCAGGTGGACGTCTTCCAGGGTCTGCAGCCTGCGGGCTACGTGCTGATCAACAGCCGGCGCAGCTTCGACGAGCTGGGCCTCGCCGACATCGCCGCCCGCTACCGCCACGAAAGGCTGTGCACCGTGCCGGCCACCGACATCGCGCTCAAGCACCTCGGCCGCCCGCTGCCCAATGCCGTGCTGCTGGGCGGCTTCGCCGCGCTGGCCAGCCGCGACGGCCTCGTCACGCTGGCCGCGGTGGCGCACGCCATCGACGACCGATTCACCGGCAAGGTCGCCGCCGCCAACAAGGCCGCCGCCACCGAAGCCTACGACTACGTGAAACGCGAGATGCAGGAGCTGGAGCATGGCCCACACCACCCGGCAGATTGAAGGCTCGCGCGCCGTCGCCGAGGCGGTGGCGCTGTGCCGCCCCGAGGTGATCTGCGCCTACCCCATCTCGCCGCAGACGCACATCGTCGAAGGCCTGGGCGAGATCGTGAAGAGCGGCGCGCTGGCGCCCTGCGAGTTCATCAACGTCGAAAGCGAGTTCGCGGCCATGAGCGTGGCCATCGGCGCCAGCGCCGCCGGCGCGCGCGCCTACACCGCCACGGCGAGCCAGGGGCTGCTCTTCATGGCCGAGGCCATCTACAACGCCAGCGGGCTGGGCCTGCCGATCGTCATGACGGTGGCCAACCGCGCCATCGGCGCGCCCATCAACATCTGGAACGACCACAGCGACAGCATGAGCCAGCGCGACTGCGGCTGGATCCAGCTGTTCGCCGCGCACAACCAGGAGGCGCTGGACCTGCACATCCAGGCCTTCAAGCTGGGCGAGGAGCTCAGCATGCCGGTGATGGTGTGCATGGACGGCTTCATCCTCACGCACGCGGTGGAGCGCGTGGACATGCCGGCGCAGGCCGACGTCGACGCCTTCCTGCCGCCGTACGAGCCGCGCCAGGTGCTGGACCCGGCCGAGCCGGTGAGCATCGGCGCGATGGTGGGGCCGGAGGCGTTCATGGAGGTGCGCTACCTCGCGCACGCCAAGCAGCTGACGGCGCTGGAACGCATCCCGCAGATCGCGGCCGAGTTTGCCGAGCGTTTCGGCCGCAACACCGGCGGCCTGGTGCGCGGCTACCACCTCGACGATGCCGAGACGGTGGTGGTGGCGCTCGGCTCGGTGCTGGGCACGCTGCGCGAGACGGTGGAGGAGCTGCGTTCGCCGGCCGGCGGCGGCCACAGGATCGGCGTGCTCGGCATCACCTCGTTCCGCCCCTTCCCGCTGGCCGCGGTGCGCGCCGCGCTGCAAGGGGCCCAACGCGTGGTGGTGCTGGAGAAGAGCTTCTCGGTGGGGTTGGGCGGTGTCGTCTCCACCGACGTGCGGCTGGCGCTGTCGGGGCTGCACCTGCATGGCTACACCGTGGTGGCCGGGCTCGGCGGGCGCGCCATCACGCGTGTCTCGCTCGCGCGCATGCTGCACGAGGCGATGGCCGACAAGCTGCCGCCGCTCAGCTTTCTCGACCTGGATTGGCGCATCGTCAACCGCCAGCTCGAGCGTGAGGCTGCTATGCGCAAGAGCGGCCCGATCGCCGAGAACCTGCTGCGCGACCTGGGCACCGTGGCCTCGAAGGTGCATTGACGATGAACACGCCGATCAAGTTCTACCAGACCGGCACCTTCACGGTCGGCAACCGGCTGCTCGCGCCCGAGCAGCGCAGCGTGCAGTCGTCGGCCGAGCGCAGCAACTCGCTCAACTCGGGGCACCGCGCCTGCCAGGGCTGCGGCGAGGCGCTCGGGGCGCGCTACGCCGTGGACGCGGCGATGCGCGCCACGCAGGGCCGGCTGATCGCGGCCAACGCCACCGGCTGCCTGGAGGTGTTCTCCACGCCGTACCCGGAGACGAGCTGGCAGCTGCCGTGGATCCACTCGCTGTTCGGCAACGCCGCGGCGGTGGGCACCGGCATCGCCGCGGCCCTGCGCGTGAAGGGGCAAAAAGGGGGAAGCCAGGACGTGCGTGTCATCGCCCAGGGCGGCGACGGCGGCACCACCGACATCGGCTTCGGCTGCCTCTCGGGCATGTTCGAGCGCAACGACGACGTGCTCTACATCTGCTACGACAACGAGGCCTACATGAACACCGGCGTGCAGCGCAGCAGCGCCACGCCGCCGGGGGCGCGCACGGCGACGACGATGGCCGTGGGCAGCGAGCCGGGCGCCGTGTTCGGCCAGGGCAAGAACCTGCCGCGCATCGCCATGGCGCACGAAATTCCCTATGTGGCCACGGCCACTGTGGCCGACCTGCGCGACCTCGAGGCCAAGGTCGAGCGGGCGATGGCCTTGCATGGCGCGCGCTACCTTCACGTTCTGGTGCCGTGCCCGCTCGGCTGGGGTGCGGCCAGCCACGACACGATCCGCCTGGCGCGGCTGGCGCGCGAGACCGGCCTCTTCCCGGTCTTCGAAGCCGCGCGTGGCGAGGTGACGGCCGTCACCCGCATCCGCCGCCGCGTGCCGGTGGAGGAGTACCTGCGGCCGCAGAAGCGCTTCGCCCATCTCTTTGCGCACCCGGGCCGCCCGGACATGGTGGCGCAGATCCAGGCCGAGGCCGACCGCAACATCCGCCGCTACGGCCTGCTCGACGAACCCCAGGAGGACGCGCGCGCCGCCGAAGCGGCCGAGGCCGCCGCCGAGATGGCCGCACGGCTGCGGGAGCTGCCATGACGATGCCGCTGAAGCCCTTTGCGATCACGCTCGATCCGGGCTCGTCGCTGGCCAACAAGACCGGCACCTGGCGCACCGAGCGCCCGGTGTATGTCGACCGCCTGCCGCCGTGCAATGCCCAATGCCCCGCCGGCGAGGACATCCAGGGCTGGCTCTACCACGCCGAGAGCGGCCACTACGAAGAGGCCTGGCGGCACCTCGTGCGCGACAACCCCTTCCCGGCCATCATGGGCCGCGTCTGCTACCACTCGTGCGAGGGCGCCTGCAACCGCGGCCAGCTGGACGCCGCGGTGGGCATCAACTCGGTCGAGCGTTTCCTCGGCGACGAGGCGTTGAAGCGCGGCTGGCGCTTCACGCCGCCGGCGCAGGAGACGGGCAAGCGCGTGCTGATCGTCGGCGCCGGTCCCTCGGGCATGTCGGCGGCCTACCACCTGCGCCGGCGCGGCCACGCCGTCACCGTGCTCGAGGCGGGGCCGAAGCCCGGCGGCATGATGCGCTTCGGCATCCCGCAATACCGCCTGCCGCGCGACGTGCTCGATGCGGAGATGCAGCGCATCGTCGAGCTCGGTGTCGAGCTGAAGCTGAACACGAAGGTGGGTCGCATCGAGGAGGCCATGCAGGGCTTCGATGCCGCCTTCCTGGCCGTGGGCGCGCACATCGGCCGGCGCGCCTACATCCCGGCCAAGGACGGCTCGCGCATCATCGACGCCGTCTCGGTGCTGCGCAGCATGGAGGGCGAGGACAAGCCGATGCTCGGCCGCCGCGTCGTCGTCTACGGCGGCGGCAACACCGCCATCGACGTGGCGCGCACCGCCAAGCGGCTGGGCGCCACCGAGGCCATCATCGTCTACCGCCGCACCCGCGAGAAGATGCCGGCGCACGACTTCGAGGTCGAGGAGGCGCTGCAGGAAGGTGTGATGGTGAAGTGGCTCTCGACCATCAAGCAGCAGGGCGTGGGCGGCGACAGCGGCAGCAGCACGCTGACGATCGAGAAGATGGCGCTGGACGCCAAGGGCAACCCGCAGCCCACCGGCGAGTTCGAGACGCTCGAGGCCGACTCGCTGGTGCTGGCGCTCGGCCAGGACGTCGACCTCTCGCTGCTGGAGGGTGTGGCCGGCCTCGAGGTGACCGACGGCGTGGTGCGGGTCGATCCGCAAACGATGATGACCGGCCGCGCCGGGCTCTTCGCCGGCGGCGACATGGTGCCGGCCGAACGCAATGTCACCGTGGCGGTCGGCCACGGCAAGAAGGCCGCGCGGCACATCGACGCCTGGCTGCGCGGCGTCGTAGCCCCCGCGGCCGAACCGAAGAAGCACGCGCCGGCCACCTTCGAGCGGCTGAACCCGTGGTACTACAGCGACGCGCCGAAGACGATGCGCCCGCAACTGGACCTCGCCCGGCGCACGAGCAGCTTCGACGAGGTGCAGGGCGGCCTCACCGAGGACAACGCGCTCTTCGAGGCACGCCGTTGCCTCAGCTGCGGCAACTGCTTCGAGTGCGACAACTGCTACGGCGTGTGCCCGGACAACGCCGTCATCAAGCTCGGCCCCGGGCAGCGCTTCCGTTTCAACTACGACTACTGCAAGGGCTGCGGCGTGTGCGTGAGCGAGTGCCCCTGCGGCGCGATCGAGATGGCGGCCGAGGCGGGGTAGGAGGGGCAAAGCGCCAGTGCGGAAGCCCCTGTCGACCTGCCTTGGCTCCGCAGGCCGAGGCACCCGCCAGCGGGCGCTCGTTCTGGGGTGGCTCCGAGCCGCCGCCTCGACAGAATCCCCATCCAGGGGAGGATGGGACCGGTGGTCGTCCGACAGTTGAGGAAGCCGAGAGCGTCGTCTGGCCACTCGTGGCCGGTCGGCAAGACGATGCAGGCCGACGCCAAGGGAGCAGTCAAGCTCACGAGGAGGTTCGGGGAAACCCTCGTCTGCGTCCGGTACAGGCTCAGTCCGGACGGGAGGCAACGCATGACGACCGTCGAACTCGAGATCGAAAGAGTCGAGGTCCAGAAGAAGAGCAACCCCAGCGTGGCGGTCAAGATCTATCCTTCGGAGACGACTTTGATCGCGCTGGCCAAGGCCAGGGGAGCCTGGTTCAACGAGAAGACCCGACTGTGGCGCATGCACCAGAACGACGCCCGCGCCCT
>JALHOU010000147.1 GCA_022842825.1 Rubrivivax sp.
CCCGTCGCGGCGGTCGTAACGGTTCGGAATGCCGTCGCCGTCCCGGTCCCAGCGCGGGTTGTAGGCACGGTCGTGTCGGTTGGGGATGCCGTCGCCGTCCACGTCCCAGCGCGGGTTGTAGATGCGGTCATGGCGGTTGGGGATGCCGTCGCCATCCACGTCCCAGCGCGTCGGCACACGGTACGCGCCTCGGGGCGGCACCGCGCCGTGCTGCACGTACACCACCGGCGGCGGAGGCAGGGGCACGACGATGCGCGGCAACACCACCGCAGGCGCGCCGATGGTGACGGACCACTGCACGTCGGCACGTGCGTGGGCCTGTGCCATGCCGGCGGCCAACGTGGCGGCCAGTGCGAGGGCGACGATCGGGCGACTTGGGCGGTTCATGCATCCACTCCTTGCTGGGTTGCGCGGCCCGCGTTCGACGGCCCGCGCTCCGACAACGAGCGGGCTGCCGCGCGCGTTCACGGCAGCACCGAGTGCGGCGGTAAAGCTCTGTGAAGCGTCGGCCAGGCGGAGGACCTGGTCGCGCGGCGGGTCAGCGCGCGGCCGCGATCAAGTCGAGCAAGAGCTCGATGCGAGCCTGTGGCGCGCTAAGCATGCCGGCCGACGGCAGCGCGTCCGGGCGCGTGCCGACGACGCCGCCGAGCTGGCATCGCGAGGCACGCCGCACGACGACGCCGGCCGCCTCGGCGCGCCGCGCCGCCTCGACCAGGGACCGGTGCACGCTGCCATTGCCGGTGCCGGCGATGACGAGGCCGCGGGCACCGGCCGCAACGAGCGCGTCAATCACCCCGCCGCGCGCGCCGGCGTGGCTCGTCACGATGTCCACCGTGGGCCACGCGCCCGCTGCTGGCAAGGCCGCGGCAGCGGCATGTGCAGGTTCTTCGGGCCAGGGCCGGAAGCGCCGCAGCCGTCCGTCGGCCATGACCCCGATCGGCCCGGCGTCACCGGCGTCGAAAGCCTCGACGCGGTACCCATGCACCTTGCGCAAGTCTGCCCCAGCGTAGACGCGCCCTGCAAAGGCCACCAGCACGCCGCTGGCCCCCGACCTGGCAGCCAGCGTCACCGCGTCGAGCAGGTTCTGCGGCCCGTCGGCCGACAGGGCGGTCGCCGGTCGCATGGCTGCCGTGAAGACGACCGGCTTGGCCGCCAACTCCAAGGTGCGATGCAGGAAGTACGCGGTCTCCTCGAGCGTGTCGGTGCCGTGCGTCACCACGACCCCGGCCACCTCGGGCCGCGCCAGCAGGGTCGACACGCGCTCGCGCAAGGCCAGCCAAGTCCCGTGGTCCATGTCGCAGCTGTCCAGGCTGGCCAACGTCTCGGCCTCGATGACGAGGTCCGTGCGCTCGGCCAGCGCCGGCACGACGGCCACCAGCGCCTGTGCGCCGAGCTGGCCGGCCTTGTAGCCGACATGGTCGTCCGCTCGCTCGGCCACGCCGGCAATCGTGCCGCCGGTACCGACGACGACCACGGTGGAAACCGCTGCACTGCTCGCCGTGCTTGGCATGCGCGCCTTTCTGGATGAAAATACAGTTACTGGACAAACAGCCAGCCCCGGCAGCGCAAGCGAGTTCCCTCGCCCACGCTGCCGGCCAGCGGCACCAAGCCATGGACGAAAGCCCCAAGCTCACTGCCCGCCAGCAGCAGATTCT
This sequence comes from Rubrivivax sp., assembly GCA_022842825.1. Classification (GTDB taxonomy): domain Bacteria; phylum Pseudomonadota; class Gammaproteobacteria; order Burkholderiales; family Burkholderiaceae_C; genus Rubrivivax. The sequence continues at coordinate 1,656 of JALHOU010000147.1, forward strand.
CGACCTCGTGCAAAGCGCCATCGAGCGCACGGGCGCCCCGCCCACGCGCGCCGAGATCGCCGCCGAACTCGGCTTCCGGTCGGCCAATGCGGCCGAGGAGCATCTGCAGGCGCTCGCCCGCAAGGGCGTCATCGAACTTGCGCCGGGCACCTCGCGCGGCATTCGTCTGAAGTCTGACACGTTGCGCGCGCTGAACGCCGCGCGCCTTTCGCAGTACGGCAAACAGTACGCGCTGCCGCTGCCGAGCCTGGCGCAGCTGACCTTGCCGCTCGTGGGCCGCGTGGCCGCCGGCAGCCCCATCCTCGCGCAGGAGCACATCGACCAGACCTTCCTCGTCGAGGCCTCCATGTTCCAGCGCCGCCCCGACTACCTGCTCAAGGTGCGCGGCATGAGCATGCGCGACGCCGGCATCCTCGATGGCGACCTGCTCGCCGTGCAGAAGGCGAGCGAAGCCAAGAACGGCCAGATCGTCGTTGCCCGCCTCGGTGACGACGTCACCGTCAAGCGCTTCCGCCGCACCAAGGCCGGCGTCGAGCTGATCCCCGAGAACCCCGAGTTCCAGACCATCGTCGTGCCGCCGGGCACCGAGGGGTTCGTGCTCGAGGGTCTCGCGGTCGGGCTCATCCGCAACACCATGCTGATGTAGGGCCGCTGCAGCCCCAGAGAGGCGGGCAGCGGCGGGCGGCCTCTTGCAGGCGCAGCGCGCGCGCAACGCCCAGCAACGCGCGCGCGATGCCCGCAAGGCGCCCGCGCAGCGTCCGAAATGGGCGTTGGAAGTTGCTCACATCGGCCGTTCACGGAGCGGGGCCTGGCGCGACGATCCGTCAGCCCGGACTGAAGTTCCGGCGTCTGTGTCCGATATCACGCCATGTCGCTGCCCACCGAAGATCGCCGCAAGCCTTGTCTGCGCCCCGGGGCCGTCGTCCGCTTCGCGACGCCGCACCGGCCCGGCCGCCGCTCCACCCTCGGCCCCAGCACGAGCGCCCTCAGGCTCGATGCCTCGCCGCCTTCGCTGCGCCACGCCCCGGATTCGGCATGGCAGCGCTTCATGTTCTGGCTCCTGGCGCCCGCTCCGCAAGAGGCGGCGCCGCCGTTGAACCGCCTGCCACGGGTACGCGACGACTTCATGTTCGCCGTCGCCGACCTGCCCGGTGAGGCAGCGCACGCGCTGCGACACCGCATCCAACACGCCCGTTCGCTGCGCGACCTGTGGCACCTGCGAACGGATGTCTTCAGCCTCGTCAGTGTGGAGCATGCGCAGAGTGAAGCCGAGCGGCGACTGCTGCGGCTGAACCGCCACTTCCCTATGCGTGCGACGCGTTCGCAATTCGGCAGCCTCGGAGGCCTGTGATGCTGACCACCCAGCAAGCCCCCCGCAACTTCACCGCCGGTGCGCCCACGGGCGACCGCCTTGCCGCCATCGCCGCGCGCCGCACGTTCGTGGCGCTGAAGCTCACATTCACCGACGCTGTCGCGGCCCTCGAAGGCCATCAGGCGCAATGGCTGCGCCAGCAGGTGCGCGCCGCCGAAGACCCGGTGGACCTGTGGCTGCTGCGCGCGCCCCTGTTCAGCCAGCTGGCCGGCAGCCAGCCCGAGCGGCGCGAACTGCGCCAGCGCGTGCGCCGCGCCCTCGAGGCCGTGTTCGCCGAGCCGCAGCCCAGCACCACCTTCAGCAGCGTCTGACGGCTCGCGTTGAAGCCGACGCCGACGCCGGCGTCCGCTCCGCCTTGCCCCGCCCCTACGCTGACTTCACCCGCGCCTTGAAGGTGCGGCGGAACTTCTCGACCTTGGGCGCCACCACGAACGCGCAGTAGCCCTGCCCCGGGTGATTGGCGAAGTAGTGCTGGTGGTAGTCCTCGGCGCGCCAGTAGTTGGCCAGGGGCGCGAGCTCGGTCACCACCTTGCCGCGGTGCGCCGCCTGCGCCTCGGCCACCACCTGGCGCACCACCGCCTCCTGTGCCGGCTCGCTCCAGTAGATGCCGCTGCGGTACTGCGGCCCGACATCGTTGCCTTGCTGGTTCAACGTCGTCGGGTCGTGGACGTGGAAGAAGACCTCCAGGATTTCGGTGAGCGTGATGCGCTCCGGGTCGAAGCGCACCTGCACCACCTCGGCATGGCCGGTGTGGCCGCCGCACACCTGCTCGTAGCTCGGATCGCGCACGTGGCCGTTGCTGTAGCCGCTCTCAACCGCCAGCACGCCCTCGACGAGCTCGTACACGGCCTCCAGGCACCAGAAACACCCACCGCCCAGAGTGATGGTCTCGTCGCGGGTCTCGGCGGTGGGGCTCATGGCAGCGACTCCTGGTCGATAGAAGCACGGACGCGGGGGCGGACTCCGTGGCAAACACGGCTGTCGGCACCGGCCGGCATGTCCTTACACTCGAGCGCGATTATGAGAAGCCCACGGCTCCCAGGCCGCACAGGACCCGCATGAACGATTTCCTTCTCTGGCTCGGCATCGACACCTGGCGGCCGGTGCTGTCATCACTGCTGATGCCGCCGCTCCCGTTCCTTGTCCTCGTGGTGCTCGGCGGGCGCCTCTTCTCCCGCTACCGCGTGCGTGCCTGGCTGGTGCTGCTGCTGGGCTGCCTGGGCATCTGGGCCATGTGCACCCAGGCCGCCGGCTACGCGCTGACGCACTGGCTGCTGCCGCCCACGCGCTCGCTCACGCCCAACGAGGTCGGCGACCTGAAGAAGGCACCGCGCACCGCCATCGTCATTCTCGGCGGGGGGCACCGCGACCTCGCTCCGGAGTACGGCGTCTCCGAACTGCAGCCGATGGGCGTGGAACGGCTGCGCTTCGGCCTGTGGCTGTCGCGGCAGACCGAACTCCCGATCCTCTTCACTGGCGGCCGGGCCCATGGCGCCACGCCGGGCCCGAGCGAGGCCGAGATCGCCGCGCGCACCGCCGAGCGCGACTTCGGCCGACCGCTGCGCTGGACCGAAACCGAGTCGCGCGACACGCGCGAGAACGCGCTGCGCTCGGTTGCGCTGCTGCGGCGCGAGGGCATCGAGCGCATCGTCATCGTCACGCACGGCTATCACATGCCGCGTGCGCTGGACAACTTCCGCAAGGCCGCCGCGCAGGGCGGGGCCAACGTGCAACTCGTTGCCGCGCCGATGGGCATCACGCCCTGGTTCAAGCCGCGCGCGATGGACTTCCTGCCGACGCGCTCGGGCTACAACCAGGTCGGACTCGTGCTGCACGAGTTCTTCGGCCGGCTCATCGGCGCGTGAGCGGGCATCGTCCGGGCCGCCACCTGAAGGGCGGCGACCGGAGGGCGCGACGGGATACCGCTGTGCGCACCCGGGTCGCTACCAGACGAGCGCGACCACGAAGATGCCGACCATGACGCAGGCGATCACCACCTTGGCGAGCATGCCGACCAGCAGGCCCAGCCAGGTGGCCACGCCCACCTTCACCGCCTGTGCCTGGTTGCGGCGCGCCAGGTACTCGCCTGCCGCTGCGCCGACCAGCGGCAGGAAGAGCACGCCGACGAGGCCAAACAACAGTCCGGCGACCGTGCCGATGGCGGCGCCAACGAGTGCCTGCCGGCTGGCGCCGGCCTTTTTCGCACCCAGCAGGCCGGCCACGTAGTCCAGCACCCATGCCAGTACGGCAAGCACCCCGAGCGCCGCCAGCGTGCCGACGCCGACGCGCGTGAAGTCGTCGATCCAGGCACCGAGCACGGTGCCGGCCAGAATCAGCACGGTGCCAGGCAAAGCCGGCAGCACGGTGCCGGCCAGGCCGACCACGATGAGCGCCGAGCAGGCGATCCACAACAAGGCAGTGGTCAAGAGGAGCCGTCCTTGGCGGTTTTGGTGACGGAGACCATGCTAGCGACGCCTCCTCGCGTGGGGTCTTTCGCGCGCCCGTCCCGTTTGCCTCACACTTCGCCCTCGAGCGCCGCCGCCATGGACCCACCCATGCGGGCCGGGCGCTACCCACACCTTCGGAGACTCTGGACATGAAAACCTGGTTGATCGGCGCCCTCGCCCTCGCGGTGGCCGTGACCACCTTTGCACCCATCGATGCGGAGGCCAAGCGCCTCGGCGGTGGCAAGTCCACCGGCACGCAGCGCAGCATGCCCGAACGCACCTCGCCGTCGTCGACGACACCGCCGACGCAGCCCGCGCAGGCCCCTGCGGCCACGCCCGGCCAGCAGGCTGCGGCGCCCGGTGCCGCGGGTGCCGCGGCGGCGGCTGGCAAGCGTTCCTGGCTCGGCCCCATCGCAGGCCTCGCGGCCGGCCTCGGCTTGGTCGCGCTGATGAGCCACCTCGGCCTTGGCGAGGCGTTTGCCAACTTCCTGATGCTCGCGCTGCTGGCCGTGGCCGTGATCGCGCTCGTGGTGTTCATCCGGCGCCGCATGGCCGGTGGCGCCGTGCGCCAGCCGGCGCTGGCCGGAGCGGCCGCCGGTGGCCCGTCGACACAGGTGGCCTGGCCCGCCCCGGCCGGCACGGCGCAAGCGCCGCTGCAGCGCCAGGCCGAGCCGAGCTTCGGCGCGGCGACACCGCTGAGTGGTGCGACGGCAGCGACCGCCGCGACGGCAGCGATCGCCCCCGCCTTCGTGCCCGCCGCCTTCGACAGCGTGGGCTTCGAGCGCATTGCCAAGGCCATCTTCATCCGCATGCAGGCGGCCAACGACGCCGCCAACCTCGACGACCTGCGCCAGTTCACGACGCCGGAGATGTTCGCCGAGCTGAAGGTCGACTTGCTCGAACGTGGCGCCTCCACCCAGGCCACCGAGGTGAAGAGCGTCGAGGCGCACGTCATCGACGTCGCCGAGGAAGGCGAGCGCCAGGTCGTCAGCGTGCGCTACCGCGGCGAGGTGGTCGAGAGCGCCGGGGCCGCGCCGGAAAAGTTCGACGAGGTCTGGCACCTCGTGCGCCCACGCGGCAACGAGGGCGGCTGGGCGATCGCCGGCATCGAGCAGATGCCGGTCTGAAGACCCTTTGCGCATGAACGACGGGCCGCGCGAGCGGCCCGTTGTCGTAGCGGGGCCGGCGCGGCCCCCGTCGGGTTCGATCAGGCCGGCTGCCGAACCGGCCGCGCCAGTTGGTCGTTGGCCGCAAGCCAGCGCTCGCCGCCGCTGCCATCGCCTTGCATCGGGTGAAAATTCGCCCGCAGGTAGGCCCGCCAGGGCCCGAAACCGCAGCGCACGAGTCCGCGGCGGCCGAACACCGTGCGCCAGGCGCTGGCCCAGGTGCTGGGCTTGAACAGCGTGCCGTCGCGCCACAAGTTGTTCACCGTCTGGCGCGCCGTGTCGCACACGAAGTTGAAACTGACGATGCGGAAGAGCCGTTTGCGCCAGACCTCGTTGCCGCCGAGCGCGCGGTAGAGGTCGAAGGCCGTGCTGCGATGCTCCAGTTCCTCGGCCGAGTGCCACTGCCACAGCGCCGCCAGGCGCGGCTCGGCCCCTTCGAGCAGCCACGGGTTGGCAAGCAGGTGGTGCGCGAAGATGGCCGTCCAGTGCTCGGTCGCGGCAGTGACTCCCACCCAGGCGCGCGGGTCGGCCACCGGCTCCATCAGCCGGCGCCGCCGCGCCAGGATACGCCGCTCCCAGTGGTTGACCAGTCCTTGCGCCGCGAGCTGGGCATTGAAGCGCTCGTGAATGCGCCGGTGCGTTGCCTCCTGACCGATGAAGCCCTGCACCTCGGCCGCCATGGCGTCGCGTGGCCCGGCCGGCAGCGCCGCAAGGCTCTTCTTCACCGAATCGATGAAGAGCTGCTCGCCGACCGGGAAGCTCATCGACAGGGCGTTGAACAGCGCCGTGCGGAAGGCATCGCCGCCACACCAGTGACGCTGGATCGGCGTCTCCAGGTCCACCTGCAGACGGCGCACCGTCAACTCGGTCATCGCCGCTCCCCCGTCGCGCTCACTTCAGCCATTGGCGGGCATTGTGGAACATGCGCATCCAGGGACTCGGCGCCGAGAGGTCGCCGCCGGCGAGGTGGCTCATCTGCACGTTGCGGAATACACGCTCCGGGTGCGGCATCAGCGCCGTGAAGCGCCCGTCCGAGGTCGTCACGCCGGTCAGCCCGCCCGGGCTGCCGTTTGGGTTGTACGGGTAGCGCTCGGTCGGCTGGCCCTGGTGGTCGACGAAGCGCAGTGCGCGTTGCACGGCGCCAGCGTCGCCGCGCTGCGAGAAGTCGGCATAGCCCTCGCCGTGCGCCACGGCGATGGGGATGCGGCTTCCCGCCATGCCGGCGAAGAACAGGCTCGGACTCGCGAGCACCTCCACCAGCGACAGCCGCGCCTCGAACTGCTCGCTGCGGTTGCGCGTGAACTTCGGCCAGGCCGAGGCGCCGGGGATCAGCGGGCTCAACGCCGCCAGCATCTGGCAACCGTTGCACACGCCCAGCGCAAACACCTCGCGGCGCGAGAAGAACGTGGCAAAGGCATCGGCCAGCACCGGGTTGAAGAGGATCGAGCGCGCCCAGCCCTCGCCGGCGCCGAGCGTGTCGCCATAGCTGAAGCCGCCGCAGGCCACCAGCCCCTGGAACTGCGGCAGCTTCGCGCGGCCCGCCTGCAGGTCGCTCATGTGCACGTCGAAGGTCTCGAAGCCGGCTTTCGCCATCGCGTAGCTCATCTCGAGGTGCGAGTTGACACCCTGCTCGCGCAGGATACCGATGGCCGGGCGCGTGCCGTGCACCGCCGGCGCGGCCAGGGCCGGCGCACTGGCGTCGAAGGTGAGGTGCAGGTGCAGGCCGGGGTCGTCGGCCGCGCCGGCAGCCGCGTGCTCGGCATCGGCGCTGGCCGGGTTGTCGCGCTGCCGCGCGATCCGCCAGCTCACCTCGTCCCACAGCCGGTGCAACTCCGCCAGCGGCGCGCTGAAGACGCACCTGGCATCGCGCCACACCTCCACCGCGCCGCGCGTGTTGGGCTTGCCGATGACGTGTGCGTGCCGCGCCAAGCCGTGCCGGCGCAGCGTGGCGATGACGGTGTCGCGCTCGGCCGTGGCCACCTGCAGCACGACGCCCGGCTCCTCGTTGAACAGCGCCTTCAGCGTCAGCTCGTTGCGGCGTTCGCCCACCTGCGCCGTCCAGTTCTTGCTGTCGCCATGTTCGGCCCGGCTGTCGCCGATGCCGTCGCTCTCGGTGACGAGGATGTCGACGTTGAGGCTCACGCCCAGGTGCCCGGCGAAAGCCATCTCGCACACGCAGGCCCACAGGCCGCCGTCGCTGCGGTCGTGGTAGGCCAGCAGCTGCGAAGCGGCACGCAGCTCGTTCACCGCCGTCACCAGCGCCTTCAGCGCAGCCGCGTCGTCGAGGTCGGGCACCTCGTGCCCAAAGCGCCCGAGCACTTGCGCCAGCATCGAGCCGCCCATGCGCATGCGGCCCGCTCCCAGGTCCACCAGGATGAGCGTGCTGTCGCCCACCTCGGCCGGCGGCCTCAGCTGCGGCGTCAGCGTGCCGCGCACGTCGTCCAGCGTCGTGAAGGCGCTGACGATGAGCGACACCGGCGCCGTCACCTGCTTCTCCTCGCCCGCCGCGCCACCCGGCCCGTCGTCGCGCCAGCGCGTGCGCATCGACAGCGAATCCTTGCCCACCGGGATGCCGATGCCGAGGGCCGGCGCGAGCTCCATGCCGACCGCCTTCACCGTGTCGTAGAGCGCCGCGTCCTCGCCCGGCTCGCCGCAGGCGGCCATCCAGTTGGCGCTGAGCTTGACGCGCGCCAGGTCCATCGGCGCCGCGAGCAGGTTGAGGATGGCCTCGGCCACGGCCATGCGGCCCGAGGCCGGCGCATCCAGCGCCGCCAGCGGCGTGCGCTCGCCCATGCTCATGGCCTCGCCACGAAAGCCCGCGTAGTCGGCCAGCGTCACCGCGCAGTCGGCCACCGGCACCTGCCACGGGCCCACCATGGGGTCGCGGTGGCAAAGCCCACCCACCGTGCGGTCGCCGATGGTGACGAGGAAGCGCTTGCTCGCCACCGTCGGATGGCGCAGCACGTCGAGCGCCACCGTCTCCAGCTTGACGCCCGTGAGGTCCAGCGGTGGCTCACTGCGAACCACGCGCTGCACGTCGCGGTGCAGGCGCGGCGGCTTGCCGAACAGCACCTCCATCGGCATGTCGATGACGCGCTCGCCGGCCCCTTTGGCCTTGCCGACCTTGCCGACCTTGCCGCCGTTGCCGCCGTCGCCGCCGTCGCCCCGCTCGCTGCCCTCGCCGCCTTCACGGGCCACCATGAGCTGCGCCGCCACCGCCGCCACGCCCACTACCGCGAACGGGCAGCGCTCGCGCGCGCACATCTGCTCGAACAGCGGCAGCAGGTCCGGGTCGAGCGCCAGCACGTAGCGCTCCTGGCTCTCGTTGCACCAGATCTCGCGCGGCGCGAGGCCGCTCTCCTCCAGCGGCACCTTCGAGAGGTCAAAGCGCGCGCCGAGTCCCGCCCCGTCGACGAGCTCCGGAAAGGCATTGGACAACCCGCCCGCGCCCACGTCGTGGATGGCAAGGATGGGGTTGTGCTCGCCCAGCGCCCAGCAGTGGTTGATGACCTCCTGCGCGCGGCGCTGGATCTCCGGGTTGCCGCGCTGCACGCTGTCGAAGTCCAGCGCCGCCGTGTTGGTGCCGGCCGCCATCGAGCTGGCCGCGCCGCCGCCCATGCCGATGCGCATGCCAGGGCCGCCCAGCTGCACGAGCAGCGTGCCGGGCCCGAAACGCACCTTGTGCGTCTGCGTGGCGCTGATCTGTCCCAAGCCGCCGGCGATCATGATCGGCTTGTGGTAGCCGCGCACCACGCCGGCCACGCGCTGCTCGAAGACGCGGAAGTAGCCGCCGAGGTTGGGCCGCCCGAACTCGTTGTTGAAGGCAGCGCCGCCGAGCGGGCCCTCGGTCATGATGGCCAGCGCACTGGCGATGTGGGCCGGGCGGCCGACGGGATCGCGCTCCCAGGGTTCGGGTGCGCCACCGGGCCCGCCGAGGTGCAGGTTGCTCACCGAGAAGCCGTTGAGCCCGGCCTTGGGCCGCGCGCCGCGGCCGGTGGCGCCTTCGTCGCGGATCTCGCCGCCGGCGCCGGTGGCCGCACCCGCGAACGGCGAGATCGCCGTCGGGTGGTTGTGTGTCTCCACCTTCATCAGCACGTGCGCCAGCTCCGCGCGCGCGCCGTACACCGGCGCGTTCGTGAAGCCGAGCGGCCCCCAGCGCTCGATCGGCCCGCCCTCCATGACGGCGGCGTTGTCGCTGTAGGCCACCACCGTGTGCCGCGGCGAGGTCGTCTCGGTGTGCCGGATCATCCCGAACATCGACAGGGGCTGGCGCTGGCCGTCGATGGTGAAGTCGGCATTGAAGATCTTGTGCCGGCAGTGCTCGCTGTTGGCCTGCGCGAACATCATCAGCTCGACGTCGCTCGGGTTGCGCGCCAGCTTCGTGAAGGCGGCGACGAGGTAGTCGATCTCGTCGTCGGAAAGCGCGAGGCCGAACTCGGCGTTCGCGGCCACGAGCGCGCCGCGACCGCGGCCGAGCACGTCCACATGCGCCAGCGGCGGCGTCGGCTGCGGCTCGAACAGGCGCCGTGCCGCGTCGCGTTCGAAGGCCACGCTCTCGGTCATGCGGTCGTGCAGCAGCGCCGCCACGGCGGCGCGCTCGTCCGCCGCGAACGGCTTGCCGGCACCCAGCAGGCCGCCCTTCAGCGCCAGCCGCACCTCGGTGGTGCGTTCGATGCGATGCAGGGCGAGGCCGGCGCCGGCCGGGCCCGTGCCGGCGGGGACACCGGCGGGGTATGCGCCGACCAGGCAGTTGCGCGCGATGTCGCTCGCCTTGCTTGCCCACGGCGACACCGTGCCAAGGCGCGGCATCACGACGACCAGTTCCCCCTCGGTCGGGCCGCGGTAGGGCTCGCCATAGGCGAGCAGGCCCTCCACCTTGTTGACGGTATCCCGGTCGGGCGCGGCATCGAACGCCGCCCAGTGGACGTGGCGCGCCGCCACGGCCGTGATGCGCGGGCAGGCACCCTGCAAACGCTGGAGCAGCGCCTCGGCCCGGAACGTGCTCAGGGCATTGCCGCCCTCGAAGAACTGCAGGAACAAGGGCAACGCGGGCATGCGATCTTGGGGGGGCGGGAAAGGCCGGGATTCTAGGTGGGTGGGATAATCGCGACCCATGCCCATCCCCCTGAAGACCGGCCCCGAGATCGACGGCATGCGCCTCGCCGGCCGCCTCGCCAGCGAGGTGCTGGACCTGCTCGCGCCGCACGTCAAGCCCGGCGTCACCACGCTCGAGCTCGACCGCATCGCGCACGAGCACATCACCCGCGTGCAGGGCGGCATCCCGGCCACATTGGGCTATGCACCGCCAGGCTACCCGGCCTACCCGGCCTCGCTGTGCTCTTCGCTCAACGACGTGGTCTGCCACGGCATCCCCGACGACCGGCCGCTCAAGGGCGGCGACATCGTCAACATCGACGTCACCGTCATCAAGGACGGCTGGCACGGTGACAACAGCCGCATGTTCGTGGTCGGGGACGGCACCATCGCGGCCAGGCGCCTGTGCCGCGTCACCTTCGAGGCGATGTGGAAGGGCATCGTCAAAGTCAAGCCCGGTGCGCGGCTGGGCGACATCGGCCACGCCATCCAGACCTTCGCCGAATCGGCCGGCTTCTCGGTGGTACGCGAGTTCTGCGGCCACGGTGTCGGTGCGCGCTTCCACGAGGAGCCGCAGGTGCTGCACTATGGCCGCCCGGGCACGCTGGAAGAGCTCGTGCCCGGCATGATCTTCACGATCGAGCCCATGATCAACGCCGGCCGGCGCGAGATCAAGGAAGACCGGCGCGGCAACCGCCCCTACGACGGCTGGACCATCGTCACGCGCGACCGGTCGCTCTCGGCGCAGTGGGAGCACACGGTGCTCGTCACCGACACCGGCTACGAGGTGCTCACCGTCTCGGCCGGCAGCCCGCCGCCGCCGGAGTTCGCGCCCCTCGGCTACGGTGCCGCCGCCGGCGCCAGCGTGCCGGCGCGCCGGGACGTGCCCGTCACGGCCACCGCGCCCTGACCGG
>JALHOU010000148.1 GCA_022842825.1 Rubrivivax sp.
GGTACGCGCACCGCCGCCGAGCGCCAGCGCACCCGCGGCGCCGAGCAGCGCGCGCCGCGGCAGGCGGCACGAGACGTCAATCGCGGCAGGCGGTGCGCGCTTCCCGGCCATCGGGTCAGGGGCGGATCAACGCGCCACGGGCATCGCGAACTCGGCCCCTCTTCCCTTGTCTGGCGTGCTCTCGGGCCAGCGCTGCATCACGCTCTTCTGGCGGGTGTAGAACCGCACGCCCTCTTCGCCGTAGGCGTGAATGTCACCGAAGAGACTCCTCTTCCAGCCGCCGAAGCCCTGCCAGGCCATCGGCACCGGGATCGGCACGTTGATGCCGACCATGCCCACCTGGATGCGGCGCGCGAATTCGCGCGCCGTGCCGCCGTCGCGCGTGAAGCAGGCCACGCCGTTGCCGAACTCGTGCTCGTTGACGAGCTGCACCGCTTCGGCAAGATCCTTCACGCGCAGGCAGGCGAGCACGGGGCCGAAGATCTCTTCCTTGTAGATGCGCATCGTCGGCAAGACGCGGTCGAACAGCGTGCCGCCGGTGAAGAAGCCGTTCTCGAACCCGGCCACCTTGTGGCCGCGGCCATCGACGACGAGCTTGGCGCCTTCCTCGACGCCGACGCCGATCATCTTCTCGATGCGGTCGCGCGCCTCGCGCGTGACGATGGGGCCCATCTCGGCGTCGGGCTCGAGGCCGTTCTTGATCTTCAGCTTGCGCGTGCGCTCGGCCAGCATCGGCATGATCTGGTCGGCCACGCTGCCCACCAGCACCGCCACGCTGATGGCCATGCAGCGCTCGCCGGCCGAGCCGTAGGCGCTGCCGACGAGGGCGTCCACGGCCTGCTCGAGGTCGGCGTCGGGCATCACGACCATGTGGTTCTTCGCGCCACCGAGTGCCTGCACGCGCTTGCCGTGGCGCGCGCCGGTTTCGTAGATGTACTGCGCGATGGGCGTGCTGCCGACGAAGCTCACCGCCTTGACATCGGGGTGCGTGAGCAGGGCGTCGACCGCGACCTTGTCGCCCTGCACCACGCTGAACACGCCGTCGGGAAGGCCCGCCTCCTTCAGCAGCTCGGCCATGAAGATCGAAGGGCTCGGGTCGCGTTCGCTCGGCTTGAGGATGAAGGCGTTGCCGCAGGCCAGCGCTACCGGGAACATCCACATCGGCACCATGCACGGGAAGTTGAAGGGCGTGATGCCGGCCACCACGCCGAGCGGCTGGCGCAGCGTCCAGTTGTCGATGCCGGCGCTGGCCTGGTCGGAGAAGTCGCCCTTGAGCAGCTGCGGGATGCCGCAGGCGAACTCGACGATGTCGATGCCGCGCGTCACCTCGCCTTGCGCGTCGCTGAACACCTTGCCGTGCTCAGCGGTGATCATGGCGGCCAGCGTGTCGCGGTGCTGGTTGAGCAGCGCCAGGAAGGCGTTGAGCACGCGGGCGCGGCGGATGGGCGCCATGTCGCCCCAGGCGGGCTGGGCTGCCTTGGCGGCGGCGACGGCCGCGCTCACGTCGGCCTCGCTGGCCAGCAGCACCTGGCGGGCCGGCGCGCCGGTGGTGGGGTTCCAGACCGTCTGCGAGCGCAGCTTGGACGCGTCGCCGCTGCCGCGCGTGGGGCCGCCGCCGATCCAATGGCCGACGTCGGTGGTCTGGGTGAAGGCTTCGGTGGCGCCCATGATGTCGGTCTCCTGCGGCGGGGTTGGGACCCGGCAGTCTAGTGCCGGGCCGGCCGACGATGGGCCGGCCGGGGGTTCGCCGCCCGCGATCAGGGCACCGTGGGCGGGATCAGCTGTTCGGCAAGCGCCCGGACCGCCGCCTTCAGCTCCGCCCAGCCGGCGTCGGACTGGATGTCGACACCGCCGAACAGCCGGATGCGGCGGGCGCGCAGGATCAGGTACTGCACGCCGGCCACCAGCAGCAGAGTCACGCCGCGCAGGTGCGGCACCTGCTCGAAAGCCGGGCCGCCGAGCACGCGCGCCGCCTCCGCGCCCCACTCCTCGCGCTCGGTCTCGAGGATGGTGGTGAGCTCGTTGCGCTCTTCCACCTCGGCCGCAAGCACGGCCAATGTCAGCGGACGTTGGCGCATCTCGTCGATGAAGTGCTCGAAGAAGCGTGCCCAGCGCTCGGCGGCCGGGTGTTGCAGGAAGCCCTCGCCCTCGTGCTGCAGGAGGTCGGCCACGCGCGGCCAGAAGCGGCCGCTGGCGCCCCAGGCGCGCAGGAGTTCGGGCAGGCCACCGAAGTAGCGGTAGATGAGCACCTTGTCGACACCGGCTTGGCGCGCGACGCTGCCGACGCCCAGCGCCTTGAAGCCGTCGCGCGCCAGCACTTCGCCCACCGCGGTGAGCAACCGCTCTTCGGTGGCAGCGCGGTCGCGCGGCCGCGGCGGCGCTTGTTCAGCGCGGCCCATCTTCGCTCGTCCTCCCGGAGCGTCGGTGGGTGGTGCGCAGCCGCACGCGCCGGCGCGGGCTCCGCTTCATGGCGCTCATCCCCGCAGGTGCGCCTGCAGGCCACGCCGGGGCGCCGGGCCGGCGCTCGGGGCGTGGCCCACGCGCGCCCACATCTGCACCGTCTGCCGCGGCTGCGCCGCACCGAGCAGGCGGTGGATGTCCGCGTAGGGGCCTGCCATCTCCGGATACTCCTGCAGCGCCTGCGACAAGGGCTGCATCACCAGGCCGGCGGCGGTGGCAGCAAGCTGCACACGGGCGTAGGCGCGGCCGGCGTCGACCTGCGTGGTGCGCTCGTTGCCCTCGCTGGTGATCCACAGGAAGGCCGAGGTCGAATCCATCTTCTTCGCGAAGTCCTTGATCTGGCTGCTCACGGTGAAGCTGTCGGGCGCGGGGGCCTTGCTGCGGTCGAAGAGGCCCAGCTTGGAAAGCGCCACCACCATCGGGTCGAGCAGCGTCAGACCGTCCCGGTGCTGCGCCACTTCGGCTGCACCGACGCGCATGACCTTCAGCGACTCGAGGAACGTGTTCGGCGTCGAAAGCTCGATGCGCCAGGCCTCGTTGGCAATGGCGCGGTGCCGGGCGATCAGCTCGGGCTGCGTTGTGTCGACATGGCCGACGGTGAACGCGTGCGGCCGCACGGCCCCGGCCATCACCTGCCAGGCTTCGGCACCGATGCGCGCATTCGGGTCGTAGGCCAGGCGGTTGGTGTGCCGGCGCTTGATCTGGGCGAAGAGCGGGTCGCGGGCCACCGAGGCGCCGGGTGCGACGCGGATGCGTGCGACGGGCCGCGCGTCGAGCTGCTTCGGGCCCGGCGCGCCTTCCGGAAACAGCTGCACCTCGGCACGCTGGCCGCGCTCGCGCAGCGCGATGTCGAGCAGTTCGATGAACGTGCCCTGGCTCATCATGATCTGCCGCGACCAGGGGTCCGTCTCGGGCAGCAGCCGGGTCAGGTCGCAACGCAGTTCGATCTCGCCGGGGCGCGAAAGGTCGACGAGCCAGGACTGCAGGTTGTGCGAGTGCGGCGCCAGCACCGCGTGGCCCAGCGCCCAGCGGCGCGGGTCGGCGTTGGCGGCATCGTCCCGCCCGGCCTCGACCCAGGCCGCGATGGCTTCGGCCGGCATCTCGGCGCTGCAGCCGGACACGCCGGCGCCCAGGACGACGCCGCCTCCGAGAAGTTGGACGAAAGCTCTCCGCTGCATGCTGCACTCCTTTGTCACTCACCGGTGACAATTTAAGTCACCACATGGTGACATGTCAATGGCCTGAGCGCGAAGTGCCTGGGGAGACCGGTAGCGGGCCCGGGCCGCTCGGTTTCGACAGCGGAAAAAAAGCGGCCCGCTGCAAGCAGCGGGCCGTGCAAGTCCTTCGAAAAGGACGTCGTTGGGATCGGCAGCCCGAGTCGCTCGTTGCTTTATGGACTTCAGGCGGGCAGCGGCGCGCGGAAGACGTTGCGGGACAATCGGCGGCGCTGCCTTGGAGCACCAATCTAGCGGCCAGCCCCCCGCAGGCCCACCCCCCGGCCGCAGGAGGCGGCACGCACGCCACACTCATGCGTGATCTTTCCGACACCGAGATCGCCCACCTGCAGGCACTGCTCGACAAATTGGCCACATCGGCCCCGTCCGGCGCGCCCCTGGATGTCAGTGCGCTCGACGGTTACCTTTGCGGCGTCCTGCTGCAGCCGCAGCCGGTGGCAGAGAGGGATTGGTGGCCTTTCGGGCCGACCGCCGCGGCGCAACCCGGAAAGGCCCTCGCCGCCGCGGCGGGCGCAGCGCGACAAGATCTTGCGCCCCTCGTGCGCCGGCGGCATGAGGTGCTGGCCGAGGCCATCGCCGGCCGGCGCTGGTTCGACCCCTGGATCTTCGAGCTCGACGACGCCGACCACGAGGGCGAGGCGCAC
Source organism: Rubrivivax sp. (assembly GCA_022842825.1). Lineage (GTDB taxonomy): Bacteria > Pseudomonadota > Gammaproteobacteria > Burkholderiales > Burkholderiaceae_C > Rubrivivax. The sequence goes on from JALHOU010000148.1 coordinate 4,340, forward strand.
GCGCGCGACGCCGAGGCCGCCGCGCCCTCACCCGTGCGCGAGAGCCTGCTGCCCTGGGTCGCCGGGTTCGCGCTTGCTGCCGAGCGCTTTCCGGCGCTGATGCGCCACGACGAGCAGGCCCTGGCCGAGCCGCTGGCGCTGCTCTACCAGCACTTCGACGCCGAGGACCTCGAGGGCCTGGAAGACGAGCCTGCGCTGGCCGACGCGCTGGAAGCCGTCGAGCCCCCCGGCGACATGGCCGAGGCCGCCGAGGACCTCGTGCGCGCGGTGCTGCTGCTGGCCGACGTCAGCCGGCCGGACGCACGGCCGAACGCGCGGCCGGCGCCCCGAACAACGCCCTCGCATGCCAGCCCAGGCCCTGGGCCACGCTCGAAAAGCGGTCGCCCCGGACGCGCTCGGCGCGGCTGAAGCCCGCGGCGATGCGGTCCACGAGCGGCGCCAGCCCGGTGGAGCCGCCGGTGAAATAGACCGCATCGACGGCGTCGGCCGCCACGCCGGCCAGGCGCAACGCCTCGTGCGCCGCGCCGACGATCTGCTCGAAGTCGACGTGCAGCGCGCTTGCCGCCGCGGCTTCGTCGAAGGCCGCCGCCAGCGCGGGCTCCCAGAGGTCGAGATCGATGCGCGTGCGGCCCGCTTCGGCCACCGCGATCTTCGCTGCCTCGGCCGCAGCGGCCAGCGCATGGCCCAGGCGCCGCGTCAGCACCGCCAACAGGCGCTGGTAGTGGCGGGGGTCGGCATACCAGCCCTTCATCGAGCGCAGTTCGGCCAGCCGGGCCGGACCGTACAGGGTGTTGATGAGGTGCCAGGTGGCGAGGTCGAAGTAGATGCCGCTCGGCACCTCGCGCGATGCCTCGCCGGAATGCCTCGAAGCCGGCGGGCGCAGCGTGCGGTACCCCGCCAGCGGCAGAATGGCGGCCAGCTCGACACGGCGGTCGAAGTCGGTGCCGGCGACGTGCACGCCATGGTTGGCGAGGATGTCGTCGCGGCGGTCGAGCCGCCCGCGTCGGCCTGGCCCGATGCGGATGAGCGAGAAGTCCGAGGTGCCGCCGCCGATGTCGGCCACGAGCACGAGCTGCTCGCGCGTGGCCCGGCTTTCGAGGTCGAGCGCGGCGGCGATGGGCTCGTACTGGAACTGCACCTCGGAAAATCCAACCTGGCGCGCCGCGCGTTCGAGCGCCGCCTGGGCCGCGGCATCACGCGCCGCGTCGTCGTCGACGAAGAAGACGGGCCGGCCCAGCACGACGCGCTCGATCGGTGCGCGCGCCGTGTCCTCGGCCCGGCGGCGCAGATGGCGCAGGTAGCCGGCCACCACGTCGTGGTACTTGACCGAGCGGCCGCCGCCGATGTCGGTGTTCTGCTCGAGCAGCGTGGAGCCGAGGATGCTCTTCATCGAGCGCATCAGGCGCCCGTCCTGCCCGTCGACATAGGCTGCCACCGCCGCACGGCCGTAATGCCGCTCGGCCTCGAGCTCGCCGGGCGGTGTGTCCGACCGATAGAACACCGCCGTCGGCATCGTGAAGAAGCCCGGTTCCAGTTCGACGAGGCGGACGGCGGCGGCCGCTTGCGCGCCGCCAGCCCCGGGCAACGCCACCGCGGAGTTGGAGGTGCCGAAGTCGATGGCCGCCCAGGCGGGCGCGCTGTTGGGCACGCTGTCGGTCGCGCTATCGGTCGCGCTATCGGTCGCGCCGTGGGGCACGCTGTTGGGCGCGCCAGCACGTGGGTTCACGAGGTCGGGCCGGGCCATGGAGGGCGCGAATTCTAGGCAGGCGCGCCTCGCGTCCTCCCACGGTTGGACAGCCACGTGAAGTGAGGCACGAGCCCCCCCTACTTCGTGATTTCGCGTGCGCACACTTCGCGAGACACTGCATGCGCGAGACGAGCCCGCTGCCGCGCACCCTTCATCACCCCCGGGTCCACGAACATGAACAAGCCTGCCAATCCGCCCCGCTGGTACCAACCCTGGCGGCAGGCTGAGGGCCGCGTGCAGGACCCGGCCGACCTCGGCACCTGTTTCGGCCTCGAAGTCACGCTCGCCGCCGAGCCCGCGCCGACCAAGACCGCCGCGGAGTCGGCGCGCCGGGGCGGCTGGATGCAGCGACTCACTGCCAAGCGCCGCCCCGCGTAGAAGGCGGCTTGGCGCAGAGGCGCGGTGCGCCCCACGCCGTAAACACCCCACCGGGGCGGCACTGGCCGCCCCGACTGCTTCTCGCGGCCTCAGCGCACGAGCAACACCGGCACCTTGCTCTCTGCCACGACCTTCGTCGCGACCGAGCCAAGGACGAGCCGGGCCAGCGCGCCATGCCCGTGCGAACCCATGACGATCAGCTCGCTGCCGTCCCTGGCCGCCTGGGCGACGATGGTCTCGGCCGCCGGCCCGGGCTTGCCGATGCACCTGGCGGCGATGCCCTGGCGCTGGAAGAAGGTGCGGATCGGCTTGAACACCTTCTCGGCGCTGTCGTCGTAGTAGCTCTTCAGCGTGGCCTTGTCGAGAACGGCCGCGGCGCGCGGCGGCACCACTGGCACCGCATGCACCAGCGTGTAGTCGTGCTGCGCACCCAGCCACTCGTCATGGGCTGCGAGGTAGGCGAGCATGCGCTTGGTGTAGGCGCTGCCGTCGACGGCGAGAAGGATCTTCATGGGCGACTCCTGGGATTTCGGGGCGGGGCTCTGCTGCGGCAGGCTCGGGACGCGACCGGGCCACGCCGAGCCCCGGTCTGCGCGCGCACCATCGTAGTGTCGGCGCCGCGAGCAACCACCCATTGACGAGGGTCAGACCTCGATCAGCCGCTGCGGGTCGAAGCCGACCGGTTCTCCCTTGTCCAGCATGCCCCGCGCCTGGCAGACCACGCGGGTCGGCCGTTGCCCGACGCGCGGCACGAGGTAGTCGTGGCGGCAGTGCAGGTGGCCGTGCAGCCAGAGGTCGGCGCGCGGCAGCAGGTCGTCGTCGGCATTGCAGAAGCTGGCGGTGCCGGGCTGCGCGCCGTAACGCGGGTCGGCGCTCGCCAGGCTCGGGCCGAAGTGGGTGACGACAACGGTGGCGTCCCAGCGCCGGGCTGCGTGGGCGCAGCTGTCCGCCGCGGACGAAACGACCGCCGACCGTGCCAGCTCGGCCTCGAGCCAGGCACGGCAGGCCAGGCCCTCCTCGCGGATGGCGGCGGCGTCCAGCGGCTGGCCGCCGCGGGTGGCGCCCATCAGGCGCAGGAAGTAGCGCGCCGAGCGCATCGCGCGCTCCCGCTGCGCGGCGCCGAAGAGGTCGAAGTCACTCCACCGCGGGGTGCCGATGAGGCGGATGCGTCGCCCGTCGGACGCGGTGAAGGCGGCCGTCTCGCGACAGAGGAGCGTGAAGCCCAGGCGCTGGCACAGCGCACGGAAGGCCGGTAGCGCGCGCAAGAGGTCGCGCCCATCGAACTCGTGATTGCCCGGCACCACGAACACCGGCACAGGCCAGCCCGCGAAACGCGAATAGGCGGCCCAGGTGGCGTCGATGTCGCCGGCGAGGACGAGGGCTTCCGCACCAGCCAGCGGCTCGGGCTCGAAATCCTCGGTCTCGAGGTGCAGGTCGGACAACAGCTGCAGGCGCATCGTGCGCAGTCTAGGCTGCACCCAGGGCAGCGCGGAGTCGACCAGGATCCGCCATGGCGGCAGGGGCGGCAAAGACGGCGGCGGCGGCAGGCCCGGACGCTGCCGCCGGGCGCGCCTCACCCGGCGCCTCCGGCGATCGCACGGGGCGGGGGCCGCAGCGGGCGCCTGTGAACGTCCGCGCCGCCGGTCAGGCCGCCAAGCGCTGTTCGATAAGCGCCTTGGTGGCAGGCAACTGCGCCGGCAGGTGGTAAGAGAGCTGCGCGAAGAGCGCGTCGTGCAGCTTCATCTCCTCTTGCCAGGCGGCGCGGTCGATGCTGATGACGGAGTCGAACTGCTGCCGCGTGAAAGGCAGGCCCAACCAGCGCAGGTCTTCGTAGCGCGGGCTGACGCCGAACACGTTCTCGGCGCCGGCAGCGCGGCCCTCGATGCGGCCGAGCATCCACTCGAGCACGCGCATGTTCTCGCCGTAGCCCGGCCACACGAACTTGCCGTCGGCGCCCTTGCGGAACCAGTTGACGCAGTAGATGCGCGGCAGCTTCGCACCCGCCTTCTCCAGCTTCGCACCCAGGTCGAGCCAGTGCTGGAAGTAGTCACTCATGTTGTAGCCGGCGAAGGGCAGCATCGCGAACGGGTCGCGCCGCACGATGCCCTGGGCGCCCGCCTGCGCAGCGGTGGTTTCGCTGCCCATCGTGGCGGCCATGTAGACGCCCTCGGCCCAGTTGCGCGCCTCGGTCACCAGCGGCACGGTGGTGCTGCGGCGGCCACCGAAGACGAAGGCATCGATCGGCACGCCTTCGGGGTCGTCCCACTGGTGGTCGAGCACCGGGTTGTTCATGGCCGCAACCGTGAAGCGCGCGTTCGGGTGGGCGGCCGGGCGCGGTTTGCCGTTCGACTCGGGGTTGGCCTTGGCCAGCTCGGGCGTCCAGTCGCGGCCCTGCCAGTCGACGAGGTGCGCGGGCGGCTCGTCGGTCATGCCCTCCCACCACACGTCGCCGTCATCGGTGAGCGCGACGTTGGTGAAGATGACGTCCTTCTTCAGCGAATCCATGCAGTTCGGATTCGTGTGGTAGTTCGTGCCCGGCGCGACGCCGAAATAGCCCGCCTCGGGGTTGATCGCGTACAGGCGGCCGTCGGCATGAGGCTTGATCCACGCGATGTCGTCGCCGATGGTCGTGACCTTCCAGCCCTCGAAGCCGGCCGGCGGCACGAGCATGCTGAAGTTGGTCTTGCCGCAGGCGCTCGGGAAGGCCGCCGCCACGTGATACTTCTTACCCTGCGGCGAGGTGACGCCGAGAATCAGCATGTGCTCGGCCAGCCAGCCCTGGTCACGGCCCATGTTGCTGGCGATGCGCAAGGCGAAGCACTTCTTGCCCAGCAGCGCATTGCCGCCGTAGCCCGAGCCGTAGCTCCAGATCTCGCGCGTGGCCGGAAAGTGGACGATGTACTTCGTCTTGTTGCAGGGCCAGGCGGCGTCCTTCTGGCCCGGCTGCAGCGGCGCGCCCACGGTGTGCACGCACGGCACGAAGGCACCGTCGTCGCCCAGCACCTCGAGGGCGCCGCGGCCCATGCGCGTCATCACGCGCATGCTGACAGCCACGTAGGGGCTGTCGGTGAGCTCGACGCCGATGTGCGAGATGTGGCTGCCGAGCGGCCCCATCGAGAACGGCACCACGTAGAGCGTGCGGCCACGCATGGCGCCGCGGAAGAGGGCCCTCTCACCGGTCTGCAGCAGTGCGCGCATCTCGGCCGGCGCGACCCAGTTGTTCGTCGGGCCCGCGTCTTCCTGGCGCTCGGTGCAGATGTAGGTACGGTCCTCGACGCGCGCCACGTCGGCCGGGTCGCTGCGGGCAAGATAGCTGCCGGGTCGCAGCTTCTCGTTCAGCTTCATCAGGGTGCCGGCGGCGACGAGCTGGTCGATGAGGCGCAGGTACTCAGCCTCGCTGCCGTCGCACCAATAGACTTCACTGGCTTCGGTGAGCGCGGCTACTTCGGCCACCCACTCGACGAGACGGGTGTGCTTGACATAGGCCGGCACATTCAGGCGCAGCCCCTCCAGCGCGGGACGGTTCATGTGGGAAGCTCCGATCATGGGTAGGTCGACAAGACGGGATGGGGCGAGCCTCGTCGTGATCGGCGCCGGCGTCTGTGCGCCAATCGCGCCTGGACGGGGTTCGCCCCATGCCGCCCCGGGTGTCCCCGTGGCCCTCGAAAGGGCCGCGTTTACCTGGGAGGGAGAGTCATTCTCAGTCCAATGTACCCAGGTCGTAACCGCCGCAGCCCGGGGGGCTATGCGTTTTCCGTATGGCTTCATGCACGCTTTCGGGGCCGGCTCATGAGGGTGTTGCAGGTGTGCACCGGCCACGCGCAGGAAGTCACGATCGGCTCCCGGCGCGTCTTGACCGCCGCGGCCAAGCGACCGCGCAGCGGTGCGGTCGAAGTCCGCGCGCTCGGCCTCGAGGGCGACGAGCAGGCCGACCCCACGGTGCATGGCGGGCGCACCAAGGCCGTCTATGCCTACCCGAGCGAGCACCATGCCTTCTGGCGCACGGTGCGCGCGCAGGCCCGCGTGTCGCTGTGGGACGAGCCCGTGCCGCCCGGCCTCTTCGGCGAGAACCTGCTGCTGCAAGGCATCACCGAAGACGGCCTGTGGATCGGCGACCGCCTGCAGCTGCCCGGCTGCGTGCTGGCCGTCAGCGAGCCGCGTTTCCCGTGCTTCAAGTTCGGCGCGGCGATGGGCTTTGCGCAGGCCGCCAGGTTGATGGTGCAGTCGGGCTTCTGCGGCGCCTACCTCGGCGTCATCGAACCCGGCACCGTGTGTGCGGGCGATGCGATCGAACTCGTGGCCGGCCCGCGCGAGGTGAACTTGCGCGAGCTCTTCAGGTCACGCGCCCGGGCCTGAGTCGGCATCGCGGCCGGGGTCGCCGCCACCGGCGCGGCCGGCCGCCGCCCGGCGCCGCTGCTCCCAGCGGAAGACCAGGCCGGTGAGCACCATCACGCCCACGTAGCGCGTGACATGAAAGGCCGTCACCACCGGCACGCCGAGTTGCAGCACCTTGGCCGTGATCGTCATCTCGGCGATGCCGCCGGGCGAGGTGCCGAGCATCACGGTCGCCGGATGCAGCCCGGCCAGGTGCGCCAGCGCCCAGGCGAAGGCGCCCGAGGCGACGATCATCGCCAGCGTGCCCAGGGCCACCGCGCCCAGCCAGCGCGGCGCAGCACGCGCGAAGGCCGGCGTGAAGCGGCTGCCCAGGGCGACGCCGATCAAGACCTGCGCCACCGGGCTGGACCAGGCTGGCAAGGCGGACAGCGGCACCTCGCAGGCAGTGAGCGCGGCCGTGGCCGCGAGCGAGCCGAGCACCCAGGGGTTGGGCACGCCGAGGCGATGGAACAGGGCCATGCCGGCCGCGCTGACGGCGCCCAGCAGTACCAGGCCGGTCGGGCGCAAAGCCTGTTCGGCGGGCAGCGCGGGGTCGGCACCCATGACGCCGAGGGCCTGGAAACCGATGGGGATGAGCGAGACCACCAGCAGTACGCGCAGCGAGTGCGCGGCCGCCACGCGATCGATGGCGCCACCGTGCCGTTCGGCGAGCAGCGCCATCTCCGACGCGCCACCGATCGCCGCGGCGAAGAAGGCGCCGGCGCGGTCGCCGCGCATCTCCGGGCACGTCCACAGCAGCCAGCGGTAGAAGGCATAACCCAGCAACAGCGCCCAGGCCACGCCCGCCAGCAGCGCCGGCGCCAGGCGCGGCAGCAGTGCCACCACTTCGGGCGTGAAGTACAGGCCGATGGCCATGCCGATGACCCACTGGCCGACATTGCGCAGCCGGCTCGAGCTCGCCAACGGCGCGCCGGCCACGCCGAGCGCCGCGGTCAGGAAGAGCGGACCCAGCATCCAGGGCAGCGGCGTGCGCAGCCAGGCGAAGAGCGCACCTGCGGCGGTGGCCGCGGCCAACGTCGCGCCGATGCGCAGGGCGCGCCGCGCGGGCGGGGTCGGTGGGGAAGTGGTCACGGGCGAGGCACGCGCCATGCATCGAACAGCGAGCTCATCGGGGAAGGGTAGCGCAGGGGCACCGGGCCCACGGCGCCCTGCCAGGGCCTCGTCCCGTCCGGTGGCACGGGCCGAGGTGGCAACATGGCGCCCATGCTCGCCTACCGCCACGCCTTCCATGCCGGCAACCACGCCGACGTCCTCAAGCACCTCGTGCTGGCGCAGTTGCTGGGCTACCTCAACGAGAAGGAGAAGGGCTGGCGCTACGTCGACACGCATGCCGGTGCCGGTGGCTACTCGCTGGAGAGCCCCTATGCGCAGAAGCATCGCGAGTTCGACGCCGGCGTCGGCCGGCTCCTGCAGCACGCCGGCCCGCTGCCGGCACCCGTCGAGGGCTACCTCGAATTGGTGCGCCAGTTCAACGAAGGCGGGCCGCTGAAGCAGTACCCGGGCTCGCCGGCCATCGCGCGGGCGCTGATGCGGCCGCAGGACCAGCTGCGCCTGTACGAGCTGCACCCCACCGAGCACAAGATCCTCGACAGCTACATCGGGGAAGAGCCGGGTTGCGAGGTGCGCCTGGCCGACGGCTACACGGCGCTGAAGTCGGTGCTGCCGCCGCCCACGCGCCGCGGCCTGACGCTCGTCGACCCGCCCTACGAGCTGAAGACCGACTACGCCAAGGCACTCGGCGC
>JALHOU010000149.1 GCA_022842825.1 Rubrivivax sp.
GCCGCGGCCGCCCGCGCCGGTGGCGTGGTGGCCGTCACCGACCCGGCGGACAACCCGCTGTCCGGTGGCGCCGCCGACACGCCGGGCCTGTTCGCGGCGCTTCTGGCCGAGCGCCGGGACCCGGCCTCGCCAGTGCAGCGTTGGCCCGCGGGGCACATCGTCTTCGCCTACTTCGCCGATGCGCCGCTGGTGCAGCGGGCGCACGAGGCCGGCGTCGGCGCCTGGATCGACTGGAGGCTGGGCGGGCGCCTGTCCTCGGACTACGGTGCGCCCGTGCCGTGGCGCGCCCAGGTGCGGCGGCTGACCGACGGCCGCTTCGTCAACCGCGGGCCGATGGAGCGCGGCGGCGTCGTGCAACTGGGTCGCACGGTGCTGCTCGAGGGCGAGGGTGTGAGGCTGATTGCCACCGAAGCGGTCGGCGCCGCCAACGACCCTGGCTTCTTCGAGCTGCACGGCATCGCGTTGGAGGCGCCTCTGCTGCTGGTGGTGAAGGCGAAGAACCACTTCCGGGCGGCGTTCGAGCCGCTGTGCGCGGCCATCTTCGACGCGGACCTGCCCGGGCCGGCGGCGGCCGACCTCGCGACACTGCCCTTTGCCCGCGCCCGCTGGATGCCGGGCCCCTGATAGCGCTTCGAGATTGAGGTCTGGGTGGGTCGCACTCCAACGAACGGTGGCGGGATCGGGCCGACGGGGTGCCCAGCTCCGCGAATGTCCTCTTTGGGCGGCCCTGCTTCGCAGGTCCCCCCAATGCCCCCTTGATTTCGCTGCGCAGGGCACCCCATCGGCCCGATCCGGAACCAGCGGCGGCGCGCCATCGTCCCGAGCCGGCACCAGCGGCGCCGCGCCATCTTCGAAGACAAACCCCAGTGCCACGCCAAGGATGCCGGGTGGCCGGCGTAGCGAAATCAAGGGGGCATCCGGGGGACCAGCGAAGCTGGGCCGCCGGAAGAGGACATTCGCGGAGCCGGCCGCCCGGCGTCCTTGGCGCGCCACGACTGTTGGCGCGCGATCACGAGCGCAGCCCAACGCCCGCGAAGTCGTACTTCTTGTGTCGTTGAACGCACACGCGTATGAGCCCGGCCCAGGCGGCCGGTTGACCGCGGCTGCGTGGCGGCCCGCCCGCCGCCGCAGGACGACCGCACCACGACCGCTGCGACGCGCCTACTGCAGCGTGATCGCCGAGCGCTTGACCACCGCCTCCCACTTCACCGTCTCGGCGGCGATGAAGCGCCCGAGCTGCTCCGGCGTGCCGCCCACGGGCGTCGCGCCGAGCGAGGCGAAACGCTCGGCCACCTCGGGCTGTTTGATGATGCGGTCGACTTCGGCCGACACGCGGTTGACGATGGCTGCCGGCGTGCCCGCCGGGGCCATCAGCACGAACCACGACTCGGCCGTATAGCCCGGGATCGTGCGCGCCACCGGCGGCACGTCGGGCAGCGCCGGGTTCGGTTCGGCCGAGGTGACACCCAGCGCGATCAGGCGCCCGGCCTTGATCAGCGGCATGGCCGAGGGCAGGTTGTCGATGGCCATGTCCAGGTTGCCGGCGGCCAGGTCCTGCAGCATCGGGCCGCTGCCGCGGTAGGGCAGGTGCGTGACGAAGACGTTGGCCATGCTCTTGAGCAGCTCGTTGGAGAGATGGCCCGTGGTGCCGTTGCCTGGTGACCCGTAGTTCAGCGCCCCCGGTCGCGAACGCGCCAGTGCCACCAGCTCGGGCACGCTGCGCGCCTTCACGGACGGGTTCACCACGAGCACGTTGGGTACGCGCACCACGAACGAGACCGGCACCAGGTCGCGCGCCGTGTCGTAGGGCATGCTCTTGTAGATGAACTGGTTGATGGCCTGCGTGCCCGGCGTGCCCATCAGGAAGGTATGGCCGTCGGGCGCGCTCTTGGCCACCTCGGCGGCGCCGATGTTCCCGCCCGCGCCGGCCTTGTTCTCCACCACCACCGGCTGCCCGAGCGCGCGGCCCAGGTGCTCGGCCACGATGCGTGCCGTGATGTCGGTGGTGCCACCGGGTGCGAAGGGCACGACGATGCGCACGGGCTTGGACGGCCACTGCGGTTGCGCCTGCACGGTGGCACAGGCCAGCAGCGCGCACAAGGCCAGGCGGCGGGGCAGGTGGGCGGTCGAAAGTGTCACGGGGGCTCCTCTTGATGCAAGCGTGTGTCGGGGGCGAACGATGGGAGTATGCGATGTCGGGTCGCGCCTAACCCAAGCGCAGGCTCAACGCGGCGGCGGCAACGGCTCGCCGAGTGCGCGCCGCCACAGCCACGGCAGGCCGCGCTGCAGCGCCGGCCGGCTGCCCACCTGCACCGGCACGGCCAGTGGCACCGCCGGGCTGCGCCGCTCGGCGACCTCGAACCGGAAGATGTACGCCGGCTCCTGGCCCATGCGCAGGTCGGTGATGCTCAGCCGACCGCCGCCCTCCCAGGCCGCCCAGAAGCCGTGGCTGAAGGCCTGGATGCGGCGCACGCCCTCGATGCCCTGCATGTCGGCGGCCAGGGCCGCGCCGCGATCGAAGCGGTCGAACGGCATCGATGGCCCCGAGTCGAGCAGCGAGCGGAAACCCTCGTGGTAGTAGTCGCCGTCGATGGCCACCACGCGCCACAGCAGCGAGTTGAAGGCCGTGGGTGTGACGAGCACCCGCTCGGCCGCGATGCCCTGCGCCGCCAAGGCCTGGCGCGCGATGGCGCCGACGTGCGCCTGCGCGGCGACGCCCCAGCCCAGGTAGGCGGTACTCAGCACGAGGCCGGCGATGTTGGCCGCGTGGCCGCGCCTGCTGCCGGGTCCATCGGCGAGGCCGCGGCCGGTCGCGCGCAGGAGCCAGATCGTGCCCACCAGCAGCGGCAGCGTGTAAAGCGGGTCGATGATGAAGACGCTGCCCACGCCGTAGGGGTGGCTGGTGAAGGGCAGACCGAGCTGCGTGCCGTACACCGTCATGCCGTCCAGGAGCGGGTGGGTGACGAGCGCCAGCCACATCGCCAGCCACCAGCGCCGCCACTGGTGCCACTCGCCCTGCAGCCGTGCCACGGCGGCGGCGAAGGGCAGCGAGAACAGTGTCAGCCAGAACGGCGCGTGCGTCTCGGCGCGGTGCAGCACCATGTTGCGGATCGGGTCGCCGTGGTCGATGAAGACATCGAGGTCGGGCAGCGTGCCGGCGACGGCGCCCCAGAGCGCCGCCTTCCACGGTGCGGTGCGCCGGCCCATGGCGGCCACGCCGACGGCGGCGCCGAGCGCGATCTGGGAGAGGGAGTCCATGGGGCCGGGATTCTGCGGGCCGGTTGGCACCCCCACCTTCAATCGACTCTGTGCACCCCGCACCAACGCGCGATGAACAGCGCCAGCACCGCAGTCACCTGCAACATCGACTCGATCGACACCCACTCGTCCACGCCGTGGATGTTGGCGCCGCGCGGCCCGTAGCAGGTGGCCGGGATCTGCCCGTAGAGGTGGAAGAAGCGCACGTCGGTGGTGGCGGTGGCGGCGCGCGTGGCCGCGGGGCGGCCAGTGATGTCGTGGTGCGCCTGCATCAGCGCCAACATGGCCGGCTGCTGCAGGTCGACGACGCAGCCCTCGGCCTGGAAGCCGTGGTAGCTGACGTCGACCTTCACGCTGGCGTGCGCCGGGTGCGCGGCGTGCGCGGCGCGGATGAGTGCCTCGACCTCGGCGCGCACCTCCATCGGCTTGACGCCAGGGTAGAAGCCCAGGCGCAGGTCGGCGCGGCAATGCGTGCTGACCGACGAGCTCCACTCGCCGCCCTCGATGCGGCCGAGGTTGAAGTTGATGGGGTGGTCGTGGTGGTAGTAGAGCGAGTGCCGGTGCTTAGGCTCGTTCCACTTCGCTTCGAGATTGCGCAGCTCGGCCACGAGGTACTGCGCAAACTCGATGGCGCCGATGCCCGTCTGCGCCACCGCGGCGTGCACCGGCACGCCGTAGACGTCGAGGGTCAGCCACATCACGCCGAGCTGCGCGCTGAGCAGCTCGTCGAAGGGCTCGGGGATGATGGCGGCGTCGGCGGTGTAGCCGGCGACGAGGCAGGCGAGCGCGCCGTTGCCGGTGCACTCCTCTTCGATCACGCTTTGCAGGGTGACGCGCGCTGCCGGCTCGTAGCCGAGGTTCTTGAGTGCCAGCATCGCCATGGTGTAGGCGACGATGCCGGCCTTCATGTCGTTGGCGCCGCGGCCGTGCAGGCGGTCGCCGTCGATCCACGGCTCGAAGGGCGGTCGCGTCCACAGGCGCTCGGCGCCGACCGGGACGACATCGATGTGGCCGTTGAGGATGAGCGAGCGGCCGCGCACTGGCGCCTGGCCGGTCCTGGGTGCCCGCGGCTCGTGCACGCCGATGACGTTGCGCCGGCCCTCGTAGGAGACGATGGAGGGCGAGTAGCCCGGATGGTCGCGCAGCTTCGCCTCGTCGATGACGAGCTCGCGCACGTCCAGGCCGAGGGCCTCGAAGCGGCGCTTCATCAGCGCCTGCGCCGAGGCCTCCTGCCCCAGCAGCGAGGGCTCGCGCACGAGGGTTTGCAGGAACGAGACGGCCTCGTCGCGCTGCGCCGCGACGGCGGCGAGAATCTCGGCTTCGGTCAACGGGCACAGGGTGGGGCTGTCCATCGGGCGGTCCTGCAGTAGCGGCCATCGGGCGGCGTCCATGTTATCGGTGCATCACAGACCGTGCCGTATCGTGGCGGCCATGATCCATTCCCCCACGGCCGGACCGGCCCTCGACAACCGCCAGGGCATCCGGCTGATGGTGCTGGCGATGGCCTGCTTCATCGTCAACGACACGCTGGTCAAGTTCGTCAGCCAGTCGCTGCCGGCCGGCCAGCTCATCTTTCTCCGCGGGCTGATGGCCACGGCGCTTGTCCTCGCCTTCATGCGCGCCACCGGCGCTGTCGTGCGGCCGCGCCAGCTCGCCGGCGGCTGGGTGGCCGTGCGCGCGGGGCTGGATGCACTGGCCACGCTCACCTACCTCGTCTCGCTGTTCAACCTGCCCATCGCCAATGCGACGGCGATCAACATGGCCACGCCGCTGTTCATCACGCTGCTGGCCGTCCTGTGGCTGCGGCACCGCGTGGGGCCGCGACAGTCGCTCGCGATCGCGGCCGGCTTCGCCGGCGTGCTGCTCGTCATCCAGCCGAGCGCCGACGGGTTCAATGCCTTCGCCTGGCTGTGCCTGGGTGCCACGGTGCTGAACGCGCTGCGCGACCTCGTCACGCTGCGCATCGCGCGCGACGTGCCGTCGATCGGCATCACCCTGGCCACCGCCGTGGCGGTGACCCTGCTGGCCGGCGGTGTCTCGCTGCTGCAGGGCTGGGCCGAACTCACGCTGCGCCAGCTGGGGCTCTTGGCCGCGGCGGCGGTCTTCCTCGCCTCGGGCTACCAGCTCATCATCCGCGCCACGCGTTGCGGCGACCTCTCGGTGGTGGCGCCGTTCCGCTACAGCGGCCTGCTGATGGCCGTGCTGCTCGGCTGGGCGGTCTGGGGCGACGTGCCCAATGCGCTGGCGTGGGCGGGCATCGCCCTCGTGCTCGGGGCAGGGCTGTACCTGCTGCGCAACGAGGGCCGCTGAGGCAGCGCCGCCTCAGGTGTTGCGAGGCTGCCCGGGGGGTTGCCATAAGGGCAAAATGGTGTCCTGCCCAGGTGGGCGGACCAGCGCGAAGCCTGCGAGCTGGACCTCCCGGCCTGCCGTCCTGTCAACGACCAGAACGCCCACCGCCTCCTCATGACGCAACTGTCGCCGCGCCCAAGCCAGCGTGAGCTCGGCCGCCACCACTATGGCCGCGAGGATCTGCTGGCCTGCGGGCATGGCGAGCTCTTCGGCCCCGGCAACGCCCGCCTGCCGCTGCCCGACATGCTGATGTTCGACCGCATCGTCCACATCGACGACACCGGCGGCGCGCATGGCAAGGGCCAGCTCGAGGCGGAACTCGACATCCGGCCGGACCTCTGGTTCTTCGGCTGCCACTTCGAGACCGACCCCGTCATGCCCGGCTGCCTGGGGCTGGACGCGCTGTGGCAGCTGGTCGGCTTCTGGCTCGGCTGGCGCGGCAACCCCGGCCGTGGGCGCGCGCTCGGCGCCGGCGAGATCAAGTTCTTCGGCCAGGTGCTGCCCAAGGTGGACAAGGTCACCTACAAGCTCGAGCTGAAGCGCGTCATCGAGCGCAAGCTCGTCATGGGCATCGCCGACGGCCGCGTCTACGCCGACGGCCGCGAGATCTATTCCGCCACCGACCTCAAGGTGGGGCTGTTCACTTCGACCGAGGACTTCTGATGCGACGAGTCGTGGTCACCGGCCAGGGCATCGTCTCGAGCCTGGGCAACAACGTCGAGGACGTGACGCGCAGCCTGCGCGAGGGCCGCTCGGGCCTGCGCTTCAGCCCCGTCTATGCCGAGCGCGGCCTGCGCTGCCAGGTAAGCGGGCGCCCGCAGATCGAGCTGGAGGCGGCGGTCGACCGCCGCACGTTGCGCTTCATGGGCGATGCCGCCGCCTATGCCTACCTGTCGATGAAGCAGGCGCTGGACCAGTCGGGCCTCACGCCCGAGCAGGTCTGCCACCCGCGCACCGGCCTCGTCGCCGGTTCCGGCGGCGCCTCCAGCTTCAACCAGGTGTGGGCCGCGGACACGTTGCGCGCCAAGGGCATCAAGCGCGTGGGGCCCTTCATGGTCACGCGCACGATGGGCAGCACGGTCTCGGCCTGCCTGGCCACCAGCTTCCACATCAAGGGCGTCAACTACTCCATCAGCTCGGCCTGCGCGACGAGCGCGCATTGCATTGGCCACGCCGCGCAGCTCATCGCCTGGGGCCAGCAGGACGTGGTCTTTGCCGGCGGCGGCGAGGAGGAGAGCTGGGAGCTCTCGCTGCTGTTCGATGCCATGGGCGCCATGTCCAGCGGCTTCAACGAGCGGCCCGAGCAGGCCTCGCGCGCCTTCGACGTGGCACGCGACGGCTTCGTCATCGCCGGCGGCGGCGGCATGCTCGTGCTCGAGGCGCTGGAGCACGCGCGGGCGCGCGGCGCCACCATCCTGGCCGAGCTCGTGGGCTACGGCGCCACTTCCGACGGCCACGACATGGTCGCCCCTTCCGGTGAAGGCGCGGTGCGCTGCATGTTGCAGGCGCTGTCCACCGTGCAGCAGCCGGTGGACTACATCAATGCGCACGGCACCTCCACGCCGGTGGGTGACCTGGCCGAGCTGGGCGCGGTGCGGCAGGTGTTTGGCGAGCACGTGGGCACCAAGGTACCCAGCATCAGCTCGACCAAGTCGCTGTCGGGCCACTCGCTCGGCGCGGCGGGGGTGCAGGAGGCGATCTACTCGCTGCTCATGATGCAGCACGGCTTCGCGGCGGCCTCGGCGCACATCGAGACGCTCGACCCGGCTGCCGAGGGCCTGCCCATCCTGCGCGAGCGGCTGGATGCGCCGCTCGACACGGTGATGTCCAACAGCTTCGGCTTCGGCGGCACCAACGCTTCGCTGGTGTTCGCGCGCTTCGACGGCTAGGCAGCTCCTGGCCGTCCCCGGCCCTGCCTTCTCAACCGCGTCGCGGCGGCAGACTTCGGGGCCGCTTCTCGCGCCGCCCTTGCGCCGCCCTTGCGCGGCCCTCGCGCCGCCCTCGCGCCGCCCTCGCGCCTCAGGCCGCTCAGGCCGCGCGCGTCTCGCGTGCGGCGCCCTGGTCACTGGGGCGCGATCCACCTTGCGCGGCGTCCGGCAGACCGGTCTCGCGCAACAGCTCGCCGATGAGGCGGTCCTTCTCCTTCCACTGCTGCTCGACCCAGCGGCCCAGCTTGACGACGTGCGCACGCTCGGCGGCGTGTTCGACGCCGACGAGCTCGGCCGGAATGCCGCGCGGCAACACGCGCACGATCACCGCATCGAGCCGGCCGCACAGCAGGTCCCAGAAGGTCGGCGTGCCGTGCGGGTAGACGATGGTCACGTCGAGCAGGGCCTGGAACTGCTCGCCCATCGTCGCGAGCGCCACCGACAGGCCACCGATCTTCGGCCGCAGCAGGTGCTGGTAAGGGCTCTTGTCCTTGGCGCGCTTGGCGGGCGTGGCGCGTGTGCCCTCGACGAAGTTCATCACCGAGGTCGGAATGCGCTTGAACTTCTCGCAGGCGCGGCGGGTGGTCTCCAGGTCCTTCTGCAACGCACCCTTGCTCTTGCCCCGGCTCATGAACGGGAAGTCCAGTGCCCACCAGGCCAGCCCGATGACCGGCACCCAGATCAGCTCGCGCTTGAGGAAGAACTTCAGGAACGGGATGCGGCCGTGGAACACACGCTGCAGCACGAGGATGTCGACCCAGGTCTGGTGGTTGCTGGAGACGAGGTACCAGCCGCGCGGATCCAGGCCGTCCAGGCCCTGCACGTCCCAGCGGGCGCCGGGGTGCACGGCGGCGATCCAGGCGTTGTTGACGGCCACCCAGCCGGAGGCCAGCGCCGCGAGGGCGCGGTCGGCGAGACGGCGCACCGCCGCCAGCGGCACGACCAGCTTGAGCAGGGCCGGCAGCACCAGGCTCAGGGCCACCACGAGCGTGTTGAGGCCGAGGACGAAGACGGTGAAGGCACCGCGAAGGGCTTGCATGGGAATGGACTCGATCGCAGTGGGTCGTCGCTGTCGGTGGGCGGGGTGCCGGTTGCAGGTGGCGCGTCGGGGGCGGGGGCGCGCCGGCCCAGGCAGCGCGAAGCGTGCAATTTTGCGTCACTCGCGGCATGCGCCCACACCCGTGTCCGCAGGTGCGAGCTGTCGGCCTACCTCCCCAGCACGCCTCGCAGCTTGTCGGCCAGGCGACGCTTGGCCTCGTCCTTGAGTTCGTCGCGCTTGTGCTCGATCTTCGCCTGCGCCGCCTCCTTGGCCATGGCGCCGAAGTCGATGCGCCAGTCGATCGCGTCGAACGGCCCGCTGAGCTTGACCGGCACCGTCTGCCCGCGCAGCGCCTCGAGCTCGGCGCCGCCCTGGCCCTTGAGCGTGTCGACGACGGAGGCGCGCACGGTGTAGTCCAGGCGGCGCGCGCCGAGGTCGATGTCGCCGCTGCCGCCCAGGCGCAACAGCGGCGACTTGATCGCCAGGTCGTCGTTGCGCGCCACGCCCTGGGCGATGCGCAAGCTGGCGCTCAGCTCACTGAAGTCTGTGGTCTCCCCCCTGGCGGCGGTGCCGCTGCCTGCGCCGCGGCCACCGCCTGCGTCGCCATCACGACCGGCGCGCACCAACGCCCGCGCGGTGCGCAGAGTCTGCGCGATGTTGATGCCGCGCACCGCGCCGTCATTCAGCAGCACGCGCGCGTTGCCGGCCAGGGCGCGCGTCATCGCCGCGGTCGTGGCGCCGGCGGTGCCGACATCGAGCACCACGTTGCCGCGGCCCTGCAGCATGTCGTTGCCGGTGAAGTCCTTCAGCAGCGGGCCGATGGCGATGTTCTCCAGCGTCTGCTGCAGGCCGAAACGCGCCGGCGAGGAGGTGGCGTTCACGCTCGCGCTGCCCGCCAGCTTGCCCTGGTAGAGCTCGGCGGACAGCGGCGAGACCGTGACGCGTCCTCCGGCGGCGCGCAGGCCGGCGCGCACCTGGCTGGCCTTCAGGTTCATCACCTGCAGCGCGCCGATGCGCAGCTGGCCCTGGGCGTCCAGGTCGCGCAGCGCCGAGAGGTCCAGCGGCTTCTCCGGGCCGGCCGCGGCCGGCGCTCCTGCGCCGCCGCCACGCAGGCGGTCGAGGTCGAGGCGGTCGAACTCGGCGTCGAACTGGTAGGCCGCCGGGCTCAGGCGCGGCATCGTGAGAGCCACCTCGAAGCGGCTGCCATCGAGGCTGCCGCCAAGCTTGGCGTCGAGCTTGCCGGCCTTGAGGTCGGCCTCGGCACGGCCTTCGATGCGGGCCTTCAGTGCTGCGGTCCCGGCGACGGCCCCTGCGCCGGCCCCGGCCTTGCCGTCGGCCGAGGCGCCGAGCCGGGCATCGACATCGAGGGCGAGGTCTTCGATGGCGAAGCGGCCCTCGGCCGGGCCTTGCGTCAGGCGGCCCTTCAGGGCAAGGTCGGCGCCCAGGCGTGGCGCGTCGGCATCCAGGCGCGCCTTCAGCGAGACCGGCGTGGCCGTCCCGGGCGCGATGCGGCCGGTCTCCAGGGCGATCTGCGAGAGCTGGAGCCGACGGGGCGCCTGGCGGTCGTCGAACACGATCTCGGCGTCGGTGATCGTGATGCCGGCGATGTCCAGCTTCAGCGGCGTCGCGGCCGCGGCGGGGCTGCCGGCAGGCTCGGCGGGCTTCGGGCCGCCGAGCAGGTCGTCGATGCTGAGCCGGCCGTCCTTCGCCCGCACGACGCGCGCGCGCAGGCCGTCGAGCGCGAAGCCGTCCACCACCACCTCGCGGCGCAGCAGCGGCCACAGCGCCAGCGACACCTGCGCCGAGCGGATGGCGGCAAAGCGCTCGGCGCTGTTGCGCTCCGACAGCGTCACCTCGCCCAGCTTGACGCCCAGGCGCGGGAACAACGTGAGCGAGATCGACCCGGGGATGGCGAGCGTGCGCTGCCGTTCCTTGTGCACCGTTTCGATGAGCCACGGCCTGTACGAGTTCGGGTCGAAGGTGGCGACGATGAAGACGGCTACGCCGACGACGAGCAGCAACGCGCCGCCGACGGCAGCGAGGGCGATCTTCAGCGGCCGCGCGATGGCGGACGGCGGGCGCGTGGCCGTCGTCGACGCGGACGATGGCCCCGCCGAGGTGATGGCGGCCGGGCCCCGGCCCGAATCGGCCGACGACGGGCGTGGTTCGTTCATGGGTGGCGATGTTGCCAGCCTGCAGGGCGACGCCGGCGACGGAAGGGTCGCGCCCAGCGCGGTTGGTGACATGCCTCTAGAGGCGCGGGTGAGCGGGGATGCAACACTGTCGCCATGTCGACTCCCGCTGCCGGCCCTGCCACCGGACCTCAAGAGCCTGCTCCACCGCCTGCGCCGCCGGCCCCGGCTGCCGCGGCGGCAGCCATCCCGGCGGCCGCCCGCTCCACAGCGCCCGGCGTCTTGGCGCGCCTGCAACAGGCGACGACGCTGGGCGCGTTGCTGCTGGCGGCGCTGTGGGCCTGGGCTTTCGCGCGCGCCGGCCACCCTGGCTGGGCGCTGGCCGGCGCGCTGCTGATCGTCGGCGGCTACGCGCTGGTGCTGGGGCTGGAGTTCGCGCTGCTGCGCCGGGCGCATGGCGACGACGATCCCACCCCGCGCGCGACGCCGGCGCAACTGCTGCGCGCCTGGTGGGGCGAGGTGCGTTCGGCGCCCACGGTGTTCTGCTGGCGCCAGCCGTTCTTCAGCCAGCGTTGCCCGGATGTCTGGCCGCAAGCGTGCTCGGGCCGCCGCGGCGTGCTGCTGGTGCACGGCTTCGTCTGCAACCGAGGGCTGTGGAATCCCTGGCTGCAACGCCTGCGACAAGCCGGCGTACCGACGGTGGCGGTGAACCTGGAGCCGGTGTTCGGCACCATCGACGACTATGTCGCGCGCATCGATGCGGGGGTGCGGCTGCTGCGCGAGCGCACGGGCCTGGCGCCGGTGGTGGTGGCGCACAGCATGGGCGGCCTGGCGCTGCGGCGCTGGTGGGCCGAACGGGGCGAAAAGGGCGGCCAGGGCGAACAGGGCGACCAGGGAGAGGGCGACCGCCTCGTGCACCACGCCATCACCATCGGCACGCCGCACCACGGCACGTGGCTGGCGCGCTTCGCGATCACGCCCAATGCGCGCCAGATGCGCCAGCGCAGCCGCTGGCTGCTCGCCCTGGCAGCGCGCGAACCGGCCGGCCGCAGCGCCCGCTTCACGTGCTTCTACAGCCACTGCGACAACATCGTCTTCCCGCCCGCCACGGCCACGCTGGCGGGCGCCGACAACCGGCATCTGCCGGGTGTGGCGCATGTGCACATGGCCGACCGGCCTGAGCCCTGGCAGGAATTGCAGCGCTGGCTCGCGACGCCGGCCTGAGAGGCCGACAGGCGGCGCCGGGTGTCGCAGCCGCGACGAGCCAACTTGCGGCCGACCGTGAGACGCTGCGGGGAAGTGCCCACGAAGATCGACACGTACCCCGGCGACCTGCGGGGCAGGGTAGGTTGCGCGCCGCAGCGCTTCCGACAGCGGGAATGCCCTATCGCCCTCAGCGGGCAGCGGGGCGAGCACCTTTCACGTGAGCGGCGTTCGGTTCGCGGGCCGCAGGATCCGCACCTTCACGCCGCGAACGTGGATCGCGTTGACGCGCATCAACGCCGCGCCCGGCGCCCGCTCGCAAGCTGTCGGTCGCGGCGCAGGTCATTCAAGGCCTGTCTTGCGTCGCTGATCGGACACGAACAAGGAGCCATCGACCATGCCCACAAAGAAAGCCCCGCAAGAAACGACGAATGAGGTGGACACCTCCGCCGAGCCGTTTCCGAGCCTGCTGCCGCTGCTCGCCGGCGCCGAGGCGCA
>JALHOU010000150.1 GCA_022842825.1 Rubrivivax sp.
GTGCCGGTGCGCGCCGGTGCGCACCGCTGCGCGCCGCTGCGCGGCGAACCCCGAGCGCTCAGCCTGCCGAGACCATCGGCGGCCGGCCGCCGCCCTCGCGCCTCGACCACGCGAAGGCCGCCTGCACCAGCCCGCCCACGAGCCCGAGCGCCACGCCGATCTGCCAGGCCGCGTTGTACGAGCCGGCGAAGTCGAAGATGAGCCCGCCGCCGAGCGCGCCGACGAAGCTGCCGATCTGGTGGCCCACGAAGGCCACGCCGCCGAGCATGGCCTGCCAGCGCAGGCCGAAGGTCTCGGCGATCCAGCCCGCCACCAGCGGCGCCACGCCCAGCCACAGGAAGCCCATGATGCCGGCGAAGACCAGCGTCGCCGCGGGCGAGGGCAGGGCCACGAAGTACCACGCGATGGCGAGCGAACGCGTGGTGTAGATGACGCCCAGCAGCACGAGCTTGTTCCAGCGCCCGCCGGCCCAGCCGAAGAAGAGGCTGCCCAGCACGTTGAAGCCGCCGATCATGCCCAGCGCCTGCGCGCTCAGCATCGGGTCCATGCCGCACAGCTCGAGGTACGAAGGCAGGTGCGTCGTCAGGAACACGAGCTGCATGCCGCAGACGAAGTACGTGAGCGCCATCACCACGAAGAGCGGATTGCGCAGCGCGATGCCGAGCGCCGCGGCGGCGCTGTCGCCTTCGCCGGCCTTGTGCGGCACCGGCAGCGCATCGACCTTGCCGGCCGCCCACGCGGCCGGCAGCATCAGCAGCGCCAGCACGGCGAAGCCCCACATCCCGATGCGCCAGCCGTGCGCCTGCGTGAGCGCCTGGCCGATGGGCGCGGCGATCATCGCCCCCACCGAGCCGGCCGCCGACACGATGCCGAGCACCGAGCTGCGCACCGCCACCGGCACCGGGCGCGAAGCCGCCGCCAGCGCGAGCGCGCTGCCGTTGCAGGTGAGTGCCGCGCCGATGGCCACGCCCGCGCCCAGGATGACGCCCGGCAGGCCGCTCGCCGTGGCCAGCAGCACGAGACCCAAGGTGTAGAGCAGCGCGCCACCCACCATGAGCCGCCGCATGCCCAGGCGCACGGCCCACGCGCCGGCCAGCGGCTGCAGCAGGCCCCAGGCCAGGTTCTGCACGGCGATGGCCAGGGTGAAGTCGGACACCGAGATGCCGGTGTCCTTGGTGAGCGGCGGCATGAAGAGGCCCAGGCTCTGGCGCAGGCCCATCGCCAGGCTGAGCATGACGGAGGCGCCGATGAGGATCGGCAGCGAGGGGCGCAGGGCGCGGTACAGGGACATGAAGCGGCGGGCTCCGGTGGTGTCGGAGTCCGGGCCGGGCGGGGCGCCGCGGAGGGCCGATCGTTCGAATCGGGCGACCGTAGCGAAGCCGGGCGGCGCGGTCAATCGCGCAGGCGACGGCGTGGCGCGGCTCCGACGCGGGCGCGCTCGCGTCGTGCTGCGCTTGCCGCAGAATGCCGCGCCGACCAGCCGAGGGAGAACCCCGATGAGCGATGCCAAGCCCCTGCCCCCGATGCCCGACCGCCTGTGCACCGACCCGCGCAGCCCGCACTACCTGCCCGAGGTGATCGAGCAGGACGTGGGCATCCGCTTCAACGACCGCGAGCGCCACGACGTGGCCGAGTACTGCATCAGCGAGGGCTGGGTGCGGGTGCCGGCCGGCAAGACGGTGGACCGCAAGGGCAACCCGCTGATGATCAAGATCAAGGGCAAGGTGGAGGCGTTCTACCGGGCGGCGGAGGCGGCGGCCGTGGCGCCAGCGCCTGCGCCGGCACCTGCATCCGTGCCGTCAGGCACGGCCGGGTCGGCCTGACTCGGGTGCAGCCATGGCAGCACCCACGGGCTTCCGCCTGCCAAGCATCTGCCTGCCGCGCGCCGGCATCGACCTCGCGAAGTGGGCCGTCATTGCCTGTGACCAGCACACCTCGGAGCCGGCCTACTGGCAGCGTGTCGAGCAGACCGTGGGCGAAGCGCCCTCGACCCTGCGCCTGATCTTCCCCGAGGTCCATCTCGAAGCGAACGATGCGCCGGCACGCATCGCGCGCATCCAGCTGGCCATGCGGCGCTACCTGGCCGAGGGGCTCTTCACCGAGCGCGAGGGCGCCGTGCTCGTCGAACGCACGGTGGACACGCATGGGGCGGAAGGCCCCGCGGCCGAAGGCCGCACGCGCCGCGGGCTCCTGCTGGAGCTCGACCTCGAGCACTACGACTTCAGCCCCACCTCCACGAGCCTGATCCGCCCCACCGAGGGCACCATCGTCGCGCGCCTGGCGCCGCGCATCGAGGTGCGGCGCGCGGCGGAGCTGGAGCTGCCGCACATCCTCGTGCTCATCGACGACCCCGAGGGCACCATCATCGAGCCCATCGCCGCCGCGTGTGCCGCGCTCGAGCCGCTGTACGACACCGAGCTGATGCTGGGCGGCGGCCGCGTGCGCGGCTACGCTGTCGACGCAGCCCTCGGCCAGGCGGCGACCCGTGCGCTGGAGGCGCTGGCCAGGCCCGAGGTGATGGCGCGGCGCTATGGCGTGCCGGCGGGCACGCCGCCGATGCTCTTTGCCGTGGGCGACGGCAACCACTCGCTCGCCACGGCCAAGTCGATCTGGGAGCAGGCCAAGGGCACCGTGGGCATGGACCACCCGAGCCGCTGGGCGCTGGTGGAGGTGGAGAACATCCACGACCCGGCGCTGCACTTCGCGCCCATCCACCGGCTGCTGTTCGGTGTGCGCGGCAGCGTGCGGACGGCGCTGGCCGAGGCCTTCAGCGCACGCTTCAGCTGCATCGAGGTACCCAGTGCCGAGGCGATGCGCGCGCAGGTGCAGGCGCTGCAGGGCGGCGCGGCCGGGAGCGCCGGCACGGCGGCCGCGGAGCGGCGGGCCGAGCAGGCGGTCGGGCTCGTCGAGCCCGGCGGCCGCTACGCGGTGATCCGCATCGCCGACCCGCCGGCCTCACTGGCCGTGGGCACGCTGCAGCCTGTGATCGACCGGCTCGTCGAGCAAGGCGGCGCCAAGGCCGTGGACTACGTGCATGGCGACGAGGCGCTGGAGCGCCTCGCGCAGGAGCCCGGCTGCGCCGGCTTCCACCTCGGCACCGTCGCCAAGGGCGAACTGCTCAAGCGCGTGATGCACGAGGGCCCGCTGCCGCGCAAGACCTTCTCGATGGGCGAGGCGCACGAGAAGCGGTACTACGTGGAGGCGCGGAGGATTCGGTAGCCGCCTGGACCGGGCGCATCCCATCATGATGCGCACCCGGGCCCGACACCGATGCACGGACAAGGAGAACGACGACCATGACCGACGACGGTTCGGCCCAATCCACCAGCGTGTGGCCACTTCCCAAGTTCCACTTCGAGGTGAGGTGGGACAACGCGGTGATGAGCTTCCAGGAGGTCTCGGGCCTGGACGCGGAGGCGCAGCCCATCGAGTACCGCCACGGCAACAGCCCGGGGTTCTCGCCGGTCAAGATGCCTGGCCTCATGAAGCACGGCCGTGTGACCCTGAAGAAGGGCGTCTTCAAGAGCGACAACAAGTTCTGGGAGTGGTTCGGCGAGATCAAGATGAACACCATCAAGCGCAAGACGGTGACCATCAGCCTGCTCGATGAAGCCGGCAAGCCGACGATGGTGTGGACGCTGGCCAATGCGTGGCCGATCAAGATCGCCGGCACAGACCTGAAGTCGACAGGCAACGAAGTGGCCGTGGAAGCCATCGAGATCGCCCATGAGGGGCTGACCATCGCCAGCGCCTGAAGCTCCCCCGTTCCAAGCACCGCAGCGAGTTGCACATGCCGAAGTCGCCACTAGAAGGCTCCGAAGGACCGGTTCGCGTCGTGATCGAAAGCGATGGCAAGCCGTTGCTGGACTCGGGCGCCCTCGTCAGCCTCACGGTGCGGCGCGCCGTGAACAAGGTGCCCTCGGCGACGCTCGTCTTCAGCGACGGAGACATGCCGCAGGGCGAGTTCCCGCTCAGCGACTCGGCGCAACTCAAGCCCGGCGCTGAGGTGAAGATCAAGGCGGGCTACGGGGATGGCGAGGCGGCGATCTTTTCCGGCATCGTCGTCAAGCATGGCCTCCAGATCAGGGGCGACAACGATTCGCGGCTGGTCATCGAGTGCCGCGACAAGGCCCTCAAGATGACGGTCGACCGCAGGAGCGCCCGTTACGAGGACACGACCGATGCGGATGTTCTCAGATCGCTGGTGGCCGGGCACGGCCTGAGCGCCAACATCTCGGGTGCCGCGCTGATGCACGCCCAGTTGATTCAGCACTACTGCACTGACTGGGACTTCCTCCTCGCACGCGCGGAGGCCAATGGCTGCCTCGTGATGGTGAACGACGGCGAGGTCAGCGTCGCCGAACCTTCGACGAGCGGCGCCGCGGCGCTGAAGGTGACCTACGGCGACGATCTCATCGAGTTCGAGGCCGAGGTGGACGCCCGCCACCAATACTCCGAGGTGCAGGCCAAGGCCTGGGACGCCAAGACGCAAGCGCTTCTCGAGAGCACGCCGGCCGGACCGGCCTGGCTCAACCGACAGGGCAACCTGGACTCGAACGGGCTGTCCAAGGTGCTGGATGTCGGCACCGTGAGCCTGCAGACCGGTGCGGCGCTGCCGAAGCCTGCGCTCGACGGTTGGGCCAAGGCGCAGCAGATGAAGTCGGGCCTGTCGCGGCTGCGCGGCCGGATGAAGTTTCAGGGCTCGGCGCTGGCCACGGTCGGCGGGCTCATCGATCTCGCGGGCGTGGGCGAGCGCTTCAGTGGCGTCGTTCTCGCTACTGGCCTCGGGCACGAGATCCGGGAAGGCGCGTGGACCACGGAGGTCGAGTTCGGCACGCCGGTGGAGTGGTTCACCGAGCGGCCCGACATCGTTGCGCCGCCCGCCGCGGGCTGGGTGCCTGGCATCGAAGGCCTGCACGTGGGCGTGGTGCTCAAGCTCGACGCCGACCCGGCCGGCGAGCATCGCGTGCAGGTGAAGCTGCCCGCCGCTGGCGTGGAAAGCGTGTGGGCCCGCCTGATGCAGTTCAGCGCCTCGAACGCCTTCGGCGCCTTCTTCGTGCCCGAAGTGGGCGACGAGGTGTTGCTCGGCTTTCTCTCCAGTGACCCGGCCTGCCCGGTGGTGCTGGGCAGCCTGTACAGCAGCGCGCGCCATCCTGCACAGGCCCTGACGGCGGAGAACAACGTCAAGTGCATCGTCACGCGCTGCAAGGCCAAGCTCGAGTTCAACGACGAGGACAAGGTCGTCACGGTATCCACGCCGGGCAAAAACACCGTCGTGCTCAGCGACAAGGACAAGTCGATCGTGCTGACCGACCAGAACGGCAACAAGGTGAGTCTCGGGCCGGCCGGCATCATGTTGGAGAGCCCGAAGGACATCAAGATCGATGCCAAAGGCGCCCTCACCATCTCGTCGGTGGGTGCGCTCACCCTCAGCGCCAAGGCCGACGTCAAGGTGGAGGGCCTGAACGTCAGCTGCGAAGCGCAGGTCGGCCTCACGGCCAAGGGCTCGGCGACAGCCGAACTGTCGGCGGCCGGCCAGACCACGATCAAGGGCGCCTTGGTGATGATCAATTGACCGAAGCGACGAGAAGACCCGTGCCACCCGCCGCCCGCCTCACCGACATGCACGCGTGCCCTATGGTGACGCCGGGGTTGCCGCCCATTCCGCACGTGGGCGGCCCGGTGACCGGCCCGGGCGTGCTCACGGTGCTCATCGGCCAGTTGCCGGCCGCCGTGGTGGGCGACAACGCCGTCTGCGTCGGACCGCCGGACGCCATCGTCAAGGGCTCGGCGACGGTGCTGATCGGGGGCAGGCCCGCCGCCCGCGTCGGCGACAGCACCGCGCATGGCGGCAGCGTGGTGATCGGCTGCCCGACGGTGATGATCGGGGGCTGATCGAGGGGCCAGTGGGCCGGAAACCGTGCGGGATCTGCCCCGGGCTCGTCCAGCCGGGTCAGTAATCCAACCCCATCGCCGCCCGCACGTCCTTCATTGTCTGCCGGGCCACCACGCGCGCGCGCTCGGTGCCGTTCTCGACGATCCAGTGCACCTTTTTCGGTTCGGCCGTCAGCGCGGCGGCCCGTTCGCGCCAGGGCTTCTGCTGGGTCACGACGGCGTCGATGACCGGCTGCTTGCACTCGAGGCAGCCGATGCCCGCGCTCTTGCAGCCTTGCTGCACCCAGGCCTTGGTGGGCTCGTCGCTGTAGGAGACGTGGAAGTGCCACACGGGGCACTTGGCGGGGTCGCCGGGGTCGGTGCGGCGCACGCGCGCGGGGTCGGTGGCCATGCCGCGGATCTTCTTGGTCACCGTGTCGGCGTCGTCGCGCATGAGGACGGCGTTGCCGTAACTCTTGCTCATCTTGGCGCCATCGAGGCCGGGCAGCTTCAGCACCTCGGTGTGCAGGGCCTGGGGCTCGACGAGCACGCTGCGGCCGCTGCCCTTGAGGTGGCCGAGCAGCAGCTCGGTCTCCATCTCGCTCCAGCCGCCGGCCGCGGTGCCGGCACTCAACGCCGCGGCGTTGCGGCGCACCAGCGCTTCGCCCTTGGCCCAGGCCTCGTGCGAACCGGTCTCGCCGAAGGCCTTGCGCTGCTTGTCGTAGTAGCGCTGGTCGTCCTTCGAGAACTTCGCCAGCGCGGCGGCCACCTGGCCTTCGAAGCCGGCGCCGCGGCCGTAGAGGTGGTTGAAGCGGCGCGCCACCTCGCGCGTGAGCTCGACGTGGCTGCTCTGGTCTTCGCCCACCGGCACGTAGGTGGCCTTGTAGATGAGGATGTCGGCGGCCTGCAGCAGCGGGTAGCCGAGGAAGCCGTAGGTCGCGAGGTCGCGGTCCTTGAGCTTCTCCATCTGGTCTTTGTAGGTGGGCACGCGCTCGAGCCAGCCGAGCGGCGTGCCCATGGCCAAGAGCGTGAAGAGCTCGGCGTGTTCGGGCAGGCGGCTTTGCAGGAAGATGGTGCTCTTGTCGGGGTCCAGGCCAGCGGCGAGCCAGTCGATGACCATGTCGTAGACGCTCTGGCCGATGACCTCGCGCTCCTCGTAGTGCGTGGTGAGCGCGTGCCAGTCGGCGACGAAGAAGAAGCACTCGTGTTCGTCTTGCAGCCGCACCCAGTTCTTGAGCGCGCCGAGGTAGTGGCCGAGGTGCATGCTGCCGGTGGGGCGCATGCCGGAGAGGACGCGGGTTCTCATGACGAGAGGCGGGTCGGGCTACGAGGGGCTGCGATTCTCTCAGAGCGGCTCGCGGGCGAGCCGGCGCCGCGGCTGCGGGCACGTCGGCGGCATCGGACGGCCCGGTGGCGGCCACTACACTCTCGCGCCCCATGAAGCGCATCGTCATCCTCGTCTCCGGCCGCGGCTCCAACATGCAGGCCATCGTCTCGCGTGGCCGCAGCGAGGGCTGGCCTGCCGAGGTGGTGGCCGTGCTCGCCGACCGTGCCGGCGCGGCGGGGCTGGCCTGGGCGGCTGAGCAGGGCATCGCGACGGCGGCGGTCGAGTTCAAGGCCTACGCGCAGCGCGAGGACTTCGATGCCGCGTTGGCCGCGGCCATCGACGCGCATGCGCCGGACCTCGTGGTGCTCGCGGGCTTCATGCGCATCCTGGGCGCGGACTTCGTGCGGCGCTACGAAGGGCGCTTGCTCAACATCCATCCCTCGCTGCTGCCCGCGTTCCCGGGGCTGCACACGCACCGGCGCGCGCTCGCGGCGGGCTGCAAGGCCGTGGGGGCCACGGTGCACTTCGTGACGCCCGAGCTCGACCACGGGCCGATCGTCATGCAAAGCGTGGTGCCCGTGCGCGCCGGCGACGACGAGACGGCGCTGGCCGCGCGCGTGCTCGCCACCGAACACGTCATCTACCCGCTGAGCGTGCGCTGGTTCGTCGAGGGCGAGCTGCAGCTCGAAGGCGGGCAGGTGCGCCACCGTCGCGGCGCCTCGCAGCTGCTCTGCTGATTTCACACACCGAGACCGCGTCATGCACCCCGGCGCCCTGCTGGACCTCGCCACCGAGCTGCTGCGCGCCGTGCTGCGCTTCGACCAGCCTGCCGACGCGGTGGTGTCGGAGTTCTTCCGCCGCCACCGCGCGCTGGGCACGCGCGAGCGGCACACGCTGGCCGAGACCACCTATGCCGTGCTGCGTCAGCGCCTGCTGCTGCAGCATCTGGCGGCGCAGGGCTCCAGTGGCGGTGGCAAGGGCGGCGCCAAGAGCGCCGGCAAGAACGCCGGCAAGGGCGCGGGCAAGGGGGGTGCCACCGGCCTCGAGCGCCGGCTGGCGATGCTGGCCTGGGACGGGTCGGCGACCTTCCTGCGTGGCGCGCTCGGCCCGCACGAGCAGCAATGGCTGGAGGAGGTGCAGCGCATCGACCGCGCCGCGCTGCCCGAGAAGCTGCGCCACAACCTGCCCGACTGGCTGGCCGGGCCGCTGCGCGAAACCCTGGGCGACGAGTTCTGGCTGCTGGCCCTGGCGCTGGCGCAGCCCGCACCGCTGGACCTGCGCGTGAACACGCTCAAGGCCAAGCGCGAGGAGGCCATCGCCGCGTTGGCCGACAGTGGCGTCACCGCCGTGCCCACGCCGTACTCGCCGTGGGGCCTGCGCATCGAGGGCAAGCCCGCGCTGGCGCGGCTCGCCCCGTTCGTCGAAGGCTGGGTCGAGGTGCAGGACGAAGGGAGCCAGTTGCTCGCGCTGCTGACGGACGCCAAGCGCGGCGAGATGGTGGTCGACTTCTGCGCTGGCGCCGGCGGCAAGACGCTGGCGCTGGGTGCGGCCATGCGCAACACGGGGCGCCTCTACGCCTTCGACATCTCGGGCCACCGGCTCGATGCGCTCAAACCGCGGCTGGCGCGCAGCGGGCTTTCAAACGTGCACCCGGTGCAGATCGCGCACGAGCGCGACGAGCGCGTCAAGCGGCTGGCGGGCAAGATCGACCGCGTGCTCGTCGATGCGCCTTGCTCGGGGCTGGGCACGCTGCGCCGCAACCCTGACCTGAAGTGGCGGCAGTCGCCGAAGGCGGTGCTGGAGGTGCAGGAGAAGCAGCGCCACATCCTGGCCGCGGCGGCCAGGCTGCTCAAGCCCGGCGGGCGCCTGGTTTACGCCACCTGCAGCCTGCTCACGGCCGAGAACGAGGACGTCGTGCGAGCTTTCGACGCCGAGATGGCGGCGGACTTCGAGGCCGTGCCGGTGCAGGAGTTGCTGCACGCGCTCAAGGTGATCGCGGGCGCGCCCGACGAAGTGACCGGCGAAGCGCCCGGAGAAGCGCCCAAAGAACGTCCCGAGACCGGGAGCCTGGTGTCCGGCCCATGGCTGCGCTTGTGGCCGCACCGGCACCAGACTGACGGGTTCTTCGCGGCCGTCTGGCGCC
Source organism: Rubrivivax sp. (assembly GCA_022842825.1). Classification (GTDB taxonomy): domain Bacteria; phylum Pseudomonadota; class Gammaproteobacteria; order Burkholderiales; family Burkholderiaceae_C; genus Rubrivivax. The sequence goes on from JALHOU010000150.1 coordinate 9,345, forward strand.
GCCGCTGAAGACCCCGACGAATTGGGGGTGTTTACGGGCTTTTCCCTCGGGGGCGCCCCCCATCCCGGGCCCGGCCCGGTCGCTAGAATCGAGGCCCTTGAACCCTCCTGCCGGGGACCCGATCGGACACTCGATGAATCAACTCTGGCTGCTGCACGATGCCCTGGTCGACTGGCTGGCGAACGGCCTGCTCGACTGGTCGTGGTGGCAGATCGTTCTGTTCGCGCTCGCGACCACGCACGTGACGATCGCTTCGGTCACCATCTTCCTGCACCGCGCCCAGGCACACCGAGCGCTCGACCTGCACGCCATCCCTTCGCACTTCTTCCGCCTGTGGCTGTGGCTGATGACGGGCATGGTCACCAAGGAGTGGGTGGCCATCCACCGCAAGCACCACGCGCGCTGCGAGACCGCCGACGACCCGCACAGCCCGGTGACGCGCGGCCTCAAGACGGTGCTGCTGACCGGCAGCGAGCTCTACCGCGCCGAGGCCAAGGTGGCCGTCACGCTCGAGAAGTACGGGCATCACACGCCGGACGACTGGATCGAGCGCAACCTGTACAGCCGCTTCACCTGGCAGGGCGTGGGCCTGACGCTCATCGTCGACCTGCTGCTGTTCGGGGCCGCGGGTGCGGCCGTCTGGGCGGTGCAGATGGTGTGGATTCCGGTCACCGCGGCGGGCATCATCAACGGCCTTGGCCACTGGTGGGGCTACCGCAACTTCGAGGCGCCCGATGCGTCGACGAACATCTCGCCGTGGGGCATCGTCATCGGCGGCGAAGAACTGCACAACAACCACCACACCTACCCGACCTCGGCCAAGTTGTCGGTCAAGCCCTTCGAGTTCGACATCGGCTGGATGTACATCCGCGTTCTCGAGATCGCCGGGCTGGCCACGGTGCGCAAGACCCCGCCGCGGCTGGAGCTGGGCGCCGTGCGCCCGATGGCCGACACGCAGACGCTGCAGGCACTCATTGCCAACCGCTACGAGGTGATGGCGCGCTACGCCACCGAGATGAAGCGGGCCGTGGCGGCCGAGATGCAGCACCTCAAGGAGCAGGGCGCGCCGAACCCCGTGCGCTGGGCCAACCTCGACGCGGCGCGCCGGTGGCTGCACCGCGACGACGACAAGATCCCCCAGGGCACGAAGGCGCAGCTGGCACAGGTTCTCGGCGCGAGCCCGAAGCTGGCCAAGCTGGTGGCGATGCGCGAGGAACTGCGCTCGCTCTGGACGCGCACCAACGTCTCGGCCGAGCAGCTGGTGGCCGAACTGCAGGCGTGGTGCCGGCGCGCCGAGGACAGCGGCATCGCCGCGCTGCAGGAGTTTTCGCTGCGGCTGCGCGCGGCGCACGCTTGAAGCTAGGCGCGCCGGTCTGTCGCCAAGCGCTCCGGCGCCAGGGCAATAAAAGAGGCCCGCGGTGCCGCGGGCCTTTGCATTGGCGGGGAGAGCGGTCAGCCCTTCTTCGCCCAGGCCGAGCACCAGCCCTTGCCGGCCACCAGCTTGGTGCCGAAGAGAGGGCAGCCGGCGGCGGCATCGGTTGCCTTGCCCTGGTAGAGGGCGCAGTTGAAGCAGGTCTGGCCGGCGGCATACTGCTTGTACTTGGCCTTGTCGACCTTGGCGGCATCGGCGACGTAGCCGAGGGCGACCGCTTGTGCGTCCTTCTCCCCGACCATGTTGGCCTGCGCCGAGGCGACGCGAGCGCCCAGCAAGGTGGCGCCCGCGACGGGCACGATCTGGATGAAGCGGCGGCGAGATGTCATGCGTGGTTGCTCCAGGGGACTTGCGTGGATGAATGGTCACCGAAGAAGGCTCGGGCCCACGTCGGCAGACTCCACCCTAACGGAGAGAGCTTGGAGCGCGCTGACAGGGCCGCCGCGCACGCAGCCCGAAGGCATGGCCACCTCGGGGTGGCCCGCCCATCGGCAGGCTGGCGAGCGAGCGCGGCCATCATAATCGCCCGAAAGGGAGTTCATTGAGCCTGAGCACCCGCGTTGCGCTGTGGCTGGCCGGCCTGTGGCTGCTGGCGCTCGCACTGATGTTGGGGCTGGGCCTGTGGGCTACCCGGGATGCCCTGTACGGCCAGTGGACCGAGCGCACGCGCGCCGCTGCCGCCGCCTTTGCCGCCGAGATCGGCGAACTGGCCGGCCCGCCGGATGAGAACGAGGCGCGCGGCCGCGCTGTCCTCGCCCGATTCGCCCGCGGTGACCTGTTGCTTCTGTCGTTGCGCTCCGATCGGGGTGCCACACTGTTCGAGCATCGCCGCGTCTCGGCCGAGCCCGACATCGCCGTCGGCGGGGCCGGCCTACCGGCCTGGTTCGCGCTTCTGTTGCCGCAGCCCCCGGCCGAGACTGCCGCGCTGCCCACGCGCGCCGGTGGCGCCGGAGCGGGGCAGGTCGTGCTGCTGGCGCAAGCGGCGGACCTGCAGCGTCTGGCCTGGCAGGCCTTCGTCCGCTTTGCGGCGCTCGCGGTCGGCGGATCGGTGTTGCTGGTCACGCTGGCACTGCTGTTCTGGCGTCGTTGGCGGCGGCTGCTGCGGGCCACGGTGGCGCAGGCGCAGGCGCTGGAGCGCCTGCAGTTCGTCGAGGCTCCCGAGCCGCGCTGGCCGGAACTGCGCGACCTCACGCGGGCCATGAACGCCGTCGTTCGCCGCCTGCGCGACCAGGTGGCCGGGCAGGCCGAGCAGGTGGCTCAGTTGCAGCGCCAGGCGCAGACCGATGCGGTCACCGGGTTGCCCTTGCGCGCCTACTTCCTCTCGCGCCTGGGCGACATGCTGGGCGATGTGCGCCTGCCGGCCGTCTCGCTGCTGCTTGTGCGCGTGCCCGGTCTCGGCGTGCTGAACGAGCGCCATGGGCGCGACGCGGCCGACCGCGTGCTCGGCGCCGTGGCCGACGTGCTGCTGACCTATGGCGAGCGCATCCCGGGTGCGGCCGCCGGCCGCCTGGCGGGGCAGGACTTCGCGCTGGCACTGCCCGCCGCCGG
>JALHOU010000151.1 GCA_022842825.1 Rubrivivax sp.
GGCCGATCGCTGCCCCGGGCACGGCAGCGGGCACGGCGGCAGCCTCGGGCGCCATCGCGGCAGCCGGGGCTCAGGCGCCGGCGCTGGGGCGCCGCGGGAAGAACCCGCCATGCCCCTGCGTCATCTGGCTCACCGCCAGCACGGCCTGCGTACGCGAGCTGACGTTGAGCGCACGCAGCACCGCCGCCACGTGGTCCTTGACCGTCTCCACCGACAGGTTGAGCTGGCGCGCGATGAGCTTGTTGGGCAGGCCCTGCAGCAGCAGCCCCAGCACCTCGGCCTGGCGCGGCGTGAGCCCGAGGTCCTGCATCGAGGGCACCTTCTGGTGCGGCTCGGCGCGTGCGGCCGAGCCCAGCGGCGCACCGCTGGCCGCCAGGGCGGCTGCGCTGGCTGCCTCGGCCTCGGCCTGCATGTCGCGCCGCACGCGAGCGAAGTCCATGCCCAGCATGGACGGCGGCACGTACATCGAGCCGCTCATCACCATGCGCAGCGCCTCGTGCAACTCGGCGTGCGACGTGCTCTTGGGCACGAAACCCATGGCACCGAGGTCGATGGCGCGGATCACGTCGCTGGCGCGCTCGGAGGCGGACACCACCACCACCGGCACCGCCGGGTAGGCGTTGCGCAGTTCGGAGAGCAGGTCGAAGCCATCGGCGTCGCCGAGGGCCAGATCGAGCAGCACGAGATCACGCTCGGGGTCGGCGGCCATCGCCTGGCGCGCAGCGGCTGCGCTGGCCGCGCCAGCGACCTGGATGTCGCTGCCGATGTTGCCGATCACCGTCTGCAAGGCGGTGAGCACGAGCGGGTGGTCGTCGACCAGCAGTACCTTCATACGGTCTCCCAACGAGGCAGGCGGTGCCGGCTTGCCCGCGGGCATTGTCATCCCGGCCACCGGGGCCGCCCGGGTCCCTCGTTTGGGGGCCACGCAGCGGCCCGGACCGCGACCTTGGCACGGTCGCCGGCCCGGCGCGGCCGGCCGAACACGTACAGTCGCATGTGGACTTGGCGCCGCGCGAGTTGGCCGGTCCGACACCCGACGAAACCCAAGTGGCCCTCTGTCCGACGTGCAACCACGACGCCGAGATCGGCGCCCGGTTCTGCAGCATCTGCGGTACGGCGCTGCCGCGCCGCATGTGCCTGGCCTGCGGGACGGCCAACGACATCGAGGCGTTCCGCTGCGTCGAGTGCGGCGAGGCGTTGCGGCCGACAGCGGCGCCGGCACCGGCACCGGAAGTCGAGTCGGGCACCCGACAGGGGCTCGGCCCGCTGGCCCGGCTGGCGGAGTTGAGCGCGCGTGCGGCCTCGAGCCCCGTGCCCGGCCCACCGGCCGAGGCCGCTTGCACCACCCCCAGCCCGACCAGACCCCCGCCCCAGCCGGCTGCGGCGATCCTCCCGGACCTGGCCGCGACGATGGCCGCTGTCGCACAGGCGGCCACTGAGCCACTGCCCGCATCTCCATCGCCGACACCCACCGCGCCCTTCTCATCGACGCTGGCCCAGTCGACATCTCGAACCACGCGACCTGCGGCCGGCCCGGGCGAAGCAGCGGCTGTCGATCTTTACCTCGAGCTGCCACGTTCGGGTGCGCCCGCCCGGGACGACGCCAGGGTGCCGCTGCCGGTGGCCGAGATGTCGGCGGCCGCGGCCACTTCACCCTCGACCACGATGCCCGGCACGACCCTGGAGGTCGACGTTCCCTTTGAGCCGATGCCACCCGCCGCCGCGGCCGCTGCGGCGGCGGCGGCAGCCGGTCCGCATCGCCTCATCCGCCTTGCGCCATACGCCATCGGCCTGGCCGCCGTCGGCATCGGCATCGTCGTCTCGGGCGACGGTTGGCTCATTTCGCGCTCCTCGCCCGCCCGGGAGACGGCGCCGCCGGCCCGCGCGGCGCAGGATCCGCAGCCTGCTCGGCCGGGCCTACCCGCAAGCGACGACGTTCGACCGGCCGGGCAGCCTCTTCCTTCGGCGCTGACGACGCGGCCGCCCGATCGCACCGTCACGGCAGCCAGCGCCGCGGCCCCACAACGCGGCCCTGGCGTCGACGCGGCCGCCGATGCGGCCCTTGCTGCCGCCGAACGCGCGCTCGCCGCCCCCGCCGGGCAACCTTCGGCCTCCACGTCACCCACAGCCCGTCCTCGTGCCGCCGCGGCGCCTTCGTCGGGCGCTTCGGCGCCGCCGACGGGCACCGCCTCGGGGCGATAAGAAGCGCCGAGATAGGGTCGCTACAGGCCGCCAGGCCCGTACTTACAGCCAGTTACCCCCGAGTCAGGGTTTGCGGGCTGCTTGGTGCCTCAGCGAACATCACGCTCAAGAAGCCGTACTCGGGGTGAACGAGGCACCCCGCGTCAAGCGCCAAGCGCAAGGCGCCTGTTTGTCGTGGGAAGCAGTGGTGGGAGGCTGCCGGTGACTCTTCTGATCTGCCAGCAATGCGGGAGGGCCAGCAGTGCCGAGGCGAAGTTCTGCAGCGACTGCGGCACGGAACTGCTGCGGGCGGAATGCCCCTCGTGCCAAGCGGTCAACGATGTAGGCGCGGCGCAGTGCCATGCATGTGGCGTGGCACTGACAGTTCTTCCCGCGGCCATGGCGGCTGGCGCTCCAAACCTCACCGCAGCAGCGGAGGAGGCGCCGGGCGCAGTTCACGCGGAGGTCGCAGCGCCCGGGCAGACAAACCCGGCCGAGTCAACGGTTCCCGCGGGGGCGGACTCCGCCGCCGAGACCCCCACCAGCGCCGTCGGTGCCGAGGCGTCCCGCGCCGCCCGCGCCATCCTGGCAGAGGTCGCCGCCATGGGGAACACGCCGACTGCAACGGCCGGCGCAGCCAGCGCGGTGGCCGAGCCGACTGCCCAGCCGACTCCCGGAGCGGCTTCCGAACCGGCGGCAGAGGCTCCGACACCGCCGCCCGAACCGAGCCCTGCCGCGGCCGTCATGCCCTTCCAGCAACTGGCCGAGCGGGGCGACCTGCGGCCGATTCTGGTAATGGAGACGGCGCCGTCGACGACGCCGACGGAAACCCCGGTCGCCCCCGCCACGGCGCAGATCGTCGTGCCCGCGGCCGTCCCGATCCAGATCGAAATGCCCCTGCCGGCCCCCGAAGCGCCGCAGCCTGCTGCGGCCTCCTTTCTGGGCGGCCAGGCCGCCAATGCGGCATGGCCCGCGGAGCCGCCCGGCGCGCGCCGGGCGTGGCTCGGGCCTTTCTTCTACGGCCTGGGCGCGGTGGCCGTCCTGACCTTCGCGGTCTTGGCCATCATGCGCTGGTCCTCCTCGGCTGCGCCGCCTCAGGCAGCGGCAATGCGCGGACAGCCTTTGCCGGCCGCGGGCGGCGTCAAGCAGGCGGCAGGGCCGGCGGTCGATGCGGCGGCCGATGCCGCCACCGCAGCCGCCGCGCGCTTGTTGGGCTCCGTTCCCGAACGTACTGCGGAGCCGGCGCACAAGCCGGATGGCACCGCACCTGCCCTGGCCGCCACTTCGCTGGCCGCGCCCGCACCGGCCGCTCGCACCGCCGCAACGGCGCAGACCGTCAAGTCGGCTGGCGCCACACCACTGCCGCCACCGACCCCGGTCCGACCGCCCGTCGTGGCACCGGCGGACGCCGCGGCCGCGCCGGCACCGGTCACAGCCGAAGCGCCCCGGCCGCGGGTGCGGACGGCACCGCCGCCCCCGCCGCCCGTCCTGCCGCGTGAGTGCACGGCGGCGATGGACGCCCTGGCGCTGTGCCAGATGAATTCCAAACCCAGTGGGAGTTGATGCATGTTCGGAAACGGTCCCCGATACGTAGTGCGCGTGCTGCTGCCCGCCGCGCTGTCGTTGGCCTCCTTCGGCGCGGTAGCGCAGGCCCCGGCAGCGCGTGCGCCGCAGACGACGGCGACCGGTTCGGCGCCGGCCGGCACCGCCTCGGCCGCTGCGCCCAGGCCGGCCGGCGGGCCCGCGGCGTTCAAGATCGTCACGGCCTCCGAGCGCGGCACCTACATCCAGATCGGCCGCGACCTGGCCAAGTTCATCGCGCCGCCGGCGCAGATCGAGCTCGAAGCGCTGCCCTCGGCAGGCTCGCCCGAGAACATCCACCGCCTGCGCTATGAGGAGGGGGTGAAGCTGGCGCTCGTGCAGTCGGACGTCTACCAGGCCTTCATCAACCAGGGCCGGGCCGGCGACAAGGCGGCCGACGCCATCATCCGGCCGCTGCGCGTGGTGCTGCCGCTGTACAACGAAGAGGTCTACTTCGTCGTGCGCGCCGACTCGCCCATGAACTACGTGCACGAGATCCGCGACGCGCGCATCAACGTCGGCCCGATGCGCAGCGGCACCGCGATGACGACGACGACGATGTACCGCCTGATGTTCGACCAGGCGCTGCCGGACACGCGGCTCACCTTCATGACTCACGAGGAGGCGCTCTTCAAGCTCACCGGCGACAAGAGCGTCGACGTGGTGGCCATCGTGGCCGGCCAGCCCGCCAAGCTGCTCACCGACATGAAGGCCGAGGCGCGCTCGCTCATCAAGCTGCTCAAGCTGGACCCGGAGAACCCGGCGAGCAAGGCGGCGCTCAAGACCTACTTCCCGAGCACCGTGAAGGCGACGAACTACCCCAACCTGCTCACGGAAGACCTGCAGGGCATGGCGGTGAAGGCCTTCCTGGTCACCTACGACTACAACCTGGCGGGAACGCAGGCACGGCTGTCGCAGTTCGCGCGCTCGCTGTGCCTGAACTTCGACAGCCTGCAGAGCCAGGGCCACCCGAAGTGGAAGGAGGTGTCGCTCGACCTGCCGCAATTGGGCCAAGGTTGGAGCTACTTCCCGGCCACGGCGCGTGAACTCGGCCGCTGCGCCGCCATGCGCCCGCCGCCAAAGCCGGTCCGCGTGTGCACCACCGAGCAGAAGATCCTCGGCCTGTGCGACTGATCCGACGTGAGGCCGACGCTGCCGATCCACTCTCTCTGACGGACGGGCCGGCGCCGGTTCGATGGCCGTTCGGTGGCCGGTTGCCGCCAGCGCGCCCGGCCGTCTTCCACTACGTGTAGCGGCGCGACACCGACTCGGCCACGCAGGCCGGCTTGTCGGACCCCTCCATCTCCACCGTGACCTCCACGGTGATCTGGGCGCCTCCTTCGAGCGGCACGTAGGCCAACAGCTTGAAGCGGCCGCGCAGGCGGCTGCCCACGCGCACCGGAGCCGGGAAGCGCACGCGGTTGAGGCCGTAGTTGATGCCCATGCGGATGCCCTCGATGTGAAAGCCGCTGGCGAAGAATGGCGGCAACAGGCTCAGCGTGAGGAAGCCATGCGCGACCGTGGCGCCGAAGGGCCCCGCCGCCGAGCGCACCGGATCGACGTGGATCCACTGGTGGTCCTCGGTGGCGTCGGCGAAGAGGTCGATCCGGTGCTGGTCGACGGTGAGCCAGTCGCTCAGCCCAATCTCCTGCCCGACCAGCGGCTGCAGGTCCGCGAGGCGGGCGAAGCGCCGGACGGCGTGGGTCATGCGGTCTTCTCCGTGGTCGTGGCGAGGGGCTGGCCGCGCAGCCAGGCCGTGAGCGGGGCCCATTGCTCGAGGTCGCGTTCGACACGGCCGGGCGCCACGTCGAAGATCGTCAGGCCGTGTGCCGCCAGCTGCACGTAGTTCTGCGTCTCGCGCAGCCAGGCGATCGCGGGCTGCGGCAAGGCCTGCACATAACGGTGCAACTGCTCATTCGCCCGCGTGTGCTCGCGCACGCGGTTGCCCACCAGCACGGTCTCGATGGCACCGCCGCGCTTGTGCCCGCGCAACTCGGCGAGGAAGGCGTGCGTGGCCTGGATGTCGAAGAGGCTGGGCTGCAGCGGCACGATGAGCCGGTCGGCGATGCGCAAGACCGCCTCGAGCCGCTTGCCGTGCAAGCCGGCCGGGGTGTCCAGCACCACGTGCGTCGTCCCTTTGGGTGGCCGGACGATCTCGTCGGCGGCGATGTCCCAGCCGGCGATGCGCGCCGCCGACGCCGGACGCACGGCCAGCCACTGGCGTGCGCTCTGCTGGCGGTCGACATCGCCCAGCATCACGGCGTGCCCCGCCGTCGCCAGGCAGCCCGCGACTTGGGTGGCCAGCGTGCTCTTGCCGACGCCACCCTTGGGATTGGCGATGACGATCACGGGCATGTTCACACTCTCCCGGGTCTGTTCTGGTTGGCATGCGCCGGCGGCGGCTCCCGTTCCCATCGGGTATGGTAGCGGCCCCATGGCCGATGCCCCAGCCGGACTGTCCACCGAGATCGTCGTCGTCGTCGCCCACCCGACGCTGGAGCACTCGCGCGTGACGCAGCGGATGCTCGCCACGACGTCCACCGGCCTCGGGGCGCGCAACGGGCGCGTCGACGTGCGTGACCTCTATGCGCGTTACCCCGACTACTTCATCGACGTGGCCGCCGAGCAGGCCGCCCTGAAGGCTGCGCGGCTCGTCGTCTGGCTGCAGCCGGTCCACTGGTACTCGATGCCTCCACTGCTCAAGCTTTGGCTGGACGAGGTGTTCGCCTTCGGCTGGGCCTACGGGCCCGGGGGCCACGCGTTGCGCGGCAAGGACCTGTGGCTCGTCGCCTCCACCGGTGGGCCCGAAGCCTCGTACCACCCTTCCGGCCACAACCGCTACTTCTTCGACGCCTACTTGCCACCCTACGAGCAGACGGCGCGCCTGACCGGCATGCGCTGGCTGCCGCCGCTGGTGCTGCACGGGGCGCACCGTGTCGACGAAGCCACGCTCGACGAGCATGCGCGGCTATTCGCCGAACGGCTGCATTCCTGGCCCGCGTGGCCCGAGCTCGCCGACCTCGAACCCGAGGCAGGCTGCGAAGTCCCTGCCGACGCGCGGCCCGCCCTGGCCGCGGAGTGACGACCTCGACCGGCGCGCCCCGTCCATGGAGCACGGCAACGGCTGGTTGAACGCGACGCTGGTCTACCTCGCCGCCGCGGTGCTGGCCGTGCCGCTGGCGCGCCTGGCGGGCCTGGGGTCGATCATCGGCTACCTGGCTGCCGGCATCGCCATCGGGCCCTTCGGGCTGGCGCTCGTCACGGACGCGCAGACCATGCTGCACGTGGCCGAGTTCGGGGTCGTGCTGATGCTGTTCCTGGTCGGCCTCGAGCTGGAGCCGCGCCGGCTGTGGAGCCTGCGCCGGCCCATCTTCGGCTGGGGCAGTGCCCAGCTGTTCGGCTCGGCGCTGCTGATCGGCGGCGTGGCGCTGGCCTTCGGCGTCGAGGGTCGCATGGCGCTGGTGGCAGCGCTTGCACTCGCCATGTCGTCGACGGCCATCGGCCTGTCGGTGCTGAACGAACGCAACCTGATGACCACCGGTGCGGGGCAGACCGTGCTCAGCGTGGCGCTGTTCCAGGACATCGCCGCCATTCCCATCCTTGCCCTGCTGCCGCTCCTCGCGCTGGGTTCCACCGGCTCCGCGGGCGGCGGCTGGTCGGGCGCGCTGCAGGCGGTGGCGGTGGTCGCCGGCATCGTCTTCGGCGGACGGCTGCTGTTGCGCCCGGCGCTGCGCTGGATTGCGGGCAGCAAGACGCCGGAGATCTTCACGGCCGCGTCCCTGCTGCTCGTCGTGGCTACCGCGGCGCTGATGCAAAGCGTGGGGCTCTCGATGGCGCTAGGGGCCTTCCTCGCCGGCGTGCTGCTGGCGGAGAGCGAGTACCGGCGCGAACTCGAGACCGACCTCGAGCCGTTCAAGGGGCTGTTGCTGGGGCTCTTCTTCATCGCCGTGGGCATGGGGATCGACTTCGCGGTGGTCCTCGAGCACCCCGCGATCGTCGCGGCCGTCGTGGCCGGCTTCCTGGCCGTGAAGGCGCTGGTGCTCGGCCTCATGGCGCGCTTTATCCCGGTGCCGCTTGCCGAGCGGCCGGTCTTCGTGATCCTGCTCGCCCAGGGCGGCGAGTTCGGCTTCGTCGTGCTGCAGACGGCGCAGGGGGCGGGGGTGATCGCCGGCACGGCGTCGTCCCTTCTGGTGGCGGCGATCGCTCTGTCGATGCTGCTCACGCCGGTGCTGCTCGTGCTGGCCGACCGCTACTGGCCGGCCCACATCGCCAGACACGCAGCCGCAGGCCGGCCACCGGAACTGGCCGAACCGCAGCAGGCGCCGATCATCATCGCCGGCTTCGGCCGCTACGGCCAGATCGTCGGCAGGCTGCTGGCCGCCAACGGCATGACCGCGACGGTGCTCGAGCACAACGCCGAGCACATCGAGAGCCTGCGCCGCTTCGGCTGGAAGGCGTTCTACGGCGACGCCACGCGGCTGGACCTGCTGCGCATGGCCGGCGCGGCTCAGGCGAGCGTCTTCGTGCTGGCCATCGACGATGTCGAGCAAAGCGTGGAATGCGCCACGCTCGTGCGCGAGCACTTTCCGCAGTGCACCCTCGTCGCCAGGGCCCGAAATGCCGTGCACTATGCACGCCTGCGACAGTTGGGTCTGGTGTATGTCGAACGCGAGACGCTGGACAGCTCACTGATGAGCGGCCGCAGAGTGCTCGAACTCACCGGCATGCGGCCCCATGAAGCGCGCTCTCAGGCGATGAAGTTCCGCCGCCACAGCATCGATCTGCTCGAAGAGATGGTGCCGCACTTCGCCGACGAGGGCCGGCTCATCGCCATCGCCAGGCAGGGCCGGCAGCAGTTCGAGCAGACCTGGGCGCGCGAGCGCGAGCAAAGGGGCGGCGGCGCCCGCGGGGCCTGGCACACATCCGAGCGGGACTAGGCAGCCCGCCGTGCCCGGCTGAGGCCAGCTGTTTCCTCGCTCGATCGCCGGTGCAGGGAGCGTGACCCCTTCAACTTCGGGGGGGCCTGCGCAGCGCGCATGCTGCCGCTTCGACCAGTAGACTCTCGACGATGAACAAGTTGGGGGCATCAACGATGCGACGTCTATTCCTGCGAACCCTCGCAGCTTCGGCCCTGCTGGTCACGGTGGGTACCGCCAGCGCCCAGCGTGCCGCGGCCGTGACCGACTATGTACTCGGGCCCGGCGACGTGATCAAGATCACGGTGTTCCAGAGCCCCGAACTTTCGCTGGACACGCGCATCCCGGAGACGGGCGTCGTCAGCTATCCGCTTCTCGGTGCGGTTCAGCTGGGCAACCTGACGGTCGCCGCGGCCGAGAAGCGCATCGCCGACGGCCTGCTTGCGGGCCGCTTCCTGAAGCAGCCGCAGGTGTCCATCCTCGTGATCACCCAGCGCGGCAGCCAGGCCACCGTGCTGGGCCACGTCGTGCGCCAGGGCCGCTACCCGCTGGAACTGAGCAACACCAAGCTCTCCGACCTGCTGGCGCTGGCCGGCGGCGTGGCACCGGACGGCAGCGACACCCTCACCGTCGTCGGCACGCGCGAAGGCAAGCCCTTCCGCAAGCAGGTCGACATGCGCACCCTCTTTCGCGGCGGCAACGCGGGTGACGACATTGTCATCCAGCACAACGACGTGGTGTACGTCGAGCGCATGCCGCAGATCTATGTCTACGGCGAGGTCCAGCGTCCGGGCGTGCTGCGCCTGGAGCGTGGCATGACCGTGCTGCAGGCCCTGGCCGCCAGCGGCGGCCTCACCCTGCGCGGCACGCAGCGCGGCATTCGCGTGCACCGCCGCGGCACCGACGGTGCGGTCCAGGAGCTGACGCCGGGACTGCAAGAGACGCTTCAGCAAGACGACGTCGTCTTCGTGCGCGAGAGCCTTTTCTGAGTTGGGAGATGCGATGACGCTCGGTCAATTCCTGATCATCATGCGCGCGCGCTGGAAAGCCGCGCTCCTGGTGCTGTTGCTGACGGTGGGCGGCGCCCTCGCGTTCAGCCTCATGCTGCCCCGGCAGTACACGGCCACGACGACGCTGCTCGTCGACCAGTACAGGCCCGACGTGGCCGGATCGGCGGTCTATGCTGGCAGCCCTTCGCCGGTGTTCATGGCCACGCAGGTCGACGTGCTCAAGAGCGAGCGCGTCGCGCTGGCCGTCGTGAAGGCGCTCAAGCTGGGTGACAACCCCGACCTGCGCGATGCCTGGAATCGCGACGCCAAGGGGGCGGGCAGCTTCGACGCCTGGCTGATCGACTGGCTTCAGAGGGGCCTGGAGGTGAAGCCCTCGCGCGACTCCACGGTCATCAGCGTCAACTACAAGGCGGCCGACGGAGCGACGGCGGCGCGCACGGCCAACCTCTTTGCCCAGTCCTTCCTCGACACGGCAGTGCAGTTCCGCGTCGACCCGGCCAGACAGAACACGGCCGTCTTCGACGCCCGCGCCAAGGACCTTCGCGCCCAGCTCGAAGCCGCCCAGGCCAAGCTCAGCGCCTACCAGCGGGATCGCGGCGTCGTCGTCATCTCCGACGGTGCGCTCGACGTCGAAACCGCCCGCCTGAACGAGCTCTCGTCACAGCTCGTGGTGCTGCAATCCCTGTCGGCCGAGTCGGCTAGCCGCCAGTCGCAGGCTCGCGGGGCGGGCGAAGGCCTCGCGGAGGTCGTGAACAACCCGCTGATCATCACGCTGCGGGCGCAACTGACCACCGCCGAAGCCAAGCTGCAGGAGCTCGATTCGCGCCTGGGCAGCAATCATCCGCAGGTGCTCGAAGCCCGCGCCACCATCGATTCGCTGCGCGCGCGCCTGGACACCGAGTCGCGCCGCGTGTCCAGCACGGTGGGCGTGACCAACACGATCAACCGCCAGCGCGAAGCCGAGGTACGCGCCTCCTTGGAGGCGCAGCGCGCCCGCGTGCTGCGCCTGCGCCAGGCGCGCGAAGAAGGCATGGTGCTGGTGCGCGAGGTCGAAGCCGCCCAGCGCGCCTACGACGCCGTGCTCACGCGCCTGAGCCAGACCAACCTCGAGACGAAGGCAACCCAGGGTGGCGCCTACGTGCTCTCCGAGGCCAAGGAACCGCCGCTGCCGAGCTCGCCCAACATCCTGCGCAACGTGCTGCTGTCGGTGGTGATCGGCACCGTGCTCGCCATCGCGATGGCGATCGTGCGCGAGTATGTCGACCGACGCGTGCGTACGGTCGAGGAACTGCCCCAGTCGCTCGGGCTGCCCCTGCTGGGCGTGCTGCCCCGTCCGGGCAGCGGTACGGCGCGCATTGCCGGACTCCGGCCCCCGCAGCTGGCCGCGAGCACCGCATTCCGCAGCCTGCCCGCACCTCGAGAGGGAACGTGATGAACATGCCATCTGATCTCAAGGCGATCGACGTGGCGCCGGGCCAAGGCGAATCGAGCCTGTTGAAGCCGCGGGCCAACGACGAAAGCATCATCAACGAGCGCCTGATCGGTGCCCTGCTCGATGCCAAGGCCGCCCTGGGCGCCGAGAAGCTGCAGCAGATCCTCGACTTCGCGAGTACCAAGGGCCTTCGCTTCGGCGAGGCCGCGGTGGCGCTCGGGCTGGTGACTCAGGACCAGGTGCTGCACGCGCTCTCGGAGCAGTTCGGCTACGCCTACTCCAGCGAAGAGCGGCGTCAGCTGATGCCCGAGCTGGTTGGCCTGAACCAGCCTTTCTCGATGCAGGCCGAGGCGTTCCGCGAGATCCGCAGTCAGCTGATGGCCCGCCTGTTCAACTACAGCGCCGGTCAGCCGCGGGCCGCCTTGGCCGTCGTGAGCCCGTCCTCCGGCGACGGCAAGACCTTCTTCAGCGCGAACATCGCCGTCTCGTTGGCCCAGGTGGGGGGTCGCACACTGCTGATCGACGCCGACCTGCGCGGACCGAGGTTGCACGAGCTGTTCAAGCTCGAGAACAAGACGGGCCTGTCGAGCGTGCTTGTCGGGCACGTGGCGGCCGACGTCATCCAGGCCGTGCCCGATGTGGCCAACCTCTTCGTCATGCCGGTGGGCATCACGCCGCCCAACCCACTCGAACTGATCGAACGGCCAGCCTTCGGCGTGTTGATGCGAGAGCTGACTGCCAAGTTCGACCACGTCGTGGTCGACACACCCGCGATGATGTTCGGCGTGGACGCGCAGGTCGTCGCGGCACGCTGCGGCGCAGCCCTGGTGGTCGCGCGCAAGGATCAATCGCGGATGGCCGCACTGCAGCAGCTCGTGGCCGCGCTGTCGCAGAGCACGGCGCGCGTCGCCGGGGTCATCCTCAACGAGTACTGAGTGTCGGACTCAACGTCGGGGCCCGGGCATCCTTCGCGCCCGACAGGCCCCGGCTGCGGCATGCACGAGCAGGCTGCGCCACAGTGACGCAACAACTGGAAAGGTCGGAATTGAAGAAGACGGCGCTGATCACGGGCATCACGGGCCAGGACGGGGCGTACCTGGCGGAGTTGCTGCTGGACAAGGGCTATGTGGTGCACGGGATCAAGCGGCGGTCGTCGCTGTTCAACAC
>JALHOU010000152.1 GCA_022842825.1 Rubrivivax sp.
CGCATCGGTGGATGCAGGTGTTGCAGGCTTCGTCCCCTGGGCACGCGCGCCCCGCGGCAGCAGTGCCGCCGCAAGGCCCACGGCCGGCGCGACCGCCGCCAGCAGCGCCCGCCGGCCCGGCGACACCGGGAACGTCGGACCCGTCGGCGCGAGATTGCCCTCGCGACGCGCCGTCGGATGCAGGCCCTTCGACCAGCCGGCCGCCTTCATGCGTCGTCGTCCCCGCCAAGGATGCCGCCGAGCACCCCGCCGGCCGGGAGCAGGCCGCCCAGGCCCGCTTCCTCGCGCCGGCCGCCCATCTGCGGCGCCGCCGCGAACACGCGCGAGGCCAGGCGCGAGAACGGCAGGCTCTGCAGCCACAGCGTGCCCGGGCCCGTGAGCTTGGCGAAGAACAGGCCCTCGCCACCGAAGAGCGCCGTCTTGATCTTGCCGACGTACTGGATCTCGAAGTTCATGGTCTGCGTGTAGGCGACGACGCAGCCCGTGTCCACGAGCAACGTCTGCCCCGCCTGCAGCTCGCGCTTGGCGATGCTGCCCCCGGCGTGCACGAAGGCCAGGCCGTCGCCGTCCAGCTTCTGCATGATGAAGCCTTCACCGCCGAAGAAGCCCGTGGAGAGCTTGCGCTGGAAGGCGATGCCGAGCGAGACACCGCGCGCCGCACACAGGAAGGCGTCGCGCTGGCAGATGAGCGTGCCGCCAAGCTGGCGCAGATCCATCGCGAGGATCTTGCCCGGGTACGGTGCGGCAAACGCGACCCGCTGCTTGGTGCTCGCGTTATTGGTGTAGACGGTGGTGAACAGCGACTCGCCGGTGACGAGCCGCTTGCCAGCGCCGAGCAGCTTGCCGAAAAGGCCACCGCTTTGGCTGCCGGCACTGCCGTCGCCGAACACCGTGTCCATGGTGATGCCCGCATCCATGAACATCATGCTGCCGGCTTCGCCGATGGCCGCCTCGCCGGGGTCGAGTTCGACCTCGACATACTGCATCTCGGCGCCCTTGATGTCGTAGTCGACCACATCCATTGCCATCGTCGGTTCCATCCAGCCGGCGGTGGCCGGCGTCCAAGCTTCGATCCCGGGGATGGTACTCAAGCGGGCCGGCCGGTCCCCGATCGCCCGGCGGGGCACCGGCGGCCGCCCACCCGCCGGGGGGCTACGCGACGCCACCCCGCCCGCACCAGAATCGGTGGCGCGGGACGCGCGGCGTAGCAATGGGTTGCAATGCCTACCGCCCTCTAACGCCGAACACCGGCGCCGTCGCGCGCCCAGCCCAACAATCGCCCCCATGCCCAATGCTCCACTGGACGCGCTGCAGGTGGCCGCCGCGACGGCGCTCGTCGCGGCCGCCTCGCTCACCGGCTTCGGCGTGCGGCATGCACAACCACGCGGCTGGCGCTGGTGGTTGGCCGCGGTGTGGCTGGCCGCCCTGGGCACCGTGCTGGCAGCGGCCTCCGCGCACTCCCTGGTCCGCTTCCTGGCCGAGGGGCTGCTGCTGCAGTGGCCGCTCACCCTGCTCATCGGCCTGCGGCGCTTCCACGCACGCGACGCCCTGCCGTTGCACGCCAGCATCGACTTCGGCGCGCTCATGGTCGCCCTGCCCGTGCTCGGCCTGGCCTTCGCAGCGGCTCCGGCGCGGGCGCCCTGGATCGCTGCCGCGGCGGGTTCGCTGGGCCTGCTCTATGCCGCCACGGTGGCGCTGCGCACGCCCGCCAGCCACGCCACGCCACCGCTGCAGGCGCTGGCGGCGTCGTTGTGCCTGCTGGCCTTTGCGCCGCTGGCGGTGTGGCCCTTGCAGAGCCCGCCGGGAGACATGGCCATGCTGCGCGCCGCGGCGGACCCGCTCGTGCCGCGCGCGGTGGCGGTGGCACTCGGGCTGATGGTGGCGGCCTTCGTGCTGCTGACCATGGTGGGCCAGCGCACCGAGCAGCAGTTGCGCGAGTCGCGCCAGCGCCTGCGCACGCTGGCCAACATGGACGCGCTGACACAGGTGCCCAACCGGCGCCACTTCCACGACCTGGCGACGCTCGCCCTGCGCAACGACCCGCCCGGCGCGAACGTGCTGTTGATGTACGACGTCGACCATTTCAAGGGCATCAACGACACGCTCGGCCATGCCGCCGGCGACCGCGCCCTCACGCTCGTCGCGGGCAGCATGCTCGAGCATCTGCGCGCGCAGGACGTGCCCGGTCGCCTCGGCGGCGACGAGTTCGCGCTGCTGCTGCGCGGCGCCACGGTGCCGGCGGCCATGAGCGTGGCCGAGCGCATCGTGCATGCCGTGCAGCGACGCACGGGCGAACAGCACCTGCCGCGCCTCACGCTCAGCTTCGGTGTCGTGCAGGTGCTCGCCAACGAGCCGCTGGACGAAGCGCTGCGCCGCGCCGACCAAGCGCTCTTCGAGGCCAAGCGGCAAGGCCGCAACTGTGCGGTGGCCGCCGAAGGCGACGAGGCGCACCCCGTCTTCAGCGAGAGCCAGCGTCTCGGGTTGGCGGCGGCCTGAGCCGGGGAACGGGCTCGCGCTGGTCGGCCGCCGCGGCGCGGCATCGAACGCACCGCTGCTCCGGGCAGGTCGGTCTTCGGGCCCGCCTGTCGATGGCTCCTCCGAAGGCGCGCCCGATAATGCGGCCCTCCCATGGCCCAGGCAGCCTCGCAACTCTCGCAGTTCCTCCACCCTGCCTTCGCGGTGGCCTCCGGCGCGGTGCTCGGTGCATGGCTGCGCTGGGGCCTGGCGGTGTGGCTCAACGGCCTCTTTCCCTCACTGCCGCCGGGCACGCTGCTCGCCAATCTGGCCGGTGGCTTTCTCATCGGCCTCGTCATCGGCGCACTGGCTCAGCACCCGACGCTGCCGCCGGAATGGCGCCTGTTCCTCGTCACCGGCTTCCTCGGCGCACTCACCACCTTCTCCACCTTCTCGGCCGAGGTGGTGGGGCTGCTGCAGCAAGGGCGGCTCGCCTGGGCGCTGGCGACGGTGGGTGCGCATGTGCTCGGCTCGCTGGCCATGACGATGGCCGGCCTCGGAGTGGCCTGGCTCTTTAGGCACTGAAGCCCACACGGCGCAGCCCCCGGCCGCAGGGGCGACTCTTAGAATGCGCCGCCCCTGGAGGAACCCCCGATGACCCCGCAGCAGATCCTCGAGCAACACGGCCCGCGCGAGGCGATGGAGTACGACGTGGTGGTCGTCGGTGCCGGGCCCGCCGGCCTGGCCACTGCCATCCGGCTGAAGCAGCTGAACGCGGACATCAGCGTCGTCGTCATCGAGAAAGGCAGCGAGCCTGGCGCGCACATCCTGAGCGGCGCCGTGATGGACCCACGCGCCATCACCGAGCTCTTCCCGGACTGGAAGGAGCGGGGTGCGCCGCTGCACCAGCCCGTGACCGCCGACGACATCCTCTTCCTGCGCGCCGACTCCGCCTTCCGCACGCCCGACTGGCTCGTGCCCGGCATCCTGCACAACCACGGCAACTATGTCGTCAGCCTGGGCGCCGTCGTCAAGTGGCTGGGCGAGCAGGCCGAGGTGCTGGGCGTGGAGGTCTTCGCCGGCTTCACCGCCGCCGAGGTGCTGTACACCGAAGACGGCCGCGTGCGCGGCGTGGCCACCGGCAATCTGGGCGTCGGCAAGGACGGTGAGCCGCATGGCGGCTTCCAGCTCGGCATGGAGCTCACCGCCAAGTACACCGTGTTCGCCGAAGGCGCGCGCGGGCACCTGGGCAAGCAGCTCATCGAGCGCTTCGACCTGCTGGCCGGGCGCGATGCGCAGAGCTTCTCCATCGGCATCAAGGAGCTGTGGGAGATCCCGCCCGAGAAGGCGAAGCCGGGGCTCGTCGTGCACACCGCCGGCTGGCCGATGGACGAGCACACGTTCGGCGGCGGCTTCCTGTACCACCTCGAAGGCAACCGCGTCACGCTCGGCCTCGTCATCGGCCTGGACTACCAGAACCCCTGGCTGAGTCCGTTCGAGGAGATGCAGCGCTGGAAGACGCATCCGGCCATCCGCGCGCACATCGAGGGCGGCAAGCGCATCGGCTATGGCGCGCGAGCCATCAACAACGGCAGCCCGCAGAGCCTGCCGAAGATGGCCTTCCCCGGCGGCGTGCTGGTCGGCTGCGAGGCCGGCACGATGAATGCCGCGCGCATCAAGGGCAGCCACGCCGCGCTCAAGACCGGCATGCTCGCCGCCGAGGCGCTTGCCCCGGCCCTGAAGGCGGGCCGCGCACACGATGAGCTCCAGGCCTACCCGGCCGCCTTCGAGCGCAGCTGGCTGCATGAAGAGCTGAACGCCACGCGCAACTTCAAGCACTGGTTCAAGCAGGGCAACACAGTGGGGGCGCTGATGACCGGCCTCGAGCAGTGGCTGCTGCCCAGGCTCGGCTTCAAGAGCCCGCCGTGGACGAAGCACCGCCACACGCCCGACCACGAACGCCTGCACGCGGCCAGCCAGGTGGAGCCGATCCGCTACCCCAAGCCCGACGGCAAGCTCACCTTCGACCGCCTCTCCTCGGTGTTCGTGAGCAACACCAACCACGAGGAGAACCAGCCCGCGCACCTAACGCTCAGGGACGCGGCGGTGCCGGTGGCCGTGAACCTCTCGCGCTACGCCGGGCCCGAGAGCCGCTACTGCCCGGCCGGCGTCTACGAGTTCGTGAACACCGACGGCGAAGACCGCCTCGTCATCAACGCCCAGAACTGCGTGCACTGCAAGACCTGCGACATCAAGGACCCGACGCAGAACATCGTGTGGGTGACGCCGGAAGGCGGCGGCGGGCCGAACTACGCGGGCATGTGAAGCGCGCATGGCACGCACCCGGCCGGCCCCATGGATGAAGCGCCTCGCCCGGGCCACGCTGGCCGGGGCTTCGCTGCTGGCCGCGGCTGCATCACCGCTGGCGCAGCCGGGCACCTCGTCGGCTTCGCCGCCCGCCGCAGCCAACCCCGCCGGCATCGACTGGGTGCGCGTGGGCCCATTCGAGATCGCGCGCACCGAAACCACCGTCGGGCAGTTCTGCCTGCACGCTGAGGCGCGTCAGGTGCGCACGCGTGCCGAGCAGGCGGGCGGCGGCGAGGTCTACGAGGCCGGCTGGACGCGCAAGCCCGGTTGGACCTGGCGCACGCCCTTCGGTCCGCAACACACGCCCGCCCCTGACGAGCCGGCGGTCCACGTCACCTACGACGAAGCGCAGGCCTTCTGCCGCTGGGCCGGGGGCCGCCTGCCCACCGATGCCGAGTGGCTGAGCGCCGCCCACACCGAGCAGCGCGAGCGTCCCCCCGCGCCCTATGAGCGGGGCCGCCGCTACCTCTACCCCACCGGTGACTCACCCGCCGGTGCAATCTGCCTCGAAGACTGCGGCGGCGCCGCACAGGCCCGCGCCGTGCCGCACGGCACCCGGCTGCTGCGCGGTGCCGGCCACGCGCGCACGAGCCAGGCAAGCCCCGGCGTCAACGGCCTGCACGACATGGGCGGCAACGCCTGGGAGTGGGTCGACGAGCCGGCAGGCGCCTCGGGCACGGCCCAGCGGCGCACGCGCGGCGGCTCGTGGTGGTATGGCGCCGCGCAGATGCGCGCCGATCAGTTGCAAAGCAAGCCCGGCGACACGGCGGTCGTGTACATCGGCTTCCGCTGCGTACGGCCTGCCGCCGGCGGCTGAACTGCCCGCTGCCCGCAGTTCCGGCCCAGGCCAACCCCGCCGTCCGTTCGGCGGACCGGCCCCTATACTGACCTGCACCCTGCCACGCCCCTGGAGCCCCAAGATGGCCGAAGCCCGCCACCTCGTTCGCGCCGTGGCCCCGGTGCCGCGGCGCGCCGCTGCCATCGAGGCCGCGCTCAAGAGCCATGGCCTGGTCAACGACGAAGCCATTGCCCAGAGCGTGCACAACGCCGAGGACGTGTGGCTGCCCGAACGCGGCGCGCGCGTGGTGGCGCGAGCCTGGGTGGACGCAGCTTTCCGCCAGCGACTGCGGGCCAACGGGCGCGAGGCCGTGCGCGAGCTGGGCATCGAACTGCCGAGGCACCACCGCCACCTGGTGGCGCTGGAGAACACGGCCACGGTGCACAACGTCATCTGCTGCACGCTGTGCTCGTGCACGGCGTTCACGGTGATCGGTTTGCCGCCCGACTGGTACAAGGACCTCGAGTACCGCTCGCGCATCGTGCGCGAGTCGCGCACCGTGCTGCGCGAGATGGGCCTGGAGCTGCCGGCGCAGATGGAGGTGCGTGTATGGGACACCACCGCCGACACGCGCTACATGGTGATCCCCGAGCGCCCGGCGCACACGGCCGGTTGGAGCGAGGAGCAGCTGGCCGCCATCATCACCAAGGACGCCATGATCGGCGTGGCGCGGCTCTAGCCGCCGCGCTGCAGACAAGGCGACGATCGAGCGAGCACGCGGCCAGCATCAACCGGAGGCCACGCCATGGACGGCGTCCACGATCTCGGTGGCAGACAGGGTTTCGGCCCGGTGCAGCACACACCCGGCGCGCCGGTCTTCCACGAAGAATGGGAGAAGCGCGTCAACGCCCTGTACGGCCTGGCCGTGGCGCGCGGCGTCTTCAACATGGACGAGTACCGCCATGCCATCGAGCGCATGGAGCCGCGCCACTACATGAACGCCGGCTACTACGAGCGCACGCTCACGAGCCTGGCCACGCTGTGCGTGGAAAAGGGCGTGCTCACGCGCGAAGAACTGGAGTCGCTCGCCGGCGGCGCCTTCCCGCTGGCCCTGCCGCTCGGCCTCGGGCGCGGCAACGTGCCCACGCGCCGCACCTGGCAGCCCGGTGACCGTGTGCGCGTGCGCATCGAGCACGTGGGCGGACATGTGCGCATGCCGGCCTACATCCGCGGCAAGGTGGGCCTGGTCGTGGCAGAGTCGCCGCGCTACCCCTTCCCCGACGCGCATGCGCACGGCGTGGCGGCGGAAGACGAGCCCACCTACGATGTGCGCTTTGCCAGTCGCGAGCTGTGGCCGGACCCCGGCGATCGAGTCGACACGGCCTGGGTGCACGTCGGCGTCTTCCAGAGCTACCTGGAAGCGGCACCCTGAGAACTGGCGACCGGATCGCGCGCCCGAGACTCCCGGTGAGAGCGATCGCGGGCCCGCTCCCGAGCCCAGCGCCACGTCGGCGAGCGTCCTGCCTCAAGCCGCCAGCGGGATGCGAATGAGGTGGTCGAAGGCCGACAGCGCCGCCTTCGAGCCTTCGCCGCTGGCGATGATGATCTGCTTGTAGGGCACGGTGGTCGCGTCGCCCGCGGCGAACACGCCCGGCAGGCTGGTGCCGCACTTCTCGTCGACGAGTATCTCGCCGTGCTTCGAGAGCTCCACCGTGCCGCGCAGCCACTCGGTGTTGGGCACGAGGCCGATCTGCACGAACACGCCGGCCAGCGCCACGCGGTGCTCCTCGCCCGTGGCACGGTCCTTGAACACGAGGCCGTTGACCTTGCTGCCGTCGCCGGTGATCTCGGTGGTCTGGGCGCTCGTGTGCACGATGACGTTGGGCAGGCTCTTCAGCTTGTTGACGAGCACGGCATCGGCCTTGAGCTGGTCCGCGAACTCGACCAGCGTCACGTGCTCCACCACGCCGGCCAGGTCGATCGCCGCCTCGACGCCCGAGTTGCCGCCGCCGATGACGGCGACGCGCTTGCCCCTGAAGAGCGGGCCGTCACAGTGCGGGCAGTAGGCCACACCCTTGTTCCTGTACTCCTGCTCGCCGGGCACGTTGACGTTGCGCCAGCGCGCGCCCGTGGCGAGCACCAACGAGCGGCTCTTGAGCGCCGCGCCGTTGGCCAGCTTCACGGTGATGGGGCGGCCGGGCTTCTCCGCCGGCTCGATGCCCGTCACGCGCTGCTGGTTCATGATGTCGACGCCGTAGCCACGCACCTGCGCCTCCAGCGCGGCGGCGAACTTCGGGCCCGTGGTCTCGGGCACGGAGATGAAGTTCTCGATGCCCAACGTGTCCAGCGTCTGGCCGCCGAAGCGCTCTGCCACCACGCCAGTGCGGATGCCCTTGCGCGCCGCATAGACGGCCGCGGCCGCGCCGGCGGGGCCACCGCCGACGATGAGCATGTCGAAGGGCTCCCGGGCGGCCAGCTTGGCGGCATCGCGCGCGGCGGCGCCGGTGTCCACCTTGGCCAGGATGTCGGCCAGCTCCACGCGGCCCGAGGTGAACGGCTGCCCGTTCAGGAACACCATCGGCACCGCCATGATCTGGCGCGCCTCGACCTCGGCCTGGAAGAGGCCGCCGTCGATGGCCACATGGCGGACACGCGGGTTGAGCACCGCCATCAGGTTGAGCGCCTGCACCACGTCCGGGCAGTTGTGGCAGGTCAGCGACATGTAGGTCTCGAAGACCAGGTCGCCCGACTCGGGCTGCAGTGCCTGGATCTGCTCGATGACATCGGCCTCCACCTTGGGCGGGTGGCCGCCGGCCTGCAGCAGCGCCAGCACGAGCGAAGTGAACTCGTGACCCATCGGGATGGCGGCGAAGCGCACGCCCATGTCGTGACCGGCGCGGCTGATCGAGAACGAAGGGCGGCGTTCGTCGGTGCCGTCGAAGCGCGCGGTGATCTTGTCGCTCAGGCCGGCGATCTCCTCCAACAGGTCGCGCATCTCCTGCGAGGCGGGTCGGTCGTCGAGCGACGCCACGAGTTCCACGGGCTGCGTCACGCGTTCGAGGTAGGCCTTGAGCTGGGCTTGGAGGCTGGCATCCAACATGGTGGGGTTCCTTTGACGAAGGCGAGAGGCGAAGTGAGGGGCTCGATGGAGCGCCGTGGGCAACGCACGGGCGTGGTCCATCCGGCCCGGTCGACAGCCCCCGCATCGGGTCGGCTGTCGACAGGGCCCGAAGGTCCTGTCGGTCGAAAAGCGAGCGCTCGGAGGCGGCTCGCCGGGCTCAAAGGCCCGGTGCGCCTTAGATCTTGCCGACCAGGTCGAGCGAAGGCTTCAGCGTGGCCGCGCCTTCCTGCCACTTGGCCGGGCACACCTGACCCGGGTTCTTGGCCACGTACTGCGCCGCCTGCAGCTTGCGCAGCGTTTCCTTCACGTCACGCGCGATGGCGTTGTCGTGCACTTCGGTCGTCTTGATCACGCCATCGGGGTTGATGACGAAGGTGCCGCGCAGCGCCAAGCCCTCTTCCTCGATGTGCACGCCGAACATGCGCGTCAGCGTGTGCGTCGGGTCGCCGACGAGCGGGAACTTGGCCTTGCCGACCGCCGGGCTGGTCTCGTGCCACACCTTGTGCGAGAAGTGCGTGTCGGTGGTGACGATGTAGACCTCGGCGCCCAGGTCCTTGAACTTGGCGTAGTTGTCGGCGGCGTCTTCCACTTCCGTCGGGCAGTTGAAGGTGAACGCCGCCGGCATGAAGATCATCACGGACCACTTGCCCTTGAGGCTCTGGTCGGTGACTTCGACAAACTTGCCGTTGTGGAAGGCTTGCGTCTTGAACGGCTGGACTTGCGTGTTGATGAGGGACATGGGGAACTCCGTCGTTGGTTTGAGAGAGGTGGTCTGGAAGTCGACGGAACGGAGTATTGCTGCGGCGCCGCATTGCGTGGGTTGATTGCACCGATCACGGCGATACCTGATGGCTATCGACGACGGGCGCGTCCTTGCACGAGTCCTCCCTGCTCGAGGGCGGCAAGGGCGTGTGCGCGGCCGGTGCAGAACGCCGCCTTCGCGATGGGGGCACTCTCGGGCGACAGCACCTGTCCGCTGGGGAGGGCACCCGGCCCGCCATACCGTTGATCTAGAAGTCCATCCGGCGAATGAGCGCATCGTCGCCGACCTGGCCCATTGCTAGCTCGCCGTCCCGGCGGCCGGTCGGCAGCGCGCGACCTTGTGCAGCAGCTCCCCAAGGATGGCTCGTTCGCCGGCGGGAACAGGAGCGGCCACGAACGCTCCGCCGTTCCTTGGCGGCTTCCCGATCCTCGACCTGCCTACGAGGTGGCGCGCTGCAAGAGCACGGGCAGCCTGGAGAGCGCCGACAACTTCAGCTGCCAGTGAGGCGCCCGGCCGCCACGGCACAGCCGGCGGCACCGGCCGCCGCGGCCATCAGCAGCGACTCGGTCCATGCACCGAGCAAGGCCAGCGTCGCCGCGCTCGACAGGCAGCAGGACCATGCGGTGACCCACGTGGCGCGCCAGGCCCACGCCACCGATCCCCGGGTCGCCGCCACCGAGCCGGCCAGCAACCATGCAAGCGCGGCGAGCGCCGTCGGGTCGGGCGCGAGAGCGAAGACTTCGGCTTGTGCCAACGGCCGGCCCGCCAGGGGCGCCAGCAGCGGCTGGCCGAGCAACGCCCACAACGCCAGCAGCGCGGCCAGGCGACAGCGCAGCCCATGCGCCAGGGCGTAAACCTTGCCGCTCGCGGCCAGCGCGACGAGCAGCAGGCACAAAGCGGCCCAGAGGGCGGCGACCCACCTCGCCGCCCAGTTGATGGGTGCATACGCTTCGAGCACGAACGAGCCACCGACGAACGCACCCGCGGCGGCGAGGACCAAGGCGCAAGCGTGGTGCGCGGTGGCCCCGCCTCGCCATCGCCAGGCCAGCGCAGCGAGACCAAGGCCGGGCAGCCACAGCGGCAAGGGCCACCAGGCCTCGTTGTGCAGCTCGAACAGCCGCCAGTAGGTGCGCGGCGCGAACATCAGAAAGTCGCTCGGGCGGTAGGTGCCGAGGTCGCGCAGCCACTCGAACCAGCGCTCGACGGAACCGTCGTTCACCAGAAGGACTTCCGCGTCGCGTCTTCGGGTCTGAGCCGCCTCGGCAAGGCCGAAGGCGCCCGCCGGCGCGGCCAGCCCGATCGACGTTTCACGCCGCCGCCGTCACACCAGCGCCGCCACGTCGGCCGCGATGCGCGCGCGCAGCGCCGCGTCGGGCATCGGCCCGCGCGCCGCACCCAGGTTCTGCACCACGTGCGACACCTGACCCGTGGCGGGAATCGCGCAGGTCACGGCCGGGTGCGCGACGATGAACTTCAGCACCGCCTGCGCCCAGCCGTCGCAACCGAGCGCCGCCGCCCAGCCCGGCAGCTTGTGGCGCTGCAGCGCGCGCAGCAATGCGCCCTCGCGGAACGGCCGGTTGACGAGCACGGCGATGCGCCGCTCGGCGGCCAGCGGCAGCAGCCGCTGCTCGACCTCGCGGTCGACCGGGTTGTAGGTGAACTGCACGAAATCGATCGGCTGCGTCTTCATCAAGCGTTCGATCTCGGCGTGTCGCCGGCCCTCGCTGGTGGTGATGCCCACGTAGCGAAGCTGCCCTTGCGCCTTCATTGCCAGCAGGCGCGGCAGGTGCGCCTCCCAGGCGAGCAGGTTGTGCACCTGCATCAGGTCGAAGCGCGGCACGCCCCAGTGGGCGCGCGAGGCCTCCATCTGCGCGTCGCCCCGGGCGCCGTCGCCGATCCACACCTTCTCGGCCGAGAAGAGCGCCTCGGGCCGGCCGAGCCTGGCCAGCGCATGGCCGATCACCGGCTGCGAGCTGCCGTACATCGGCGAGCTGTCGATCACGCGGCCGCCGCCGGCGAAGAACGCGCGCACGACCTCGGCGCAGGCATCGCGGGCGCGCACGTCGTTGCCGACGTTGAACGTGATCCAGGTGCCGAGGCCGACGAGCGGGATCGCCTCGCCGCTCGAAGGGATGCGGCGCAGCAGCGGCGCGGTCGTGCCCGCGGCGGCAGATCCAGAGGCCCGGGAGGGCTGCGCCGGAGGGGCTGAAGGCGCTGCGGTGGCGCCAAAGCCAGGCCCGAAGGTCGCCAGCGCGGCCCATGGCGCCTGCCCCGCCAGCCACTGCCGTCGGGTCGGGCCGGGCTTCGACTCAGGCCCCATCTCGTTCACGTGGCCGCGTCGAGCTTCAGCCGCTCAGGCGCCGCTCAAGAAACTCGAGCCGGTCCTGGCCCCAGAAGATCTCACCATCGACGACGTAGCTCGGCGCACCGAAGACCCCGGCAGCGATGGCGCGCTGCGTGTTGGCCTCGTAGCGCGCCGCCACGTCGGGCGCCTCCGACTCGGCCAGCAACGCCGCGGCGAGGTTGTTCTCGGCCAGCAGCGCGGCGAGCGTCTCGCGCTCGGCCAGGTTGCGCTCCTCGGCCCACACGGCGCGCATCATCGCGCCGGCCAGCGTCAGCGCCGCCGGCGGGCCGGCGGCCGCCTGCGTGGCGATGATGAGCCGCGCGGCCAGGCCGGCATCGACCGGAAAGTGCAAGGGCCGCACGTTCAGCGGCACCTTCAGCCAGTCGCTGAAGCGCC
>JALHOU010000153.1 GCA_022842825.1 Rubrivivax sp.
GCCGGCGAGCACGCCGACGGGCGTCACGGAGAGCACCGACCCGGCACGGGCCGCCGCGGTGGAACGGGCCGCCAGCGGCATCCAGGAACGCGCGGCCCGCGACCCCCAGGCCGGCAAGCCGGCGCTGGCGCGCGCCAGGACGCCCGGCGGCATGTCCTTCCTCTCCGGCGGCATCTCGGTGGAGGACCGGGCGACCATGCATGCCGAGCGCGGCGACTACAACCTGTGGGTCGCCACCGTGGCAAAGCCCTCGGGGGCCTACCTGGCCGGGGCGCAGCTGCGCGTCGTCGACCTCAAGAGCAAGACGGCCGTGCTGGAGCGCGAGATGGACGGGCCCTGGCTCATGCTGTCGCTGCCGCCCGGGCAGTACCAGGTCGAAGCCGCGTTCAAGCCGGCCGGCTCCGACAAGTTCCAGACCCTGTCGGAGCGGGTGAACGTCGCACCGAGCGGGTTGCGCCAGTCGGTGCTGCGCTTCGACTCCAAGGCCCTGGTGTCGCCCGACATGCACACGCCGGATGGCAACCCGTTCGCGGCCCCCACACCGACGCGCTGACGGTCCGCCCGGCCGAATCCCATCGGGAATGAACATGCAGATCCGAGTCGGCTTCGAGATGGAGTACCAGTGCGAGGCGCCCACCCCGATGGTGCTGGCGCTGAGCATCCACTACTCCCGGGCCTCCGACCTGGTGCGGCCCGACCATCTCGTCACCACGCCGGCGGTGCCGGTGGCAGCCTACCGCGACCTGTTCGGCAACTGGTGCAGCCGCCTCGTCGCGCCGGCAGGGCGGTTCGTGCTCAGGACGGATGCGCTGGTCAACGACAGCGGGGCCACCGACCTCGTGGATGCGACGGCGCCGCAGCTGCCGGTGGAGCACCTGCCCGAGTCGACGCTGGTCTACCTGCTCGGCAGCCGCTACTGCGACACCGACCTGCTGTCGGACTTCGCGTGGAAGCGGTTCGGCAGCGGGCCGACCGGCTGGGCGCGCGTGCAGGCCATCTGCGACTACGTGCACGAGCGCATCGAGTTCGGCTACGCGCACGCACGCAGCACGCGCACCGCCTCGCAGGCCCACGAGGAGCGTCGCGGCGTCTGCCGCGACTATGCCCACCTGGCCGTGGCGTTGTGCCGCTGCATGAACATCCCGGCCCGCTACTGCACCGGCTACCTCGGCGACATGGGCACCGAGCCGCCCCATGGGCCGATGGACTTCGCCGCATGGTTCGAGGTCTTCCTCGGCACGCGCTGGCACACCTTCGACGCCCGCAACAACACGCCGCGCATCGGCCGCGTGCTCATCGCCCGCGGGCGCGATGCCTGCGACGTCGCGCTGTCCAGCACCTTCGGGCCGAACACGCTCGAGCGCTTCAAGGTCTGGACCGACGAGGTCTCGCCCGCATGACCGGCTCGGCATGACCTACTGCGTCGGCGTCAAGCTCGAGGAGGGGCTGATCTTCGCCAGCGACTCGCGCACGCATGCCGGCGTGGACAACTACGCCACCTTCTGCAAGATGACGGTGTTCGAGCGCGCGAGCGACCGCGTGCTGGTGCTGTTGAGCTCGGGCGGGCTGGCCGCCACGCAGGCCGTCATCAGCGTGCTGCGCCAGCGTGCCGCCGCCGAGCCGCCGCACCTGTGGAGCGTCGGGTCGCTCTTCGACGTGGCCAACCTCGTCTCCGATGCCATGCGCGACATCGAGCGCCGCGACGGCCCCTTCCTCGAGAGTGGCGGCCTGAAGTTCAATGCCTCGTTCATCCTCGGCGGGCAGATCGCCGGCGAGGCGATGCGGCTGTTCCGCCTCTACGCCGAAGGCAACTTCATCGAGGCCGGCACCGACACCCCCTTCCTGCAGACCGGCGAGGCCAAGTACGGCAAGCCGATCCTGGACCTGGCGGTGACCTCCAGCGCCACGCTGGAAGACGCCACCAAGTGCGTGCTGGTGTCATTCGACTCGACGATGCTGAGCAACCTCTCGGTGGGCATGCCGATCGACCTGCTGTGCTACGCACGCGACAGCCTGCGCGTGACGATGAAGCGCCGCTTCGACGCCGGTGACGCCTACTTCCAGGCGCTCACGAAACGATGGCTCGACGGCACGCGCCGGGTCTTCCGCGAGTTGCCGGCGCTGGAGTGGTAGGCGCCGCGTGCGGTCCGACACAAGCGGCGGGCGCTGTGCGCGCGCTCAACTTTGGTCCGGATGCCGCCACACCTGCGCCGTGGCGCCCATGAACTCGATGGTCTCCTCGAGCCGCGCGCCCAGCCGCCGGGCCAGGGCGAGGGAGCGCTGGTTCTCGGCGCGGATGAGGCTGATGACGCGGCCGGAAAGCCCCATCGTTTCACGCCCGTGCCGGCGTGCAGCGGCCGCGGCTTCGAAGGCGTAGCCGCGGCCCCAGTAAGGGCGCGCGAGCAGCCAGCCCAGTTCGTTGGCCGGCCAGCCCTCGGGGTTGAGGAAGCCGGCGCGGCCCACCAGCGCGCCGCTCGCCTTCTCTTGCACGGCCCACATGCCATAACCGCGCAGCGCCCAGTGGCCCGCGAACAAGGCCATCTGCCGCCAGGCGATGTCGCGGCCGACCGGGCCGCCGGCACCGATGTGGCGCATGACCTCGGCGTCAGCGCTCATCTCGGCATAGGCGCCGAGGTCGGCTTCGACGAAGGCGCGCAAGACCAGGCGCTCGGTGTGCAGGGTGGGCGCCGTGGGCGCAGGGAGGGCGGGTGCGTTCATGGCGATGGACGGCGGGTGAGGCGCGCAGGCCAGCGTGGCCGGGTTGACGCAGCCAGTGTGCCGCATCGGGGGGTCCCGGGGTGGGTCACGAGGTCAGGCGTGACCGCACTTCCGGGGGCCCTGCGGAGGCCTCAGAATCCCGCGACGCTGCGGACCGGGCAGAGTCCCTGCCCTTGCCCGCCAGCACTTCCGACATGTTGCCCCTGCTCCAGTGCTGCCGCTTGCCCGCGGACCGCCGCATGGCGCTGGCGCCTGCGGCCAGCAGGTTGCGCCTCGTGGGCCGCACCTCGCTGCGCCGAAGCGTGGCTTGAGGGGCCGGCGCAATGACGGCTCTCCAGATCTCGGCGCTGACCGACTTCCTGCTCGCCAGCCTGGCCTTCTTCTATGCCGGCGCGCTCGTGGCGCGGCCCGCCCAGCCCTGCTCGGCGGCATGGTACTGGCGGGGCGCGATGTTCTTTCTCGCCCTGGCTGCGCTGCTCGGCGGCACCGACCACGGGTTCGTCGAGCCTGCGGGGCTTGCCCGTGGCCCCATCCAGCGCACCACGTGGGTGGTGCTGGGGCTGATGACGACCGCGGTGCTGCTGACCCTGGGCGCGCAGTTCCTGGGCCCCACGCCCCGGCGCCTGCTGGTCGGGCTGGCGGTCGCGCAACTGCTGGCCTATCTCGTCGCGGTGGTGGTGGTCGACAGCTTCCTGGTCGTCGTCGTCAACTACCTGCCGGGCATCCTGGCGCTGCTGGCCTTCAACGTGCATGGCCTGTGGCGCGGCAGCGGTGACGGCCACTGGACGATCGTCCTCGGCATCCTGGTGCTCCTGCTGGCCTCCACGGTGCAGGCTCTGCGCATCGACGTCTTCAGCCCGCTCGACCACGATGGGCTGTACCACCTGATCTCGATGCCGGGCGTGGTGCTGCTCTACCTGGGCGGGCGGCGCATGAAGACGCAGGCTTGAGCCGCGCCGGAACCGGGCCGGCGGGTCCTGCTTGCGCGCAAGAGCCGGGCCGGCGCGGCGGTGTGGTTGGACGTGCCTCAGCTGTGAGCGCGCCAGGCTTCGACGAGCGCGTCGGCCACCTCGAGCCCTTCCTGCTCGGCGCGGCGCCGCAGCGCCTCGCGCCGGGCGCCGGGCAGGCGCACGCCTTCGTCTTTCAGCATCTCGGCCACCAGCACTTCCACGCGCGCGAGGTAGCTCGACCCACCCGCACCGCCTGAACTGCCGGCGAGTGCGCCGGGATCGATGACGATGAAGGCCTGGCCGATGCCGGGCCGGTTGCCCTCGTCGACGAAGAAGCTCGAAGCCTCGAAGCCGAACCGGGCGCCGATGACGGCGGTGACAAGCAACTCCACCACCAGCGCCAGCATCGCGCCCTTGGGCGAACTGACGGCGCCCAGCGGCAGCATCGAGCCGGCCAGGGCCGCCTTTGCATCGGTGGTCGGCTCGCCGCGCACGTCGAGGGCCCAGCCGAGCGGGATCGGCCGGCCCTCCTTGGCCGCCATGGCCACCTTGCCGCGCGCCACTTCCGAGAGGCTGAGGTCGATGAGCAGCGGGTCGGCATCGCGGCGCGGGAAGGCCGCGGCCACCGGGTTGGTGCCGAAGATGGGGTGCTTGCCACCCGCCGCCGGCATGGCCGCCGGTGAGTTGGCGAAGCCCAGGCCCACCATGCCGGCCGCGGCCACGGCGCGCAGGTGGTCGACCACCACGCCGCAGTGGTGGCTGCGCACGACTCCGGCAAAGGCGACGCCGAGTTCGCGCGCGGCACCGATGGCCCCCGCCACCGCCAGGTCGCAGGCCGGGAAGGCCAGGCCCTCGCCCGCATCCACCACCAGGGCCGCGCCCTTGCGGCGCAGGATGCGCGGCACCGCCTGGCCGTTGGCGCGGCCATTGCGCAGGTGGGTGGCGTACTGTGCCACGCGCGCCAGGCCATGCCCGCCCTGGCCCTGGCTCTCGGCCAGCACGAGGGCGCGCGCCGTGCTCTGCGCCATGGCCGGCGTGGCGCCGGCGCGTTGCAGGGCACCGGCGACGAGGCTTTGAACTTCGGCCAGCGGCAGCTTCATCGCTTGCTCCCCGAACCTGCCGCCAGAAGCTCGGCCACCTTCTCGGCAATCAGGAAACTCACGCGCTCGTTGGCTTCCGCCGTGACGCCGGCGATGTGCGGCGTGAGCACGAGGTGGGGGCAGCCCTCGAAGTGGGGTGCCACGGGCAGCGGCTCGGTGCCGAAGACATCGATGGCCGCGCCGCCGAGGTGACCGGCCTTCAGCGCCGCGGCCAGCGCCACCTCGTCGACGATGCCGCCGCGCGCGGTATTGATGAGCACGGCGCCCTTCTTCATCGCGCCGATGCGCGCGGCATTCAGCAGGCCGCGCGTGCCTTCCACCAGCGGCACGTGCAGGCTCACGACGTCGCTCATCGTGATCACCTCGTCCAGGCCGGCGCAGCGTGCGCCGGCGTCGGCATAGGCCGGGTGGTCGTCGTCGAGCATGGCGTCGAAGGCGCTCACCTGCATGCCCACGCTGCGTGCGAGACGCGCCGTGAGCTGCCCGATGGAGCCGAAGCCCACCAGCCCGAGCGTCTTGCCGCCGATCTCGCGTCCGTTGGAAAGCGCCGTGCGCGGCCACTGCCCGCCGGCCACCGCGGCGGTGGACTGGTAGGCACCGCGCAGCAGCAGCATGGCCGTGCCGACCACGTACTCGGCCACCGAGAGTGCATTGGCCCCCGTGGCCGGGATGACCGGCAGGCGCGCGGCTTCGCAAGCCGCGACATCGATGTTGTCCAGCCCGACGCCCAGGCGCCCGATGACCTGGATGCGCTTGCCCGCAAGCAGGGCCTTCAGCAGATCGCCGCGCACCTGCGTGCGGTTGCGCACGATGAAGGCCTCGCAGGCGGCCGCCTCTTTCAGCAGCCGGGCGCCGTCGTCGACGAGCTTCGCGTCGTAGAGCACCTCGTGGCGCGTGCGCAGGCCGGCCACGGCGCGCTGGTCCATGAATTCCGGGATGACGATTCTGGCCACTGGACTTTTCCGGATGTCTCCCTCTCCCGCTTGCGGGAGAGGGCAGGGGTGAGGGTGATGGGCGGCGGCGCGCCGCGCCCTCACCCCAACCCGCTCCCGCACGCGGGAGAGGGAGCCGAGCCGATCAGGCGCTCTCGTACAGCCGGGTCATGACGAACTCGCGATGCCCCAGCGCCTCGGCCGCCGTAAGGCGCCCGTTTGCTGTGCGCAGCATGCACTCGAGCAGTTTGTCGCCGGCCTGGTCGAGCGTGATCTCACGCTGCAGCAGGCCGGAGCTGTCGACGTCGACGTGCTCGCTCATCAGCCGCACCGTGCGTGGGTTGGCGCAGATCTTGATGACCGGCAGGATCGGGTTGCCGATGACGTTGCCCTGGCCGGTGGGGAAGAAGTGCACGGCGTAGCCGCTCGCCGCGCACAGGGTCACCATCTCGGCGGCGGCGCTGGAGCTGTCCATGAACCACAAGCCCGGATGCGTGGGCATCTCGGCCTTGTCGATGACACCGTCGACGGTGCACTTCTTGCCGATCTTCTGGATGTTGCCGAGCGCCTTCTCCTCGATGGTGGTGAGGCCGCCGGCGATGTTGCCCTTGGTCGGCTGGCTGTCCGAGAGGTCGCTCGTCTTGTGCCGGTTCACCACGTCCTGGTAGCGGTTGAACATGAACATGAACTGCTCGCGCACCTTGTCGTTGGCGCAGCGCGCGGCGACGATCTGCTCGCCGCCGGTGAGCTCGGTGGTCTCGCCGAAGCACAGGTAGTTGCCCAGCGCGTGCAGCTTGTCGAAGGCATCGCCCACGGTCGGGTTGGCGCCGCAGCCGCTCGTGGTGTCGCTCTCGCCGCACTTGGTGCTCACCCACAGCTCGTGGATGGGGCAGGCCTCGCGCTGCTTCTCGCTCGCCCACTGCACGTACTCGCGCGCCGCCTTGCTGGCGCGCATGATGGTGTCGTGGTCGCCGTGGCCCTCGATGCCGAAGCCGACCACGGGCTTGCCGGTGCTGGCGATGCCGTCGACGACCTTCTTCGTCCAGCTGTCCTCGATGCCGATGACGACGACCGCGGCGACGTTGGGGTTGCAGCCGGCGCCGATGAGGGTGCGGAAGTGCAGGTCCAGGTCGGCGCCGAACTGCAGCCGGCCATAGGGGTGCGGAATGGCCAGCGCGCCCTTGATGTTGTGTGCCACCGCCTCGGCGGCGGCATTGGAGAGGTCGTCCAGCGGCAGGATGATGACGTGGTTGCGCACGCCGACGCGGCCATTTTCGCGGCGGTAGCCGAGGAAAGTGGTGTTCTTGCTGATGACACTCATGGTGGGGCTCCGGCTTACCAACGCTTGGTCTTGATGTTGTGGACGTGCGCGTGCTCGCCCGCGGTGATGGGCTTGACGACCTTGCCCATGTCGATGCCGTACTTGATGACGGTGTCGCCCACCGCCATGTCGCGCAGCGCCACCTTGTGGCCGATGGGGATGTCCTGCCGGGCCTGGACGGAGGTCATCTTGTCCTCGTCCATGATCCAGCCCTTGAGCTCCATGCCGGCCTTCACGCCTTCGACGACGACGACGGCGACGCTGTCGCTCCGGTCGTGCAGCACGAAATGAATCATCGCGATCTCCTTTGCTTCGCGCCTTCGGTCCGCGGCGCCCGGTGGGCATGCTAGGGCGGGCGTCGTCGGCGTCAATGAAGTCATCTAGATGACTTGAACGACCCCGGATCGCGGCCCTGCTAGAGTCTTCGGCCATGGCGGGGGCAGGGACATCGGCGGCAGTCGCGGCGGCCGTTGCGGCGACAGCAGGGCGAAGGGCCGCGGTGCGAAAGCCGGCGCCGGTGTCGGCCCTGCTGCCGGCGATGCTGCGCGCTCTCGCGCCGGGTGCACGGGGTGTCGGGGTCGGTGCGGGCGCCGGCACCGAGGCGGCGGGCGGCGCCGGGCCGCTTTACCGCCGCGCCAAGCGCGCACTGCTGCAGGTCATCGAGCAGGGAGCCTGCGCGCCCGGCACCGCGCTGCCGAGCGAGACGGCGCTGGCGGGCACGCTCGGCGTGTCGATCGGCACGCTGCGGCGCGCTGTCGACGAGCTGGTGGCCGACCACATCCTCGTGCGCCAGCAGGGGCGTGGCACCTTCGTCGCCACGCACGACGCCGAGCGCTTCCTTTTCCAGTTCTTCCATGTCGAGCGCGCCGACGGCCACCGCGAGGCGCCGCAGGTGGAGCTGCTGGCCTTCGAGCGCCAGCGGCTCGACGGCGATGCCGCCGAAGCGCTGGAGGCGCTGCGGCTGCGCGAGGGCGAGCATGTCTTCGTCATCCAGAACCGGCTGTCGCTGCAGGGGCGGCCGGTGGTGTTCGACCGCATCGTGCTGCCGGCGCCGATGTTCCGCGGCCTCACCGAGAAGAAGCTGCGCGAGCGGCCGGGCACGATCTACCAGCTCTACCAGAGCGAGTTCGCGATCACCGTGCTGCGAGCCGCCGAGCGGGCGCGCGCCGTGCCCGCCGACCGCGCGACGGCGCGCGTGCTCGGCGTGGTGCCCGGCGCGGCCGTGATGCAGGTGCGGCGGACGGCGCTCACCTTCGGCGACAGGCCGGTGGAGTACCGCGTGTCGACCGTCAACACGGCGCGGCACGACTATGTGCGCATGCTGTCGCGGCCGGCGTGAACGGGCCGCAACCTGCCGGTGTCGAAGGGGTCGCGCGTGGCCGGCGGCGAAGGTGTCGGTGCCGGCCGCAGCGTCGTCGCCGGATGGCGCACGGCGGCGGTGAGGGTGCGGACTCAGCGCGGACGCGCTGTGCTCTCGCGCGCCACCAATGTCCACGCCAGCGTTTGCGGCGCGGCGGCGCGCTGGCCGCTCAACGCATCGAGCAGCGCGCGCGCGGCCGCGACGCCGATTTCGTAGCGCGGCAACGCCACGCTCGACAGCGGCGGGTCGAGCTGGCGGGCCCAGGCGAAGTCACCGAAGCCCAGCAGCGCCAACCGCCCGGGCACCGACACGCGGCGGCGCGAAGCCTCGAGCAGCGCACCGCTGGCCAGGTGGTCGTTGGCGAAGGCCGCTGCGGTGAAGAGAGGCGTCGCCTTCTCGCTGCCGCCGCTCCTGGCTCGCTTGGCGGGCGCTGCGGGCCGTGCCGGCGTTGCGGGTGCAAGCAGCCGGCCCAGCATCTCGCGGCCGGCGTTGAAGGGGTCGCCCAGCGGCGCCGCGAGCACGGCCACTTCGGCGCCGGCACGGCGCGCCGCCGCCGCGAAGGCGAGGCCGCGTTCGTGCGCGCGGTAGTCCTCGGCCACGCCGCTGTCCACGTAGGCGAGGCGGCGGTGGCCGGCGGCGAGCAGGTGTTCGGCCATCGCGCGGCCGACCTCGTCGTGGCTGAAGCCCACCTGGGCGAAGCGCTCGGCCCGCGCGGGCTGCAGTCCGCCACTGGGCTGCCCGTCCCAGATCTCGATCACCGGCGTGCCGGCGCGCCGCGCCGCGGCCAGCAGCGCCAGCGCGTCGGGCGCATGCCGGCGGCCGGTGACGACCACCGCCGCCGGATGCCAGCCCAGGAGGGCGCGCAGCTGCTCCTCCTCGCGCTCCAGCGAGTAGCCGGTGCTGGCGATGAGCAGCTCGTGACCGGCGGCTTGCAGCGTGTCGGACAGGCCCTGCGCGGTCTCGGCGAAGATCGAGTTGGCGAGGTTGGGCAACAACGCCGCCACGATGTTGGAACGCCCGCTGGCCAGCAGTCCGGCCTGCTTGTTCGGCAGGTAGCCGGTGGCGGCCAGCGCTTCGCGGATGCGCGCTGCCGTGTCGGCCGCCACGACCTCCGGTTCGCGCAGATAGCGCGACACGGTGATCGAGGTGACACCGGCCGCCTCGGCCACGTCGCGCAGCGTGATGCGGCCGTGCCCGCGGCGGGCGGCGCGCTCACCGCTGTCGGCGGGCGTGGCGAGGCGGGATGGGGGCCGGGTGGGGGGCATAGGGAAAATGAGTATGGATGCGCGGGCCTGTCGCTGGCGAGGCAGGTGATGTTAGCGATAACATCCCCGGGGCGATGCGGCGCCGAACCGCGCGCAGTTGCACGCGCCGTCGCGCGTGCCGTTCGCCCGCCGACACCGACCGCATGAACGCTCCGCGCCGCCTGGAAGACCTCCGCAGTCGCCGCTGGGTCGCGGAGGGCGGAATGCGTGGCTTCGCGCACCGCCAACGCATGCAGCAGATGGGCCTGCGCCGCGAAGACGTGCTGGAACGGCCCATCGTCGCCATCGTCAACACGTGGAGCGACCTGTCGCCCTGCCACGCCCACCTGCGCGAGCGCGCCGAGGCCGTCAAGCGGGGCGTGCTGATGGCCGGCGGCATGCCCTTCGAGCTGCCGGCGATGAGCCTGGGCGAGGTGATGGTCAAGCCCACCACCATGCTCTACCGCAACTTCCTCGCCATGGAGACCGAGGAGCTGCTGCGTTCGCTTCCGATCGACGGCGCGGTCCTGCTGGGCGGCTGCGACAAGACGACGCCCGGCATGCTGATGGGTGCCATCAGCATGGGCGTGCCGGCCATCTTCTGCCCCGCCGGGCCGATGCTCAACGACCGCCACCGTGGCCGCCAGGTCGGTGCCGGTACGCACACGCGCGTCTTCTGGGACGAAATGCAGGCCGGCCGCGTTGGCGCCGAGGAGTGGGTGCACCTCGAGTCGCGCATGACGCGCAGCCCGGGCACCTGCAACACCATGGGCACGGCGAGCACGATGACCGCCCTCGTCGAGGCGCTCGGCCTGGCCCTGCCCGGCAGCACCAGCATCCCGGCGATGGACGCCGCGCACCCGCGCATGGCCGCGGACTGCGGCGAGCGCATCGTGCGCATGATCTGGGACGACCTCACACCGAGCAAGATCCTGACGCGCGGCTCGTTCCTCAACGCCGCGGCGGTGCACATGGCCCTGGGCGGCAGCACGAATGCCGCCGTGCACGTGATCGCGATGGCACGCCGCGCCGGCATCGAGTTCACGCTCGCCGATCTCGACGCCATGGGCCGGCGCGTGCCCGTGCTGGCCAACCTCTTCCCCAGCGGCGAGGGGCTGATGGAAGACTTCTACTTCGCCGGCGGCCTGCCGGCGCTGATGCAGCGCATCCGCGCGCACCTCGCGCTGGACGAGCTTACCGTGCGCGGCCAGTCGCTGCGCGCCCAGGTCGATGCGGCCGAGGTCATCGACGCCGAGGTCATCCGCCCGCTCGATCGTCCGGTGAGCCACGAGCCGGCGCTGGCGGTGCTGCGCGGCAACCTCGCGCCCGAAGGGGCGGTGATCAAGCCCAGCGCCGCCCTGCCGGCGCTGATGCGGCACCGCGGCCGCGCACTGGTGTTCGACAGCCAGCCGCAGATGCTGGCCGCGATGGCCGACGAGGCGCTCGACTGCGACGAGCACACCGTGCTCGTGCTGCGCAACGCCGGCCCGGTGGGTGCACCGGGCATGCCGGAGTGGGGCAACCTGCCGATTCCGCGCAAGCTGCTGGCGCGCGGCGTGCGCGACATGCTGCGCCTGAGCGATGCGCGCATGAGCGGCACCCACTACGGCACCTGCGTGCTGCACATCAGCCCCGAGAGCGCCGTCGGCGGCCCGCTGGCGCTGGTGCGCACCGGCGACGAGATCGAGATCGACGTGCCGCAGCGCACACTGCAGCATTGTGTTGGCGAGGACGAACTGGCACGGCGGCGTGCCGAATGGACCGCACCCGTCTCTGCCTACCGCCGCGGCTGGACCCGCCTGTACCAGGACCACGTGACGCAGGCGCACGAGGGCTGCGACCTCGACTTCCTGGCCGACGGCGCCCCCACGCCCGAGCCGGACATCTATTGACTGACCGGGAGGCGACCACGATGAACCCGTTCCGCCAGCTGCTGAGCACCCGAGGCACGAGGGCGCCCCTGGGCACCTGGGTCATGTCGGCCAGCCCGCTGGCGGCCGAGGCGATGGGGCGCGCCGGCTTCGACTGGGGCGTGCTCGACATGGAGCACACGCCGCTGGACCTGATGACGCTGGTGCACCTGCTGCAGGCGGTGGGCAACACGAAGATGGTGCCGGTGGTGCGCGTGCCCTGGAACGACACCGTGATGGTCAAGCGCGTGCTCGACACCGGCGCCGAGACGCTGCTCTTCCCGTTCATCCAGAACGCCGACGAGGCCGCGCGGGCGGTGGCCGCCACCCGTTACCCGCCCGAGGGCGTGCGCGGCATGGCCGCGATGGGGCGTGCCTCGCAGTTCGGCACCGTGCCCGACTTCTTCAAGGTGGCCAACGGGCGGGTCGGCGTGGTGCTGCAACTGGAGACACCGCAGGCCATCGCGCGGCTGGAGGAGATCGCGGCCGTGCCCGGCGTGGACGCGCTCTTCGTCGGCCCGGGCGACTTGTCCGGCAGCATGGGCCATGTCGGCCAGCTCACGCACCCCGACGTGATGGCG
>JALHOU010000154.1:0-4566 GCA_022842825.1 Rubrivivax sp.
GCGGCGGGGCGCACATGCGGCGCCGAGCAGCGCAGGGGGGCCCGAGCGTCAGCGAGGGCCCGCCGCATATGCGCCCCGGCGCCCTCCCGCCCGCGGCCTTGCTCGCGCAGACCGTCCCGACCTGTCGACCTCGGCCCGAACAAAGGGCGACGGCGCGAGCCAACTCCGCGCGCCGCGCGCCGCTACCCGCCCGCTACGCAGCGAGTCCCACCTCAGGCCGGCACGCTTGGCAGCCCCGCCAGCGCCATGGCCAGCTCCTTCTCGTCGTATTGCTGATCGACGAGCTTGCCGGCCGCAAAGGCCGAGTAGGCCGACATGTCGAAGTGGCCATGCCCGCAGAGGTTGAAGAGGATCACCTCGCGCTTGCCTTCACGCTTGCAGCGCAGCGCCTCCTCGATGGCGCCCTTGACGGCATGGTTCGCCTCGGGCGCCGGCACGATGCCTTCGCAGCGCGCGAAGGTGACGCCGGCCTCGAAGCAGGCGTTCTGGTGGTAGGCCGTGGCCTCGATGAGGTCGAGCTCCTTCAGATGCGAGACCAGCGGCGCCATGCCGTGGTACCGCAGCCCACCGGCGTGAAAGCCCGGCGGCGTGAACGTGGAGCCGAGCGTGTGCATCTTCGTGAGCGGCGTCATGTGCGCCGTGTCGCCGAAGTCGTAGGCGTACTTGCCGCGCGTGAGCGAGGGGCAGGCCGCGGGCTCGACGGCGACGATGCGGCGCTTCTTCGCCTTCGCGCCGCCGCGCAGCTGCGCGCCGAGGAAGGGGAAGGTGAGGCCGGCGAAATTGCTGCCGCCACCGGTGCAGCCCACGAGCACGTCGGGGTCGTCGCCGGCCATCTCCATCTGCAGCATGGCCTCCTCGCCGACGATGGTCTGGTGCATCAGCACGTGGTTGAGCACCGAGCCGAGCGCGTACTTGGTGTCGTCGTTCGTGGCCGCCACCTCCACCGCCTCGCTGATGGCGATGCCGAGCGAGCCGGGATGTTCCGGGTTCTTGGCGAGGATGGCGCGGCCGGCGTTCGTCTCGTTGGAAGGGGAGGCCACGCAGCGTGCGCCGTAGGTCTCCATCAGCGCGCGGCGGTAGGGCTTCTGGTCGTAGGACACGCGCACCTGGTACACGGTGACCTGGATGCCGAACAGCGCGCCGGCAAAGGCGAGCGACGAACCCCACTGGCCGGCGCCTGTCTCGGTGGAGATCTTCTTCACGCCGGCCTGAGCGTTGTACCAGGCCTGCGCGACGGCCGTGTTCGGCTTGTGCGACCCGGCCGGCGACACGCCTTCGTACTTGTAGTAGATGCGCGCGGGCGTGCCGAGTGCGCGCTCGAGGCGGTGGGCGCGGAAGAGCGGCGAGGGGCGCCAGAGGCGGTAGACCTCGCGGATCGGCTCGGGGATCGCGATCTCCCGCTCGGTGCTCACCTCCTGCAGGATGAGCTCCATCGGGAATAGCGGCGCCAGGTCGTCCGGGCCGACGGGCTGCAGCGTGCCCGGGTGTAGCACGGCTGGTGCGGGCTTGGGCAGGTCGGCCTGGATGTTGTACCAGGCGCGGGGCATCCGGCTCTCGTCG
Source organism: Rubrivivax sp. (assembly GCA_022842825.1). Taxonomy (GTDB): domain Bacteria; phylum Pseudomonadota; class Gammaproteobacteria; order Burkholderiales; family Burkholderiaceae_C; genus Rubrivivax. The sequence continues at coordinate 1,561 of JALHOU010000154.1, forward strand.
AGCAGGAACTTGGTGGTGCTCATGCTTTCTCCTCCGGTGGGTGCCGGCCGGGCCCGGCACGGGAGGGCAGCATAGCTCGCGGCGTGCCGGGTGGGGCAGCGGGGCGATGCCGGTGTTGCCCAAGCGCCCGAGGCGATCCGGGGCCTTGGCCGGTGACCGCGCTTGGGGTCAGTGAAGCCAGGACCGGATCGAAGCCGACATCGCCGCGGCCGAGATGCCGTAGCGGTCGTGCAGGGTGGGCAGGGCGCCCGCGTCGAGGAAGGCGTCGGGCAGCGCGATGCGCTTGAAGCGCGGCGCCAGGCCGGCCTCCAGCAGTTCGGTGGCAAGCGCCTCGCCGAGGCCGCCGACACGGCTGTGGTTCTCGGCCACCACCACCAGGCGGCCGGGCTGGGCGCACTCGCGCAGCAGCGTCGCCGTGTCCAGCGGCTTGATCGTGGGCACGTGCAGCACGGCCACGTCCACGCGGTCGGCGGCGAGCGCCTGGGCGACTTCGAGCGCGCGCATCGTGAGCAGACCGGAGCTCACGATCAGCACGTCGTTGCCGCCGCGCAGCAGCTGCGCGCGGCCGATCTCGAAGCGGTAGCCGTACTCGTCCAGCACCAGCGGCACCTGGCCGCGCAGCAGGCGCATGTACACCGGGCCCTTGTGCGCGGCGATGGCCGGCACCACCTGCTCGATCTCGTGCGCGTCGCAGGGGTCGATGACCATGAGGCCGGGGATGGCGCGCATCAGCGCCAGGTCTTCGGTCGCCTGGTGGCTGGGCCCGTAGCCGGAGGTGAGGCCGGGCAGGGCGCAGGCGATCTTCACGTTCAGGTCGTCTTCGGCGATGGTCTGGTGGATGAAGTCGTAGGCACGCCGCGTGGCGAACACCGCGTAGGTGGTCACGAAGGGCAGGGCGCCCTCCTTGGCCATGCCGGCGGCCGCGCCGAACAGCAACTGCTCGGCCATGCCCATCTGGTAGAAGCGCTCGGGGTGGGCCTGCGCGAAGAGGTGCAGGTCGGTGTACTTGGAGAGGTCGGCGGTCATGCCGACGATCTCGGGCCGCTCTTCGGCGAGCTTGACGAGGGCGTGGCCGAAGGGCGCCGGCTTCGTGCGCTGGCCCTCGCCGGCGATGGAGGCGATCATGGCCGAGGTGGTCAGGCGCGGCCTGGCTGCGGCGGGCGCCGGGGGGGGCGTGCCGGCCTGCGCCGCGCTCGATGGGGACGCCGCGTTCTTGATGGGCGCGTTCATGCCGTCGCCTTTCGGGCTTGCTGCCGCGCCAGCCAGCCGGCATCGAGCGCCTGCAGCGCGAGCTGCCACTCGGGTGGGTCGACGCGGATGAAGTGGTTCTTCTCGCGCGCCTCGAGGAAGGGCACGCCGCAGCCCATGCGCGTGTCGGCGAGGATCATGCGCGGCCGCGGCTCCTGCAGCGTGCGCGCCGTGTCGAAGGCCGCGGCCACGGCAGCGAGGTCGTTGCCGTCGATGCGCTGCGTGTGCCAGCCGAAGGCCCCCATCTTCTGCACGAGCGGCTCGAAGGCCATCACCTGGCCCGAGGGGCCGTCGGCCTGCTGGTTGTTGATGTCGCAGATGGCGATGAGGTTGTCGAGCCGGTGGTGGCTGGCGCTCATCAGGCCCTCCCACACCGCGCCTTCGTCGAGCTCGCCGTCGGAGAAGAGCGTGTAGACGAACGACGGGGAGCCCTTGCGCTTCAGCCCCAGGCCGTGGCCGACCGCGATGGCGAGGCCCTGGCCGAGCGAGCCCCCGCTCATCTCCATGCCGGGCGTGTAGCCGCTCATGCCGGACATGGGCAGGCGGCTGTCGTCGCTGCCGTAGGTCTCGAGCTCGCCCTCGGGCAGGATGCCGGCCTCGATGAGCGCGGCATAGAGCGCGATGGCGTAGTGGCCGTTGGAGAGCAGGAAGCGGTCGCGGCCCTCCCATTTCGGGTCGTCCGGCCGGTAACGCATGGCGGCGAAGTAGGCGACGGCCAGGACGTCGGCGATGTCCAGCGCCTGGCCGATGTAACCCTGGCCCTGCACCTCGCCCATGCGCAGCGCGAGGCGGCGGATGCGGTAGGCACGCTCCTCGAGCGCGGCCAGCGATGCGGCGGACGAGGTCATGGCAGTCCTCCCGCGGGCTAGCGTTCGGCGGCCGCCGGCGGCACGGCGTTGAGCTCGGCGATGAAGTCGGCCAGCATCGGCACGAAGCGCTGACCCTGGCCGGCCGCCTCCATGGCGGCGAAGCTGTTCTTCACGTTCGCCTGGATGGGGTTGACGACACCCAGCTCGCCGGCCATCGAGGCCAGGTAGCGCATGTCCTTGTGCGCGTTGCTGATGGTGAAGAGGTGCGCCTTGTCGTCACCGGCCAGCGACCACTGCATGAAGGTGTCGTAGAAGCCGCTGCGCATGCGGCCCGAGCCCACGACCGAATGGAACTGCTGCACCGAAAGGCCGGCCTTGCGCGCGATGGCCAGGGCCTCGGAGTACAGCGCGGCGTAGCCCATGGCGATGAAGTTGTTGACGAGCTTCATCTTGTGCCCGAGGCCCACGGGGCCCAGGTGCACGACGTTGCCGGCCCAGCAGCGCAGCACCGGCTCGATGCGCGCGAAGACCTCGGGCGGCGCGCCGACCATGGTGTCGAGCGTGCCGGCCTCGGCCTCCTTGGGCGTGCGCGACAGCGGGGCGTCGACGAAGCGCACGCCGCGCGCCTCGCACTCGGCGGCGAGCGCCAGCGTGGAGACGGGGTTGGAGGTGGAGCAGTCGATGATGACGAGCCCCGGCTTCGCGCCGGCGAGCAGGCCCTGCTCGCCGCGCACGTTGGCCTCGACCTGCGGCGAGCCGGTGACGCACAGGTGCACGATGTCGCACTGCGAGGCCAGCTCGCGCGGCGAGGCGGCCTCGCGCGCGCCGAGGGCCTTCAGCCGCTCCACGGGCTCGCGGTTGCGGTGCCCGAGGATGACGAGCGGGTGGCCCTTGGCGAGCAGGTTCTTCGCCATGCCGGCGCCCATGAGGCCGACGCCGATGAAGCCGA
>JALHOU010000154.1:4666-11953 GCA_022842825.1 Rubrivivax sp.
GCTCGCGAGCGGCAGGCCCTGACGCATGGCCTTGCCCTGGTCGAGCACGATGCCGAGGTCCTTGACGAAGATGTCGACGGCGCTCGTCACCGGCGGCTCGTCCATCATCATGCGCGGGCCGCGGTCGCCCCACATCCAGCTGTTGCCGGCGCTCACCGAGATGATCTCGTGCATCGTGGCCTTGCTGACACCGGCGCGCTCGGCCACGTGCATGGCCTCGGCGGCGGCGGCGATGTGCACGCCGCACAGCAGCTGGTTGATCATCTTGGCCGTGCTGCCCATGCCGGGCTCGCGGCCGACATCGAAGATGCGCTTGCCCACCGCCTCGAGCACGGGCCGGGCGCGGGCCTGCGTAGCCTGGGCGCCGCTCACCATGAGCGTCAGGCCGGCGGCCTTGGCGCCGGCCACACCGCCGCTGACGGGGGCGTCTAGCATCTCCAGGCCCATGTCGGCCAGCCGCTGCGCCGACTTCTTCGCCAGGGCGGGTGGCTGGGTGCAGGCCGCCACGACCAGCGCGCCACGCGGCAGGGCCGTGGCCGCGCCATGCTCGAAGAGCACGGACTCCGCCTGCTCGCCGCTGACCACCATCAGCCACAGCAGGTCGGCGCCCTGGGCCGCCTCGGCCGCCGAGGCGGCGGCGCGGCCTCCGGCCGCCACCAGGGTGTCGGCGGCGCCAGCGCGCACGTCGAAGCCACAGACCTCGTGGCCGGCCTTGAGAAGGTTCTGAGCCATGGGCTCGCCCATCGCGCCCAGACCGATGAATGCGACGCGCATCGCGCGCTCCTTGTAGGTTGGGGTGGCGCGGGCGGCGGTACCGCTGCGCCTATTCCTTGACCGAACCGGTCATGCCCGAGACGTAGTGCTCGACGAAGAACGAGTAGACGAAGGCCACCGGCAGCGAGCCGAGCAGGGCGCCCGCCATGAGCGGACCCCAGTGGTAGACGTCGCCCTCGACGAGCTCCGTGACCACGCCCACCGGCACCGTCTTGTTCTCCGACGACGAGACGAAGGTCAACGCGTAGATGAACTCGTTCCAGCTCAACGTGAAGGCGAAGATGCCGGCCGAGATCAGGCCCGGCACCGCGAGCGGCAGGATGATCTTGATGAGGATCTGCCAGCGGCTGGCCCCGTCGATCAGGGCGCACTCCTCGAGCTCGTACGGAATGGACCTGAAGTAGCCCATCAGCAGCCAGGTGCAGAAGGGGATCAGGAACGTGGGGTAGGTGAGGATCAGGGCCCAGCGCGTGTCGAACAGGCCGAGCTTCACGACGATGGCCGCCAGCGGGATGAACAGGATGGAGGGCGGCACGAGGTAGGCGAGGAAGATCGCGCCGCCGGCCGGCTTGGCGCCCTGGAAGCGCAGCCGCTCGATCGCGTAGGCCGCCAGCACCGAGGCCACCAGCGAGATGGCCGTGGCCACCACCGAGACGAGCACGGTGTTCCAGAGCCAGGCCGGGTATTGGGTGTGAAAGAGCAGCTTCTCGAAGTGCGCGAGCGTGGGCTCGACGATCCAGAAAGGATTGCCGTCGCGCGAGAGCAGTTCGCCGTTGGGCTTGAACGAGGTGGCCGCCATCCAGTAGAACGGGAAGAGCAGCACGAAGACGAAGATGCAGATCGGGATGTAGATCGTCACCCAGCGCCGCGGCAGGGACTGCAGGTAGTCCATGCCGACGACGTCGTCGCTGGGACGTTCGGCGGTGCTCATTTGTCGCTTCCTTGTTGCCAGGCGCGCCGCTGCAGGCCGAAGTAGCTGAACATGATGGCTGCGAGCAGGAAGGGCACCATCAGCGTCGCGATGGCCGCCCCCTCCGCGAGGGCGCCGCCGGAGATGCCGCGCTGGAAGGCGAGCGTGGCCATGAGGTGCGTGGCATTCAGAGGCCCGCCGCGCGTGAGCACGTAGATGAGCTGGAAGTCGGTGAAGGTGAAGAGCACCGAGAACGTCATCACGACGGCGATGATGGGCGTGAGCAGCGGCAGCGTGACGTAGCGGAACTGCTGCCAGGGCGTGGCGCCGTCGATGGCCGAGGCCTCGTAGTACGAAGGCGAGATGGTCTGCAGGCCGGCCAGCAGCGAGATGGCGACGAACGGGATGCCGCGCCACACGTTGGCGGCGATGGTCGACCAGCGGGCGTTCCATGGGTCGCCGAGGAAGTCGATGTAGGCGTCGATGAGGCCCAGCTTGGTGAGCACCCAGCTGATGACCGAGAACTGCGAGTCGAAGATCCACCAGAACGCGATTGCCGACAGCGCCGTGGGCACGATCCACGGTAGCAGCACCACGGCCCGGAAGAACGACTTGAACGGCAGGTTCTTGTTGAGCAGCAGCGCGAGCCAGAGGCCGAGGCCGAACTTCAGGATGCTCGCGATGGTGGTGTAGAAGAGAGTATTGAAGAGGGCCAGCTGCGTGACGCTGTCGCCGACGAGGAAGGAGAAGTTCTCGAGGCCGATCCACTCGCCGTCGCGGCCCACCTTGGCGTCGGTGAAGCCGAGCCAGGTGCCGAGCCCGAGCGGGTAGGTGAGGAACAACAGCAGCAGCACCGAGGCGGGCAGCATGAAGGCCCACCCCAAGGCATTGCGGTTGTTCTGGAACTTCTCGAGCAGCGTCATGGGTGCAGTCGGCGAAGGCCATGGGCCTGGCGCGTAATCAGGACAGGCGCCGGGCGGGTGACTGAGCGGCCGGTGGGCCGGCGGGCCACACCGCCGGGCAGTGGGTCCCGGCGAATGCGCCCGGACGGGCCGGGGCGCCAACGCGCCCCGGCGGCGTCTGGCAAGGGTCAGACCTTGTAGTAGCGCTCGGCGCGCTTCTGCGCGCGCTCGGCCGCCTCCTTCGGCGTCCTCGAACCGCTGGCGGCCTCGGCCACCATGTTGACGACGATGAAGTCCGCGCCGGCGCCTGCAGAGGCGTAGCCAAGCTTGCCCGCGTAGCCGGCCGGGCGCAGGTTCTTGAACGCGTCGCGGTACGGCGTGTGCTTCGGGTCGACGGTCCAGACGCTGCTGCTCGCGTACGCCGCGAGCGGGTGCGAGATGTAGCCACCGGCGGCCTGCAGCCACGGGTCGAACTGCTCCTTCTCCATCATGAAGCGCAGGAACTCCTTGGCCGCCTGCGGGAACTTGGTGTGCTTCATGATCATCTGGTTGAAGAACAGGTGCGACTCGGTCGGCACGCCCACCGGCCCGATGGGGTAGCTCGCATGCTGGATGTCGTCCTTCAGCGCGGCGACCTTCTCGTCCTTCGAGGTCTTGGTGGCGTAGTAGATCGAGATGCCGTTGTTGGTGAGGCTGACCTGGCCGTCGAGGAAGGCCTTGTTGTTGTTGGGGTCCAGCCAGGAGAGCGTGCCGGGGGCGAAGGTGGCGTACATCTCCTTGGCGTACTCCAGCGCGCGCAGCGTCTCGGGGCTGTCGATCACGACCTTGTTGCTCTTGTCGACCAGCATGCCGCCGTGCGCCCAGATCAGCCAGTTGCACCACAGGCCGTCACCGGTGGCGTTGCCCAGCGCGAAGCCGGCCGGCGTGCCCTTTTCCTTCAGGGCCTGCAGCAGCTTGAGGAAGTTGCCGGTGTCCTTGGGGATGCCGTCGAAGCCGGCCGCCTTCACCTGGCTCTGGCGGTAGACCAGCATCGCGCCGGCCGCACCCAGCGCCACGCCGATCCAGCGCTTGCCGTCCGGGCGGAGGTAGGCTTCGGCGGCGGGGTACCAGCCGCCGTACTTCTTGCCGAGGTATTCGCAGAGGTCGGTGACGTCGAGCAGCTTCTCGGGGTAGAGGTTCGCGTCGTCGTTGGTCGACAGGATGATGTCGGGGCCGGCGCCCGTGTTCGCGGCGACGGCGGCCTTCGGGCGCACGTCTTCCCAGCCTTCGTTGTCGACCCGGACCTCGACGCCCGTCTTGGCGGTGAAGGCGGAAACGTTCTTCATGTACTGGTCGATGTCGCCTTGCACGAAGCGGCTCCAGCGCAGCACGCGCAGTCTGGCGCCCTTCTCGGGCTTGTAGGCCGGTGCAGCCTGCGCGTGCACGGCGGGCGCCCAGATGGCGCCGGCCGTGAGCGCCGCACCGGCCGTGGCCCCGGCAGTGCTTTCGAGGAAGCGGCGTCGGTTGAAGTTGTCCATCGCGTGTGTCTCCTAGCTGGGGTGGGTGGGCCTGAGGCAGGCGCCGGGGAGGGAAGGGGTCTGCGGGCGTCCGGTCAGGCGGCCAGTCGCTGGCCGCTGCTGGCGTCGAAGAGGTGGGCGTGTTGGCGATCAGGCTGAAGGTGGATGGTCGAGCCGGGCGCGAAGTTGTGCCGCTCGCGGAAGACCACCGACAGGTCGGTGCCCTGGTGGCGACAGAAGACGAAGGTGTCGGCGCCGGTCGGCTCGATCGTGACCACCTCGGTCGGAATGCCACCGCCCGAGCCGGCCAGCGCCAGGTGCTCCGGGCGCGTGCCGTAGACCACCGATTGCCCGTCTTGGCCCGCCGCCGTGGTGGGGGCCTGCAGCCGCGTGCCGTCGGCGAGCTCGACATGCGCCGCGCCGCCCGCGCGGCGCAGCGTGCCGGGCAGGAAGTTCATGGCCGGCGAACCGATGAAGCCGGCCACGAAGGTATTGGCCGGTCGGTCGTAGAGCTCCAGAGGACTGCCCGCCTGCTCGATGCGGCCGTCCCGCATCACGACGATCTGGTCGCCCATGGTCATGGCCTCGATCTGGTCGTGCGTGACGTAGATCGAGGTTGTCTTCAGGCGCTGGTGCAGTTCCTTCAGCTCGGTGCGCATCGCCACCCGCAGCTTGGCGTCGAGGTTGGACAAGGGTTCGTCGTAGAGAAAGACCTGCGGGTCGCGCACGATGGCGCGACCCATGGCCACGCGCTGGCGCTGGCCGCCGGAGAGCTGGCGCGGGTAGCGCTCGAGCAGCTGGGTGAGGCCGAGGATCTCCGCGGCCCGGCCGACCTTGCTGTCGATCGTCTCCTTGCCGGCCTTGGCGAGCATCAGCGAGAAGGCCATGTTCTCGCGCACGGTCATGTGCGGATACAGCGCGTAGTTCTGGAACACCATCGCGATGTCGCGCTCTTTCGGCGGCACGTCGTTGACCAGCTTGTCGCCGATCAGGATCTCGCCGCCACTGATGTGTTCGAGGCCGGCGATCATGCGCAGCAGGGTGCTCTTGCCACAGCCCGAAGGGCCGACGAGCACGGTGAACGAGCCGTCGGCGACATGCACGTCGACGCCATGCAGGACCTCGACTTCGCCGAAGCGCTTCTTGGCTGAACGGATCGATACTTGGGCCATGGTGCGATGCGACCGATGCATGGGCGCGCGCCGGTGGGCGCGCGCATCGGGCCGAACCATAAGCCTGGGCGGTGCGCCGGGGACTCAGGTCTAACCCGTTGTCCGGGTCCGAAGTTGTCTGATAACCTGACGACCATGGCAGCGATCTTGCGTGGAGGCCCGGCGCCGGGCTGGGCAACCGAGCGACTGTCGGATCGCCTCGCCGCAACGCTCATCCGGCAGATCGACAGCGGTGCCCTGCAGCCGGGTGACCGCCTGCCCACGGAGGCGCAGTTGTGTGCCCGGCACGGTGTCTCGCGCTCGGTGGTTCGCGAGGCCGTGCAGCGCATCAAGTCGCGTGGGCTGCTGCTCTCGCGCCAGGGCTCGGGCGTCTACGTCGCCGCTCCCCCAATGCACCAGGCGCTTGCCTTCGACCCCGACGTGCTGGAGTCGATGCACGCGGTGGTGCAGGTCGTGGAGTTGCGCCGCGTGCTCGAGGGCGAGATCGCCGCGCTGGCGGCCGAGCGCAGTACGCGCGTGCAGCAGGCGGCCCTGAAGCGCGCGCTCAGGGCCATGGACGCGGCCGTGGCCGCGGGCCGAGACGGAGTCGACGAGGACATGGCCTTCCACCGTGCCATCGGCGAAGCGACCGGCAACCCCCAGTTCAGCCGCCTGCTCGCCTTCCTGGAGCAGTATCTGCGCGAAGCGATGCGCGTGACCAAGGGCAACGAGGCCCGACGGGAGGACTTCATGCGCCAGGTGCGCGAGGAGCATCGTGCCCTGGTCGCCGCCATCGAGGCGCGCGACCCCGGGCGCGCGAGGCTGGCCGCCGTGGGGCACCTGCGCAACGCCGAGGCGCGGCTCGTCGAAGGGGGCGTCATCCATGGTGACGGGGCGCCGCCCCCGCGCCGCGCGCGCGCCGCCCGATGAGGGCCGCCGAATGGAGCGCGAGATGCTGACGCTGGGCGTCATTGCCGACGATTTCACCGGGGCCACGGACGTGGCGAGCATGCTCGTGCGCGGCGGACTGCGCACCGTGCAGCTCATCGGCGTTCCCGCGGGCCGAGGCTCGGGCGAGACGGCTGCCGACATCGGCGGCGCGCAAGCGGTGGTCGTGGCGCTCAAGTCGCGCACCACGCCGGCAGCCGACGCGGTGGCCGAGTCGCTGGCCGCGTGGCGCTGGCTGCGCGCGGCGGGTGCGAAGCGCTGCTACTTCAAGTACTGCTCCACCTTCGACTCGACGGCGGCGGGCAACATCGGCCCCGTCGCCGAGGCGCTGATGCGCGAGCTCGGCACCGATTTCACGATCGCCTGCCCGGCTTTTCCGGAGAACGGTCGCACCATCTTCCGGGGCCACCTCTTCGTCGGTGACGTGCTGCTGTCAGACTCGGGCATGCGCGATCACCCGCTGACGCCGATGCGCGAGGCCAACCTCGTGCGTGTGCTGCAGGCGCAGTGCAGTCCGGGCACGCGCGTGGGCCTGCTTCGCTACGACACCGTGGCGCGCGGCGCCGCGGCCGTGCGCGAACGCATTGCCGCGCTGCGGGCCGAGGGCGTGCGCATCGCCGTGGCCGACGCGCTGCATGACGCCGACCTTCGCACGCTCGCCGAAGGCTGCAGCGACCTGCCACTGCTGACGGCCGGCTCCGGGCTGGCGCTGGGGCTGCCCGAGCTCTACGAGCGGCTGGGCGAGACAAAGCGGCATGCCGACGCGGCCGGGCTGGACCCGATGGCGGGGCCGGGCGTGGTGCTTTCGGGCTCGTGCTCGTTGGCCACCCAGGCGCAGGTGGCGCACTGGCGCGATTCGGGGCGGCCGGCGCGGGCGCTAAACGTGCGCGCGCTGCTGCGCGGCGGTGCCGGGGCCGCGGCGGAGCAGGCGGCTGCGTTGGCATGGGCCAGGCAGGTGATGGGCAGCGCCCCGGCCGACAGCGCGGTGCCGCTGATCTACTCGACGGCGACGGCGACCGAACTGGCCGCCTCGCGGGCCGAACTGGGCGCGCTGGAGGCCGGTGCGCGCGTCGAGCGCGCGCTCGCGGCCATCGCGTTGGCACTGG
>JALHOU010000155.1 GCA_022842825.1 Rubrivivax sp.
AACGACATCAGCGCGTAGATCGCACCGTAGACGGTCGACTGGCCGTGCCCCGCGAAGAGCTTGGCGCTCAGGCTGGCCACCACCGGCCCGCGCGCGCCCTGGCAGATGCCGAACAGAAGGACGTAGCCCGTGAGCAACCATTCGCTCGGGCGGTAAGTCAGCGCCAGCAGCATGCCGATGCCCATCGCCGTGCCGAGAAAGCTCACCGTGGCCGCCCGGCGGTGCGTGAAGCGGTCGGAGACCCAGCCCGAGCCCGACACCCCGGCGATCGACAGCATGCTGGCCGCGCCCACCGCGGTGGCCGACTGCAGCGGTGTGAAGCCGATGTCGATCAGGTAGGCCACCGACTGCGGCAGCACGAGGTACATGCCGAGCGCGGTGAAGAACATCACCTGCACCAGCAGCCAGAAGCGCGGCTGCGCCATCGCGGCACGCAGGGGGCTGGTGCGGGCACCGCCGGATGCACCGGCGCGGCTGTGCGCCGGGCGCGGCGCGGTGATGGCGCGCCACGGCAGCACGAGCGCCAGCAGGCCGATGCCCACCAGCCCGGCGCCCAGCGACAGGTAGGTCATGCGCCAGCCTTGCGAGTCGACCAGCGCCTGCGACAGCGGCACCATCACGAGCGACCCGCAGCCGAAGGCCGAGTACGCCACGCCGATGGCCGTGGACAGGCGCGCCGAGAACCACCAGCTCAGCAACGCCGCCGCCGGCACCATGCCGACCGCCCCGCTGCCCAGCCCGCCGAACAGACCGAGCCCGACGTAGAGCTGCCACAGCGCACTGGCGTGGCTGGCGATCAGCAGGCCGGCGGCCAGCAACCCGATGCCACCGGCATACAGCGCGCGCGGGCCATGGCGCTCGAACACCCAGCCGGCGGCCGGCGACGCCAGCCCGGCCACCAGCATCAGCACCGCGTAGATGCTCGTCATCTGCGCGCGCTGCCAGCCGAACTCCTGCTGCAGCGGCAGCAGGAACACGAGAAACGTGTCGCCGATGCCGCGCGCCACGAAGTTGAAGAAGAAGCACAGGGCCAGGACGCCGAGGGCCCGGCCCGGCGCGGTGGCGCTGTCGCTCGCTCTCGGCGTGGAGTTGGTGTGCATGCAGGTGAACAGGGACCCCGGGGACGCCGCCCTGGATGCCGGCATTCGCGTCGGAGTTTGCAGGCGCCTAGCCTGACATGCCGGGCGCACGGCGTCGAAATGTGGTTTCCCCTATGGATAAGTTGTTCACCGGGATGAATAGTCCCATCCGCATGGGACCCCTGCACGGCATCCGCATCATCGACATGACGTCGGTGCTCATGGGGCCGTTCGCTTCGCAGGCGCTCGGCGACATGGGCGCCGACGTGATCAAGATCGAGGCCCCGGCCGGCGACCTGGTGCGGCAGATCGGCCCGGCCCGGCACGAAGGCATGGGCGCGATCTTCCTGAACGCCAATCGCAACAAGCGCAGCGTGGTGCTCGACCTCAAGCAGGCCGAAGGCGTGGACGTGCTCAAGCGGCTGGTCGTCGGCGCCGACGTGCTCATGTACAACGTGCGCCCCCAGGCCATGGGCCGGCTCGGCCTGGACTACGAGGTCGTGAGCGCCATCAACCCGCGCCTCGTGTACGCCGGCCTCTTCGGCTTCGGCCAGGACGGCCCGTATGCCGCGCGGCCGGCCTACGACGACCTGATCCAGGGCGCGGCCACGCTGCCGCACCTGATCGCCCGCGCCTCGGGCGGCGTGCCGCGCTACGTGCCGACGGCAGTGGCCGACCGCATCGTCGGGCAGACGGCGGTCGGCGCCATCCTCGCCAGCCTGCTGGCGCGCGAACGCACGGGCCGCGGCGACCGCGTCGACATCCCGATGTTCGAGACCATGGTCGCCTTCGTGCTCGGCGATCATCTCGCCGGCCTGACGTTCGAGCCGCCGCTGGACGACGGCGGTTACCCGCGGCAGCTGTCGCCCGAGCGGCGGCCGTACCGCACGAAGGACGGCTACCTCTGCGCGCTGGTCTACAACGACAAGCAGTGGGAGGGTTTCCTGAAGGGCATCGGCCGCGAATCGCTGGTGCAGGAGGACCCGCGCTTCGCGACCTTCAGCGTGCGCTCGCGCCACATCGACCACGTGTACGGCTGGTTGTCCGGCGTGTTCGAGCAGCGCACCACCGCAGAGTGGATGCGGCTGCTCGAGGCCGCCGACGTGCCGTTCATGCCGATGCACGACCTGCAGAGCATCCTGTCCGACCCGCACCTGCTGGCCACCGGCTTCTTCCAGCAGGTGCAGCACCCGACCGAAGGCGTGATCCGCTCGATGCGCCCGGCGCCGCGTTGGCAGGCTCACCCGCCGGGCGAGGCGCGCCTCGCGCCCACCCTGGGCGAGCACACCGCCGAAGTGCTTCGCGAGGCCGGGCTCGCCGACGCCGAGATCGGCCGCCTGGTCGCTGCCGGCGTGGCACGGGGGGCCACCGCATGAGTCCGGCGAGCCGCCCCGAAGGCCAAGAGCCCCACGAATCGGCTGGAGGCGCTCCCGCAACTCCCGCGGGGCCGCTGGCGGGCGTGCGCGTCGTCGAGTTCGCCGGCATCGGCCCGGGTCCGCTGGCCGGCATGCTGCTGGCCGACCTCGGCGCGCAGGTCATCCGGCTCGACCGCGTCGAGCCCAGCGGCCTGGGCATCGAGCGGCCGCCGCAGTTCGATCTCACGCTGCGCGGCAAGCGCACGCTGAAGGTCGACTTGAAGAGCGATGCCGGCCGGCGGGCCGCGCTGGACCTCGTGCGCCATGCCGACGTGCTGATCGAAGGCTTCCGCCCCGGCGCGATGGAGCGTCTCGGGCTCGGCCCCGAGCCCTGCCTGCGCGACAACCCCCGCCTCGTCTACGGCCGCGTCACCGGCTTCGGCCAGGAGGGCACCTTGTCGCAGGCGGCCGGCCACGACCTGAACTACATCGCGCTCACCGGTGCGCTGCACGCCATCGGCCGCGAAGGGCAGCCGCCAACCCCGCCGCTGAACCTGTTGGGCGACTACGCGGGTGGCTCGATGCTGCTGGTGATGGGCCTGCTGGCCGCCGTGCTGCACGCGCGCGGCACCGGCCAGGGCCAGGTCGTGGACGCGGCCATGATCGACGGCGTCGGCGCGCTGATGGCGCCGTTCTTCGGCCTGCAGGCGGCGGGCCTGCACGACGGCCCGCGCGGCACCAACCTGCTCGACTCGGGTGCGCCGTTCTACGACGTGTACCGCTGCGCCTGCGGCGGCCACGTGTCCGTCGCCGCGATCGAACCCAAGTTCCGCGCCGTGCTGCTGGCCCGCCTGCGCGAGGCGGGCGCCGATGTCGAAGGGCTGCCCGCCTTCGACGACCGCGCGCGCTGGCCCGAACTGCGCTCGCGCCTGACCGCCCTCTTCGCCCAGCGCACGCGCGACGACTGGTGCCGGGCCCTCGAAGGCAGCGACGCCTGCTACGCGCCGGTGCTGGCGTTGCGCGAGGCGCCCGGCCACCCGCACCATGCCTCGCGGGGCAGCTTCGTCGAAGTCGACGGCGTGGTGCAGCCGGCGCCGGCGCCGCGCTTCAGCGCCAGCCCGCCCGGGGTGCCGTTGCCGCCGGGCCGTGCCGGCGATGCGCGCGCGTGGGCCCGGGCCTGGGGTGTACCGGCCGACGTGCTGGACGGGCTGGGCGTGCCCGCGCTGCGGGATTGAGTCGAAAGCGATGAACGACGCCGCCGCGCCCCACACCGAAGTGCCGCCGCTCTACCGCCGCCTGCGGCGCTGGATCGATGCCATCGACGGCGCGCTGATGGCCGTCGGCTGCGCGATGCTGTTCCTGCTGATGTGCCTGGTGGTGGCCGACGTGGGCCGCCGCTATGTGTTCAACGCGCCGATCGCATGGTCGTACGAGGTCATCAACCACTACCTGATGCCGGGTCTGTTCTTCCTGGCCGTCTCGCACACGCTGAGGGCGCACGCGCACGTGGCCGTGGACATCCTGCACAACTACGTCGGCCGCAAGACACGCTACGTCTTCGAGGCGGTCGCGATGACGCTGGCCGTGCCGGTGTTCGCCTACGCCACCTGGCTGGCCGCCGGCAAGACGCTGCTCGAGATGCAAACGGCGGCCGAGTCGAGCAGCGGCATGGCGGTGCCGTCGTGGACCGTGAGCATCGTCTTCCCCATCGGCTTCGGGATGCTGACGCTGCGGCTGGCGCTGCATGCCGCGGGTTACATCGGCACGCTGGCGACGGGTCGGCGGTTCAAGGAACTGCCGCCGATCTCGGGCACGCAGGAGGGCGCCGAATGACCGCCGCCCTCGTCGTGATGCTGCTGTTCGGCCTGCTGGCCATCGGCATGCCGGTGGCCTTCACGCTCGCGTTCACCGGCGTACTGGGGCTCTACGTGGTCGGCGGCCTCGACGCCGTGAACGGCGTGCTGTCCACCGCGCCGCTGTCCACGGCGTCGTCGTACGAGCTGATCTCGGTGCCGCTGTTCATCCTGATGGCCGAGTTCGTCATCATGAGCGGCGTGGCCGACAACCTGTTCAAGGCGGCCGCCACCTGGGTGGGCCGCGTGCCCGGCGGCCTGGGCATGGCCACCGCGCTGGCCGGTGCCGGGTTCGGCGCGATCTCGGGCTCGAGCACGGCCTCGGCGGCCACGCTGTCGTCCACGACGATGCCGGCGATGCTCAGGCAGGGCTACGACCCCAAGCTGGCGGGTGGCGTGGTCGCGATCTCGGGCACGCTGGCGATGCTGATCCCGCCGTCGATCGCACTCGTGCTGTACGGGATCATCGCCGACGTCAGCATCAGCGCGCTGCTCATCGGTGGCGTCATCCCGGGCATCCTGGTCACCGGCGTCATCATGGGCACCGTGTGGGTGCTGGTGATGATCGACCCGAGCTCGGCACCCCGCGGCCAAGCCTACACGTTGCGCCAGAAGCTGGCCGCGCTCAAGGTCGTCGGGCCGATGGTCTTCCTGTTCATGGCCGTCACGGGCGTCATCTACACCGGCATCGCCACACCCACCGAAGCCTCCGGGCTCGGCGCCTTCGGCGCCTTCCTGATCGCGCTGTGGGAACGCAAGGTCACGCGCGCGGGCCTGTCCCGGGCGCTCGTGCACGCGGCGCATGCCAGCTGCATGATCATCATGATCATCGTCTGCGCCAAGGTCTTCGGCTACTTCTTCACCCTCACGCAGAGCACGCAGGCGCTGGTGGCCTGGATCGGCTCGCTGGACCTGTCGCGCTGGGTCGTGCTGGCGCTCATCCTCTTCGGCTACCTGGTCCTCGGCTGCCTGATGGACCAGGTGGCCATCCTCATCCTCACCGTGCCGATCGTGCTGCCAGTCATCAAGGCGCTGGGCTTCGACCCGGTGTGGTTCGGCGTCGTCGTCATCCTCATGGCCGAGGTGGGCCTGGTGACACCGCCGGTGGGACTCAACGTGTTCGTGGTCGCGCGCTACGCAAAGCGGCCGCTCGGCGAGATCTTCCGCGGCGTCTGGCCGCACGTGTTCAGCCACCTGCTGCTCGTTGCGGTGCTGGTGGCGTTTCCGCAGATCATCCTGTGGCTGCCGTCGAAGATGGCGCCCTGACTGCACCCCCTTTTTCGAGGAGACGACATGACCCCCCTGCATGCTTCCCTGCTTGCGCTGGCCGTTCTCGGTGCCGCCGGCGCCGCATCGGCCCAGACGAAGATCAAGATCGCCGATTCGTTCCCGGTCGGCCACTACCTGCCGAAGTACTTCACCACGCCGATGATCGAGCGCCTGAAGGCCAACCCCGCGGCCAAGGGCTTCGAGTTCGAGTACTACCCGGCCGAGCAACTGGGCAAGGCGAAAGACTTCCTCTCGCTGACGCAGTCGGGACTGATCGACATCGCCTACGTCGCACCCGGGTTCGTGTCGGACAAGATGCCCGCATCGGTGGTCTCGGAGCTGCCGCTGCCATTCCAGGGCTCGTGCCAGCCGACGCTCGCCTACTTCAACCTCGCCAAGCCCGGTGGCCTGCTCGACAAGAAGGAGTTCGCCCCCAACGGTGTGCGGCTCATCTTCACGATCGTGCTGCCGCCCTACCAGGTGATCTCGCGCAAGCCCTTCGGCAGCCTGAAGGAGCTCGAGGGCATGAAGATCCGTGCCTCGGGCTCGGCCAAGGAACTGCTGCTGAAGAAGCTCAAGGCCGTGCCTGTGCTGATGCCCACGCCCGAGGTCTACGAGTCGCTCTCGCGCGGCACCATCGACGGCGTGCTGTTCCCGTTCAACAGCCTGGCGCCGTACGAGATCGACAAGCTCTCCAAGACCGGCACCATCGGCTCGAACTTCGGCTCGTTCGTCGCCAACTGGGTCATCAGCGAGAAGCGCTTCCAGTCGCTGCCGCCGGCGTTGCAGAAAGACCTGATGACCATGGGCGAGGAGCTGACGAAGAGCGTGTGCAGGCAGGTCGAGAAGGACGAGGCCGGCGACATCGAGAAGACCAAGGCCGCCGGCGTGAAGCTCACGCCGCTGGCCAAGGCCGACCAGGACGCGCTCGAGGCCGCCGCGGCCGAGGTGTCCACCGAGTGGGCGCAGAACCTCGACCGCCGCGGCAAGGGTGGCACCGAGGCGCTGAACGCCTTCAAGGCAGGCCTGGCGGGCAAGTGACGTGATCGGCGCGCTGCGGCTGCAGCGGCTGCCGCCCGAGGCGGAGGCGCTGCGTGCGCCTGTGCGCGCCTTTCTCGACGAGGCGCTGGCCGGCATGCCGGCCGACCGACGCGCCCGCTCGTGGTTGGGCTTCGACGCCGAGTTCAGCCACGAACTCGGCCGCCGTGGCTGGATCGGCATGGCCCTGCCGCCCGAATACGGCGGCGGCGGCCGCGACGCCTTCGCGCGCTTCGTGCTCGTGGAGGAACTGCTCGCGCGCGGCGCGCCCGTCTCGGCGCACTGGATTGCCGAGCGCCAGAGCGCGCCGATGCTGCTGCGCTACGGCAGCGAGGCGCAGAAGCGTCTGCACGTGCCGCGCATCTGCCGCGGCGAGAGCTTCTTCGCCATCGGCATGAGCGAGCCGCAGGTCGGCTCCGACCTCGCGAGCGTGCGCACGCGCGCCACGCGCACCGCGAACGGCTGGCGCCTGAACGGCCAGAAGATCTGGACGACCAATGGCGACCACTGCCACTTCATGATCGCGCTCGTGCGCACCTCGGGCCAACCGGAGGACCGGCAGAAAGGCCTGTCGCAACTGCTTTTCGACCTGCGCACGCCCGGCATCACGGTCCGCCCGATCGAGGACCTCACCGGCGACCGCCACTTCTGCGAGGTGTTCTTCGACGAGGTCGAGCTGCCCGAGGACGCCCTCATTGGCGAGGAGGGCGCCGGCTGGCAGCAGGTGACGGCCGAGCTGGCCTTCGAGCGCAGCGGGCCGGAACGCCTGTACTCGAGCATCGTGCTGCTCGACACGTGGCTTGCGCACCTGCGCGCCACGAAGGGGGCGAACCAGCGCCCGGACGACACCGCCGTGGCACTGGCCGGGCGGCTGGTGGCGCATCTGGCCACGCTGCGTTCGATGTCGGTGTCGGTCACCGCGCGGCTGGCCGCCGGGGAGAGCCCGGCCACCGCGGCGGCGCTGGTGAAGGACCTGGGCACCGAGTTCGAGCAGCTGGTGCCGAGCGCCGTCGCCGACCTGCTCGGCGCGGGCGGCGCACCGGTACCGGCCGAGCTGCAGCGCACGCTCGCCTACGTCACCCACTTCGCGCCGACTTTCTCGCTGCGCGGCGGCACGCGCGAGGTGCTGCGCGGCATGATCGCGCGCGGCCTGGGGCTGCGATGACAGGGCTTGCGATGAACAGGCTTCCAACCCCCGGGGTTGTGAAGGCCGAGGCGTGGCGATGACCGGGGAGTCGCGATGAACGAGTTCGCCGCCTCGCTCGACCGGCTGCTCGCCGACGAGTGCCCGCCGGCCGTCGTGCGCGCCGTCGAGCGCGGCGGGCCGGCCGACGCGCTATGGCGCGCGCTTGATCGATCGGGCTACCTCGACGCGCTGGTGCCCGAGCACCGTGGCGGCGCCGGGCTGGCGCTGGCCGACGCGTTCGAGCTCTTCACACTGCAGGGCCGGCATGCCGTGCCCGTGCCGATGGCGCTGACGATGGCCGCGCGCGGGCTCGGGCAGGGCGGCTTCGAGACCTTGCCGCGCGAGCTGGCCGCCGTGGTGACGGCAGCGCAGATCGTCGGCGCGCTCGAGCGGGTGCTCGAGCTGAGCATCGCCTTCGCGAACCAGCGCGTGCAGTTCGGGCGCCCGATCGGCAAGTTCCAGGCGATCCAGCACCAGCTCGCGGTGATGGCCGAGCAGGTGGCCGCGGCGCGCGTGGCGGCGCAGCTTGGCTGCCAGGGCAGCGGCAAGCGCGAGGGCCCGGGCCTGGTGCCCAACCGCTTGCACGCCGCGGTCGCCAAGTCGCGCACCAGCGAGGCGGCGGGCATCGTCGCGCCGATGGCGCACGCGATTCACGGCGCCATCGGCATCACGGCCGAGCTCGACCTGCAGCTGTACACGCGCCGGCTGCACGCCTGGCGCGCCGAACATGGCTCCGAGCTGGCCTGGAACCGCGTGCTGGGCGAGGCGGTGCTCGCCTCGGGCGAGCCCCTCGCACTCGACTTCATGCGCAGCACGCTGCTGCCGACCTGAACGCCAACGACGAGCGACCCGATGAGCCCCTTCCTCTCGTACACCCAGCGTGGCGCCGTCGTCACGCTGACGCTGAACTCGCCCGCCACGCGCAACGTGCTCACCGGCAACACGGCGCCGCAGGAGTTCGTCGACGCCTGCGCCCGCATCAACGCCGACGCATCGGTGCGCGCGGTCATCCTCACCGGCGCCGGCCCGGCGTTCTCGGCCGGCGGCGACTTGAAGGACATGCAGACGATGTTCGGGCTCTCGCCGGCGCAGCTGCGCGAGTGGTACCGAAACGGCGTGCAGCGGCTGGCGATGGCGGTCTACCAGCTCGAAGTGCCGGCGATCTGCGCCGTCAACGGCCCGGCCATCGGCGCGGGCTGCGACCTGACGACGATGTGCGACATCCGCATCGCGTCCGACCGGGCGAAGTTCGCGGAGAGCTTCGTCAAGGTCGGCCTGATCCCGGGCGACGGCGGCGCCTGGCTGCTGCCACGCGTCGTGGGCAAGAGCATGGCCGCCGAGATGTCGTTCACCGGCCGCACGCTCGACGCAGGCGAGGCGCTGCGCGTCGGCCTCGTCTCGCGTGTCGTGGCGCACGAGCGCCTGCTGCCGGAGGTCGAGGCGCTGGCCGAGGAGATTGCGCAGAACCCGGGCGTTGCGCTGCGCCTGGCCAAGAAGCTGCTGCGCGAGGGTGAGCGGCTCGACTTCGCCTCGCTGCTGGAGCTCTCCGCCGGCCTGCAGGCGCTGGCGCACAAGACGCCGCAGCACGAAGAGGCGGTGAACGCTTTCGTCGAGAAGCGCAAGCCTGATTTCTCCGGCATGTGAGGCGGCAGGCTGGCCGGGAGTACGGCGCGGATCGGGGGAAGCATTTGCTCGCGCTCGCTCACCGAGGGCGTGGCGCGCCAAGGACGGCGGGCGATCGGCTCCGCGAATGTCCTCTTCCGGCGGCCCAGCTTCGCTGGTCCCCCGGATGCCCCCTTGATTTCGCTGCGCCGACCGCCCACCGTCCTTGGCGTGGCACCCGCGTTGGTCTTCGACGATCGAATGCCACCGCAGTTGCAGGATCGGGCCGATGGGGCGCCCTGCGCAGCGAAATCAAGGGGGCATTCGAGTGACACGCGAAGCGGGTCACTCGAAAGAGGACATTCGCGGAGCAGGGCGCCCCGTCGGCCCGATCCCGCCACCACCCGTCCGAGCGCGATCTTGAGCGGGCCCATCTCCAAGATCCGTTCGATCGATCGCGCAGTCGTGTCAGGCCTCGTCTTGGCGCGTCACGCGTCGCAGGAAGCCGCGTCGAGGCGCGATCCAGTCCGCGGCGGCGAGCAGTTCGGGCGGCAACGTGCCGGACTCACCTTCGATCACCATGCGGTCGGCCGGTACGAGCCTTGGCTCGGGGCCCTCGGCGGCCTGGCCGTCCACGAGGTAGTGGTTGAGCCCCTCCTCGTCGACGGCGCGCACGAGGCTCGAACCGAGCGCCACTTCCACGCCGGTGCGCATCACGCACCAGGCGTCGCCGCGGCCCTCGGGGTCGAGGCGGGCCACCTCCTCGTAGGCCGGTTCGTGCGGCAGCACGGGCCGCTGGCCGGAAAGGTCCTGGGCGAGCAGCGGCAGGATGCGCTGCACTTGGCGCGGCCGCACGGCCCAGTCAAGCAGGGCGGCCGTCGAATCGAACGCACGCAGCATCTCGAGCGTCGCGCGCGTCGGCGTCATCAGGCGGCGCGCGTGCCCGGGCGAGAGCGCCTCTGCCGGCGTCATCCACACGTGGTCGGTCGTTTCGCCGGCATCGTGCAGGGCCTGCTGGCCGCGCGGCACCACGGCCACGAAGAAGCGCGTGTCGAAGCGCTTGGCGCGCCCGGCCGGCGTGACCCAGTGGGCGATGAAATGCAGCATGTCCAGAGCCGGCACGAGGCCGAACCGCTCGCAGACCGCCTCGACGGCCAGGCGGCCGTCGGCCACCTGCGGCCGCAGCGCGGCGAGTTGGTCCTGCGCCGCCGCGGTGAGTGCCGGCCAGCTGCCGGACTCGTCGCGCGCCAGCAGGATGCCGCATTCCTCGAAGCACTCGCGCAGCGCCGCGCGCCGAAAGGCGAACTCGCCGTGAGCGCCGTGAGCGCCGTGCGCACCCAGCACGCGGTCGGCCGCGTCAACGAGCCCGCCCGGGAAGACCCAGGCGCCGCTGTTGTGGTCGCCACGCTCGGCGCGCTGCAGCAGCAGCACCTCGAGCCCGGCGGCGCCTTCACGCACCACCACCACGGTGGCGGCATCGCGGGGAACGGCAGGCGGCATGGCGGGGGTGTTATTCACAGGGATGAACAAAGAGTGCATCCGAATGGACACTCCATTCAATAGGCGTTACCCTGGCTTGGCCATGATCCGATCTCTCTTCTTCGCGCCCGCGAACCGGCCCGACCTGGTGCTGAAGTTCCCGCGCTTCGGTGCCGACTGCTGTGTCATCGACCTCGAGGACGGCACGCCACCGGCCGAGAAGGCCGGCGCCCGCGCGCAGCTGCGCACTACGGTGGCCCAGGTGCGCGCCGCGGGGCTGAAAGGCGTGCTGACGGTGCGCGTCAACGTGCCGGCCTCTCCGCACTACCTGGCTGACCTCGAGGCCGCATTCGGTGCCGACATCGACGGCGTCGTGATCCCCAAGCTCGAAGCGCCCGAGCAGGCCTTTCCGGCACTGCACTGGATGCAGCGCCTGGATGCCGAAGCGCCGCGCGCACGCCCGCGCGCCCTCGTCGGCGGCATCGAGTCGGTGCGGGGCGTGCTCAACGCCGTGGCGCTGTGCGAGCGCATGGCCGCCATCAGCACAGCCAGCTCCGTGTACTTCGGCGCCGAGGATTTCGCGGCCGACATCGGCGGCCGCCGCACGCCGCGCGGCGACGAGGTCTACGCCGCGCGCTCGATGGTGGTGATGGCCGCCAAGGCCGCCGGCCTCGTGGCCATCGACCAGGCCGTGGTGGACATCCGCAACGACGCCCTGTTCCTCGAAGACGCGGCGCGCGGCCGCGACCTCGGCTACGACGGCAAGATCTGCGTCACGCCCGGCCAGGTGAAGCTCGCGCACCGCGCGTTCTCGCCCACGGCCGAGGAGCGCGAGGCCGCCCGGCGCCTGGTGGCCGCCTACGACGAAGCCACTGCGCGCGGCATCGGCACCATCGACTTCGAGGGCCGCATGATCGACGGCCCGCTGCTCAAGCGCGCGCAGCAGGTGCTGGCCCTGCCGGCCGC
>JALHOU010000156.1 GCA_022842825.1 Rubrivivax sp.
TGCGCGCAAGGTCGGTGCGCACGGCACGCCGCTGCTGGTCGTCGGTGACACGGCGCAGGCGGTCGAGCGCGTCGCCGGCGATGCGCGCCAGCCCCGGCTGCTCGGCGGTGAGCGCGCGCTGCGCCAGCCGTTCGAGCTGGCGGGTCAACTGCTGCACGCCGGTGTCGGGGTCGAGCGCGGCCGAACCGACCTGGCGGGCGTAGTCGTCGAGCGTCAGCGGCGCCTCGCCAGCAGGCAGCTCGCCGGCGAGCGTGAGGCCGCCGGATTCGGTGTCGCCGGCCTCGTCCGCCACACCGTGGCCTTCGAGATCGAGGAAGGCCGACGGACGTTCGGCTTGCCCCATCACCGCCGAGAGGTTGCCGGTGACGGGGTCGAAGCGGAAGAGCGATTTCGCCAGCGCCGGCTGCACGCTGAGCATGTCGATCAGGAAGCCAAGCGTGCCGAGGTTGTCGGCGACACGATCGAAGGTGCCGGTCTCGCGGGCGCGCTGCGGGTCGACCTCGGTGCTGGCCAGCGCGTCGATGTCGTCGCGCATGTGCAGCACCGCCGCCGAGGCTTGATCCAGGCCGAGCACCGAGAGCACGCCGCGCATCGCCGAGAGCTGGTTCGGCACCGCGATCAGCACCTGCCGCTCGGCCGGGTTGCGGAAGTACTGATCGAGCTGCTTCTCGACCTCGGACAACGAGGCGCGCAGCTCCTGCACCACGCTGCCCATCGTCTGGCGGTCACTGACGCGGCGGTACAGCTCCTCCATCCAGGACTCGAGCGGCAGCGCGTCGACACCGATGCGCACGTCGTCGATGCGCTTGGCCAGACGGCGCACGCGCCCGGCGAGATCGGGGTGGTCGAGATCACCGTCCTCGATGGTGGCATCGACGTAGAGGATGGCTGTGGCCACCTCCATCGCCAGCGGCGCCGAGGGCACCTGCAGCGCGCTGGCCGCCGGCGCCACTGCCGCCTGCAACGAGGCCCCCAGCAGGTCGCCAGCCGGCATCAGGCGCGTGAGTGAGTCGCCGACGAGCGTGAACTGCTCGGTGAGCGCGGCCGCGCGGTGCATGTCGCCGCCGGCCACCGCGGCCCAGTTGTCCTTGGCGCTGGCCACGCGCTTGCGCGCCAGCGCCACCACGGCCGGGTCGAAGCGGCCCAGGCGCGGTGTTTCGTAGTCGCCCTCGACGCCGGGCTGCAGCCGCCACGCCTGCCGCACCGCCTCCAGGCGCGGCGACAGTGCGGCCGAGGTGGGACGTGCATGCGCGCAGAAGAAGAGCAAGTCCTGCGCGAGTCGGTCGCTGACTTCGTCCTGGCCGCGCACCGCCATGCGCAACTGCGTCAGCAGGCGCGACGCCAGGCGCTTCGTGTAGACATCGGTCGCCAGCGCACCGGTCGCCTGCGCCTCGAAGACCGCGGCCGCCAGCTGCCACAGCGTGTGCGCCGGGCCGGTGGCGCCGGCGCCCAGGCCGGCGCAGAGGTCGCTCATGCGCGCGGTGGTGTCGGCGCCAGGCTGGCGCATCAGCGAGAGCGTCAGGCCCTCCATCCGCGTGCGCGCCTCCTCGTCGGCGACGAGCGTCGCCACGTCGGCCTCGGTGGGCAGCTCGCGCCACTGGAAATCGACCCGCCACAGGTCCGCCGGATGCACGCGGTCGGCACCGGCCAGTTGCTGGGCCGCACGGTACTGCGGGAACAGCATCACCGGGGACACCGGCTTGCCCGCCAGCTGGCGCGCCACGAAGTCGAGAACCGCGAAGGAGAGGCGCTCGATCGTCTCGACGGCGGCGAGGTCCATCATCTGCGGCCGATGCGCCAACCGATGCAGGAGGTTCTCGCTCGCGCGCAGCACGTCGGCCACCTCGGACAGACCGACCAGCTCGAGCGCGCCGGCGCTCTGGTGGATCTGCATGCGCGCGCCGCGCAGCACCGCCGGGTCGACGGTGTCGACGTCCGAGGCGCCGAGCGCCTCGGCCTCGCGCAGGTAACGGCGCAGCGCCTTGTGCGCCGTCTCCAGCGAGCGGCGCAACTCGTCGTGCACCCAGGCCAGGGCGCTGAGGTCGTCGCCCGTCCCCAAGCGCGGGGCGGCGGCGGATTGGACAGCTGCGTTCATCGGGTCACCGGGAGCGAGGGCCGCCGCAAGTTTGCGTCAGGCGACCTTGAACCGTGCAACAGAGGCTTTCAGCTCGTCCGCCGTGCGCGACAGCTCGCGCACCATCTGCGCCGTGCTTCGAGTGCCCTCGGATGTCTGCTCCGTGACCGCGAAGATGTGCTGGATGTTCGCCGCCACCTCATTGGCCGACTCGGCTTCACGCGAAGCATTGGTTGAGATGCGTTCGATGAGGTCGGCCAGTTCGCGTGTCACGCGGTCGATGTCCGCGAGCGCCGCGCCGGCGGCATCGGACAGTCGCGCGCCCTCGACCACCCCCTGCGTACTGCGCTCCATGGCCCCGACGGCATCCTGCGTGTCGGTCTGAATCGTGCGCACGATGGCAGCGATCTGCCGGGTGGCGTCGCCGGAGCGTTCGGCCAGCCGCTGCACCTCCTCGGCCACGACCGAGAAGCCGCGGCCCGCTTCGCCGGCACTCGCCGCCTGGATGGCGGCGTTCAGGGCCAGCACGTTCGTCTGCTCGGTGATGTCGGAGATCAGCTCGGTGATTTCGCCGATCTCTTGCGAGCTCTCACCCAGCCGCTTGATGCGCTTGGAAGTCTCCTGGATCTGCTCGCGAATGGAGTTCATGCCGCCGATCGAGTTCTGCACCGCCTGCAGGCCCGATTCCGAAGCTCGCAGGGACTGCCGCGCCACCTGCGCGCTCTGCTGCGCCTGCGCCGACACGTCGTTGATGCGGCCGGCCATCTGCAACACCGACTCACCAGTGTCGCGGATCTCGCGCAACTGCTCGGTCGAGGCGGCCAGCAGCTCCGTCGACGTTTGTTCCACTTGTTGCGTCGTGTCGGTCACGCGCGCCGCCGTGCTCTGCACCTGCGACACCAGCGAGCGCAACTCCTCCACGGTGTAGTTGACCGAGTCTGCGATGGCGCCGGTAATGTCTTCGGTCACGGTGGCGGTCTGCGTGAGGTCGCCCTCGGCCACCGTCTGCAACTCGTTCATCAAGCGCAGAATGGCCGCTTGGTTGGCGTCGTTGACGCGCTTGGCTTCCTGTTCCTGCCGCTCGGCTTCCTGGCGCTGCTGTTCGGCCACGCGCGACCGGCTGGTCTGGTCCTGCACGAACAGGCGCAGCAGGCCATAGCCAGCCCCGACGATCGCGGCCAGGCCCAGCAGCACGGAAAGCAGGCCCAGCACGCCCAGCCCACCGCCGCCGGCGAGGCTCTCCTGAAGCGTATCGACGCCGCGGCGCAGCGGCTCGCTGTCGGTGACGACGCTGTTCTGCGCCTCGCGCGCCGCCACCAGGCCCTGCAGGTTGCCCAGAATGGCGCCGGCATCGCCGCGCACCTGCTCGTACTGCGCGAGAAGTTGCTGCAGGCGCTCGCGGACCTGCGGGTCGCGCGTGCCGGGAAGTCGGAGGTCGGGGTTGCCGTTGATGACCCCCTGCGCGATCTCCTTGAAGCTGTTGAGGTCCTTGCCGAGCAGGAACACAGCCTCGGCGCTTACGCCTTCGGTGGTGAGGAACTCGTTGGCGCTCTTGCCGATGCGCTGCGTGAGCATGACGAGCTGGCCCACAGCCGACAACTCCGCCGCCGAGGCACCCTGCTGCAGCTTGAGCGACGACACCGTCTCGGCGGTCTCGAGCAGGTCGGCGCTTTGCCGGTTGATGGCGCGCAGCGCCTGGCCTACCTGGGTCAGTGTCTTCTGCTGCGTCAGCACGATGGCGGCGTTCTTCTCGGCCCGGTCAACGAGCGGCATGACCGGGTCGAGCAGGGGCTGCAGGCCACTGGGCAGCGCCGGCACGTCACCCTCGCCGCTCTTCAAGGAACGCAGGTTGCGCGTCAGCACTTCGACAGAGTCGCGCACTTCGGGGAAGGCGCTGGCACTGCCGACCAATGCCTGCGAAACCGACTTCGCCAGCCGCTGCGACTGCATCTGCGCCTGGCCGGCGGCCGCCACCTGCGAGGACGCGCGCGCGCCGGAGATCAGCGCCACCAGGACCGCACCCAGCAGCAGCAGCAGGCCGGCCACGAACAGCCCGATCAGCGCGCGCTGCTGCTGCTCGAGCGGCCAGCTGCCGATCATCGGCAGCGTCGGCAGGCGCCGGCGACCCTTGGCCGCCTCGGTGCGATCACCAGGCAGGCGGGTCTCGGGGAACTCGCCCGCGAGCTCGGAGGGCGCAGCCTCCGCGATGATCGACGAGCCGCTGCCGTGCGGCGGCGTGACCACCGTGGTGGCATCGGCGTGCCGCCCAGCTTGACCTGGGAGTTGCGCCGCGGCCACCGCTCCCGGGCTCAGGCGCAACGTGGCCTCCATCGGGTTGGCCGGCGAATCGAGGTCGTCGTAGTCGGGCAATTGCGACGGTGCGGTCTGCGGGTAGCCCTTGCCGCGCACGTTGCCCTTGATACGGTCCAGGAAGCTCATGTCGCCCTCGTCACATCCATCCGGAGGCCCGGGTCGCGGCCCTGGGCCCGAACCGGGTCATGCAATTCATCCACCAAGGATAGGTGGCCAGCCCGCTGCCAAGCCAGCGAGGGCGCGGCGACCAAGCCTGCCTTCATGACGCGATGCCCAGGAACTGCTCATGCCTGGCCAGCGCGGGAAGATTCAGTTCCTGCCAGACGCGCCCTTCGACGTCGCGCCAGACCGGCCCGGCAAAGGCCGGCCGCGCTGTCTCGTCGGGCTGGTCGATCCGCTCGAGCTGGTCGGGCAGTCGCAACCCGGCCAGCCGCTCGACCAGCAGCGCACACTGCGCCCCCAGGGCCGGGTTCAGCGCCACCAGCCTGGCATGCTCGCGCACCGACTCGGGCAGCGCCGGCGCCCGCAGGCCGAGGAAGGCCGCGAGGTCCACCACTCCGTGCAGCCCGCCGCGCAGGTTGGCCACGCCGGCGAACCACCCGTGCGTGTGCGGCACGGCTTTCAGGGCCGAAAGCGGAAAGATCTCCCCGGCATCGGCCAGGCCCAGCAGGAAGCCCTGGCCGCCGCTCTCGACGGCGAGCCAGTTCGCCGTACGGGCCGAGTCCTGCGAAGACTGCTGCAGCCGCGCGGCCAGCCGGCTTTGGAGTTCGCGGAGCGCTTCGCGGTTGGCCATCGTGGAAACGCAGTCGCCTCGCTCAGTCGAAGGCCTTGATCTTCGCCACGAGTTCGTCGGCGTTGACCGGCTTCACGATGTAGTCACGCGCCCCCTGGCGCATGCCCCAGACCTTGTCGGTCTCCTGGTTCTTGCTCGTACACATGATCACAGGCACGTCGGCGAAGCGGGGGTCGCGCGTGATCGCCCGCGTCAGCTGGAATCCGTTCTGCCCCGGCATCACCACGTCCATGAGGATGAGGTCGGGCTTCTCCTCGGCGAGCCGGCGCATCGCCTCGTCGCCGTTCTCCGCCGTGCGCACGTGGTAGCCGCGCTTGTGCAGGATCTCCGACAGGTGATGCAGCTCGGTCTTCGAGTCGTCGACGAGCAGCACTTTCTGGATCGCCATTTGGAATGTCCTTCGCGCGCCGGGCGGCTGGAAACGGCCCTGGGCCCAGCCGTCCGCGGCCGCCCGCTCAGCCCACGGCGCGGCGGAACGTGTCCACCGCGCGCAGGAGTTGCTCTTTCGTGAAAGGCTTGGTCAGGTAGTCCTCCGAGCCCACCATGCGCCCGCGCGCCTTGTCGAACAGGCCGTCCTTGGACGACAGCATGATCACCGGCACATGCGCAAAGCGCGGGTTGCGCTTGATGATGGCGCAGGTCTGGTAGCCGTCAAGGCGCGGCATCAGGATGTCGCAGAAGATCAGCTCCGGATCGTGATCGTTGACCTTGGCCAGCGCGTCGAATCCGTCCTCGGCCAGCACGACCTCGTGCCCACCCTGGCGCAGGAAGATCTCGGCGCTGCGGCGGATCGTGTTGCTGTCGTCGATGACCAGGACCTTGGCGCCCTGGGTCGCGGCGCTTTCCTGCTGCTGGCTGCTGCTTTCCAAGCGCTTGCCTCCTCGCCTATGCGGCGGATGCGCGACCTGCGTACGGCGACGGCGGTGCGTCCGGCGCCTCGCCGTCCGGGGCACGCCCCACGTGCAGGTGTCCGTGTCTCAGATCTGAACCATCTCGAAATCGTCCTTGCGCGCACCGCACTCCGGGCAGGTCCAGTTCATGGAGACATCGGCCCAGGCCGTGCCCGGGGGTATGCCGTGCTCCGGGTCGCCGTCGGCCTCGTTGTAGATCCAGCCACAGATCAGGCACATCCAGGTGCGCGGTTCGCTCACGTTGAGACGGTCTCGTCACTACAATGGTCGTCGATTGTAGCCATCCGATTCTTCAGAATTCCGAGGAATTGTGAGGACCTACACAGCGTTCCTCAGAGTTTGCTGGAGGTTTGGCGCCAGCAAACGCAAAGGCACCGGAGCAGCCCGAAATGACCCCCGACCCCGCTCCGACCGACTCGCCCGAGCCGCCCGACCCAACCGGCGGCGAGCCCCCGGCACCCGCCTGCGTGATGTGCTTCAACGCCAGCGACGCCAGCGGCGCCGCCGGCGTGGCCGGCGACATTGCCACCGTTGCCGCGATGGGCGCACATGCGCTGCCGGTGGTCACAGCCATCGTCATGCGCGACACCGCCGACATCTTCGACCAGCACGCCATCGACCCCGACGCGGTGGCCGAGCAGGCGCGCACCGTGCTGGAAGACGTGACGATCAACGCCTGGAAGGTCGGCTTCCTTGGCAATGCCGAAGTTGTCAGCGCCGTGGCCGAGGTCCTCTCCGACTACGCCGACATCCCGCTCGTCGCCTACCTCCCGAGCCTCACCTGGCTCGAGGAGGACGTGCTGCAGCCCTACCTGGAGTCCTTCCGCGAGCTCATCCTGCCCGCCGCCGAAGTGCTGGTGGGCAGCCACAAGGCGCTGCAGGACTTCCTGCTGCCTGACTGGGACAGCGAGCGCCCGCCCTCGGCGCGCGAGCTGGCCGTGGCTGCTGGCGAGCACGGTACGCGACACGTGCTCGTCACCGGCATCCTGCTGGCCAGCAAGGGCAAGGAGCAGTACATCGACAACGTGCTCGCGACGCCGCAGGGCGCCATCGCGGGCGAGAAGTTCGAGATGTTCGACACCGCCTTCGTCGGTGCCGGCGATACGCTCTCGGCGGCACTGGCGGCGCTTCTCGCTTCGGGCACCGACCTGCAGGCCGCCGTCAGCGAGGCCCTGTCGTTCCTCGACCAGAGCTTGGACGCCGGCTTCCGACCGGGCATGGGCAACATCGTGCCCGACCGCTTCTTCTGGGCCTTGCCGCCGCCCGAGGAAGGCGAGGGCCAGGACGGCCAGGCCCCGAGTGGCGCCGGCGGCCCGGGCGGCTCAGGAGGGTCGGGTGGTGCACCGCCCTCCGAGCGCGACGAACCCAAGTCCAAGGGCGCGACGCGCCGAGTGCACTGACTCCCCGCGGCCCGCCGCCATGCCGACCAACGCAGAACTCTTCGTGCGCGCGCAGCGCGTCATCCCCGGCGGCGTCAATTCGCCCGTGCGCGCCTTCCGCGCCGTCGGCGGCACGCCCCGCTTCATCACCCGCGCCGAGGGCGCCTACCTCTGGGACGCCGAAGGGCGCCGCTACATCGACTACATCGGCTCCTGGGGTCCGATGATCCTCGGTCATGGCCACCCTGCCGTGCTCGAGGCGGTGCGCAAGGCGGCCGCCGACGGCTTCAGTTTCGGCGCGCCCACCGAGCGCGAGGTCGAGTTGGCCGAAGCCATCATCGCGCTTGTGCCGGGTGTCGAACAGCTGCGCCTCGTCTCCAGCGGCACAGAGGCCGGCATGAGTGCGCTCAGGCTGGCGCGCGGCGTCACCGGTCGCAGCAAGATCGTCAAGTTCGAAGGCTGCTACCACGGCCACGCCGACGCCCTGCTCGTGAAGGCGGGCTCCGGGCTGGCCACCTTCGGCCACCCCACCAGCGCGGGCGTGCCGCCCGAGGTGGTGCAGCACACGCTGGTGCTCGAGTACAACAACCTCGCGCAGGTCGAGGAAGTGTTCGCCACGCAGGGGCGCGAGATCGCCTGCGTGATGATCGAGCCGATCGCCGGCAACATGAACTTCGTGCGCGCCGCCGTGCCGTTCATGAAGCGACTGCGCGAGCTGTGCACGGCGCACGGCGCGCTGCTCGTCTTCGACGAGGTGATGACGGGCTTCCGCGTCGCGCTTGGCGGCGCGCACGGCGTGTATGCCAAGGCGTTGCCCGGCTTCCGGCCCGACCTCTGGGTCTTCGGCAAGGTCATCGGCGGCGGCATGCCGCTGGCGGCCTTCGGCGGCCCGCGCGAGATGATGAGCCAGCTCGCGCCGCTCGGCCCGGTCTACCAGGCCGGCACGCTCTCGGGCAACCCGGTGGCCACGGCCTGCGGGCTGGCCACGCTGCGCGAGATCTCCAGGCCCGGCTACTTCGAAGCGCTCGCGGCACGCACGAAGGCCCTCGTCGAAGGCCTCACCGCCGCCGCGCGCCGGGCCGGCGTGCCGTTCGTGGGCGACAGCGAGGGCGGCATGTTCGGCTTCTTCTTCCCGCGCAGCGCCAGCGAGGGGCTGCCGCAGAACTACGGCGCCGTCATGGCCACCGACAAGGAGCGCTTCAACCGCTTCTTCCACGCCATGCTGGAGCGCGGTGTCTACCTCGCACCGGCGCTGTACGAGGCAGGATTCGTCAGCAGCGCGCACGGCGAGGCCGACATCGCCGCCACACTGCAGGCCGCCGGCGAAGCGCTGCGCGCCTGAACGACCGCCGGGCATACGGCCTGGCGGTGGATCGCCGGACAGCCTGAACTGCCCCTGGGCCGTCGGCTCCCACGGGAGTCGCTGCAGGCCTCGCCGCCGAAGGCGGCGTGTGGGGCGCCGCCCTCGCTAGGTGGCCGGAGAGGACCGCAGCCCATAAGTCTTGCCACCGGCAAACAGATACTCGGCACGCACGAGCGCGTCACCCTTCTCGTCCGAAAAAGTGAAGCCGAGCACGGCGACCCTGTCGCCGGCCTTGAGAGGCGCCACCTTCCAGGCCTCCAGTCGCGTCAGCGGCGCAAGCTCGACCAGCCAGCGCCGGTCCTTGCGCGTGGGCAATTGCGCGGCCTTGAGCAGCGCCGGCCCATCCACCGGCGCGCTCTGCGCCGGCAGGGGGCGGGTCGCCAGGTCGGCCGGCAGCTTCAGGTCAGCCGCGACCTCGAGTTCGAACTCGGCGTGCGGATTGCGCCACATCACCTTGCCCGTCTGACCCTCCAGGTAGATCGGGCGCGTCTGGTCGAAGCTGCTCCAGCCATGGTGGGCCATGGCGTCGGGCATGCAGGCCAGGGCCGCGGCCGTGAAAGTGAAATGCCGTCGTTGCATCGAGCTTCTCCCGTTTCGTGGGTCTGCGCCGGACCGGCGCTCAGCGATAGGCGATCCAGCGTCCGCAGATGATGACTCCCAGCCAAAGCCCCAACGACAGCGCGGTCTGTGCGCGCGCCACGCCATCCAGCCGGTTCAGCCCGTCGCGCGCATGGAACATCGCGGCGTTGAGCCCGGCCAGTGCCACCAGGCCCATCTTGATGACGAAGGCGCGGTTGGCCAGCAATTCGCCCGGCTGCGCGCTGAACATCGCCAGGCCCGTGAGCGCGACGAGACCAAAGCCCACGAGCGCCAGCGCGAGCGCAAGGCGCGCCAGCGGCCGCAGCGGCAACTCGGGTGCCGCGCCCCACACGCGCAACTCCAGCAACGCGAGATTGCCCACGAGCAGTGCGATGCCCGCGATGTGCGCCGCCTCCAGCGCCGGGTAGGCCCAGGCGTGCGCAGCAAGCTCCGGAAAACCGGCAAGAGTCGACGTCGCCACGCGCGCACCCTAGCACGGTCATGGGGATGGGCGATCCGGGGCCGTTCCTAGAATGAGCCGCATGCATCTGCACATCCTCGGCATCTGCGGCACCTTCATGGGCGGCCTGGCGGCGCTGGCGCGCGAGGCCGGCCACCGCGTCACGGGCTGCGACGAGGCCGTCTATCCGCCGATGAGCGATCAGCTGCGCGCGCTCGGCATCGAACTCCACCTCGGCTTCGACGCGGGCCAGATGGCGCTCGCCCCCGACGTCTTCGTCATCGGCAACGTCATCAAGCGCGGCAACCCGTTGATGGAAGCCATCCTCGAAACCGGCGTCCGCATGGCAAGCGGCCCGCAATGGCTTGCCGAACACGTGCTGCACGGCCGCCACGTGCTGGCCGTGGCCGGCACGCACGGCAAGACGAGCACCACCGCGATGCTCGCCTGGATCCTCGAGAGCGCCGGCCTCGCGCCTGGCTTCCTCGTCGGTGGCGTGCCGGTGAACTTCGGCGTCTCGGCGCGCCTGGGGCGCTCGGCCCCGGGCAGCCCGTTCGTCATCGAGGCCGACGAGTACGACACGGCGCTCTTCGACAAGCGCAGCAAGTTCGTCCACTACCGGCCGCGCACGGCCATCCTCAACAACCTCGAGCTCGATCACACCGACATATTTCCCGACCTCGCCGCCATCGAGACGCAGTTCCACCACCTCGTGCGCACCATGCCGGCCGGCGGCCTCGTCGTCGTGAATGCGCGAGACGAGGCGCTGCAGCGCGTGCTCCAGCGCGGCTGCTGGAGCCGCGTGCAGCGCTTCGCCACGAAGCGCGAGGAGCCCGGCGGCCTCTCGGCGCGCGGCGAGCCGCAGGCCTTTGACGTTCTGCGCGGCAGCCTGAAGCTCGGCCGCGTCGAGTGGGACCAGCTCGGCGAGCACAACCAGCTCAACGCACTCGCCGCCCTCGCGGCAGCCGAACACGTCGGCGTCGAGCCGCAGGCCGCCGCCGCATCGCTCGGCCGCTTCACCGGCGTACGCCGGCGCCTGGAGCTGCGCGGTGAAGTCGGCGGCATCCGTGTCTTCGACGACTTTGCACACCACCCCACGGCGATGCGCACCACCATCAACGGCCTGCGGCGCAAGCTGGAGAAGCAGCAGCTCGCCGCCGCCTCGGCCGCCGGTGCGCCACGCATCGTCGCCGTCTTCGAGCCGCGCTCCAACACCATGAAGCTGGGCACGATGAAGGCCCAGCTGCCCTGGGCGCTGGAGGAAGCCGATCTCGCTTTCGCACTGCAAGGGGCATGGGGCTGGAGCGTCGCCGATGCGCTGGCGCCGCTGGGCGCGTCGGCCCAGGTTGCCGTTACGGTGCCCGCCCTCGTCGCCGCCGTCGTGGCCGCCGCCCGTCCCGGCGACCACGTGCTCGTGATGAGCAACGGCGGCTTCGATGGCATCCACGAGAAGCTTCTCGACGCCCTCGGTCGGCGCAGCCCGGCCGCCTGACCCGGAACGCCCCCCCGGCCCTGCCTCAAGACTGGCGGGACGCGGCAAGAAGCCGCGGCCCCGGGCCGGCCCGCCGGCCCATCGGATTTCGGCGGTGGCGCGCGCCCCGGGTCCCAGCCTTGGTGAGCGCCCGCCGCATCTCGCACCGCACCGCGGCCGATTCGTCGCGGCGCGCCGGCATGCGCCGCGCTCCCGCGTTACCGTTCGGGCTTCGACACGCTCGACCCGACCGCGAGACCATGAGCCGACGCCACGCCAATACCCCGCTCGCCCATCCCGGCCAGTTCGCTCCGGCCGCCACCGCCGGCCGGCACGCACTCCACCGCTGCGGCACCGTCGCGCTGGCCGTGGCTCTCCTGGGCGGCTGTGCCACGGCACCGGGCACCGGACAGCCCGGTGCCGCCTCGGGCAGCGCAGCCGC
>JALHOU010000157.1:0-3142 GCA_022842825.1 Rubrivivax sp.
ATGCTCGACTTCGGCGCCGCGCGCGAGGTGCTGAGCAAGGAAGGCAACTTCATCCGGCCGATGTACACGCCCGGCTTCGCCGCGCCCGAGATGTACCGGCGCGACGGCACGCTCGGCCCCTGGACCGACATCTACGCCATCGGCGCGTGCATCTATGCGTGCATGCAGGGTTACCCGCCGAACGACGCGCCACAGCGTCTCGAGAAGGACCGACTCGCGCTTTCCCTGTCGCGCCTGCGCAATGTCTACTCCGACAATCTCATCGAAGTCACGGAGTGGTGCATGTCGCTTGATCCCCTCAGCCGCCCGCAAAGCGTCTTCGCGCTGCAGAAGGAGCTCGCGCGCGAGACGGAGCGCCGCTACACGAAGCTGAGCTTCGGCGAGCGCCTGAAGCTGCAGCTCGAGACCCTCAAGACCGGCGCGAAGACGTGAGCCCCCAAGCTCGCCGTGCTCGCTGCCTCCACAGGGGGCTGCCTGTTCTTGGGGCGGCCCGGCGGGCAGGCGCCTGAGCCCGTGGCGATGAAGTTCGCGGTCTACCAGGTCAGCCGCAAGGGCGGCCGAGAGAAGAATGAAGACCGCATGGGCTACTGCTACACGCGGGACGCCGGCCTCTTTGCCCTGGCCGACGGGATGGGGGGCCATCCCGAAGGCGAGGTCGCCTCGCAGATGGCCCTGCAGACGCTGGCGGCGCTGTTCCAGCGCGACGCCAAGCCGCGCCTGGCCGACCCGTTGCGCTTCCTGCATGAGGCCATCATCGCCGCGCACCACCAATTGCTGCGTTACGCCACCGAAAAGGGGCTGGTGGACACGCCTCGCACCACGGTCGTGGCGTGCCTGTTGCAAGGCAATTCGGCCTACTGGGCGCATTGCGGCGACTCGCGCCTGTACCTCGTGCGTGGCGAGAAGCTCGTGGCGCGCACGCGCGACCACAGCTACTCCGAGCTACAAGAGACGTTGTCGCAGGTGGTGCCGATGGGCGACCGCGTCAACCGTAACGTGCTCTTCACCTGCCTGGGCAGCCCCGGCAAGCCGGTCGTCGACACGGCCGGGCCGCTGCGCATGCAGCCGCACGACCGTGTGCTCCTGTGCAGCGACGGCCTGTGGAGCAGCGTCACCGACGCCGAGATCACCGAGGTGATGACGGCTTACCCCATCGCCGAGGCGGTACCTGAGTTGGTCGAGCGGGCGCTGCGTGTTGCCGGCGAGAAGAGCGACAACGTCACCGTGCTGTCCGTCGAGTGGGACGGCCAGGAAGATCCCGACAGCGGCGGCATCTCTACGCTCTCGCTCGGCGAAGAGGTCTTCGCGTCCACCATCCAGGCCAGTCTGGGCAGCGGTGAGGGCACCGACGACGAGCTCGACGACGCCGAGATCGAACGTTCGATCCGCGAGATCAACGAAGCTATCCAGCGCTCGAACGGCAAGCGGCGTTAGCGGCGGCCCGGGCCACGCCGCGGCGTGCGGTTCCGCGTACGCCGGCATGGCAGCCTTCGCTTCATCGGACAATGCCGCCATGACCTACCAACGATCGGGCGGACGCGCCCACGACGCGCTGCGTGCGGTGACCCTGCAACGCGGCTACACCCAGCACGCCGAGGGTTCGGTGCTGGTGTCCTTCGGCGCCACGCAGGTGCTGTGCACGGCCTCGGTGGAAGAGAAGGTGCCGCCGCACAAGCGCGGCAGCGGCCAAGGCTGGGTGACGGCCGAGTACGGCATGCTCCCGCGCAGCACGCACACGCGCAGCGACCGCGAGGCGGCCAAGGGCAGGCAGAGCGGTCGGACGCAGGAGATCCAGCGCCTCATCGGCCGCTCGCTGCGCGCCGTGTTCGACCTGCAGGCGCTGGGCGAGCGCACGATCCAGCTCGACTGCGACGTCATCCAGGCCGACGGCGGCACGCGCACCGCCGCCATCACCGGTGCCTTCGTCGCCGCGCACGACGCCGTCACCTGGCTTGCCGCGCAGGGCCGCATCGACGATGCGCCGGGCAAGAGCCCCATCCGCGACCACGTCGCCGCGGTGTCCGTGGGCTTGCTCGAGCGGGCCACGTTGCTCGACCTCGAGTACGTCGAAGACAGCACCTGCGACACCGACATGAACGTCGTCATGACGGGCCGCGGTGGATTCGTCGAGATCCAGGGCACGGCCGAGGGTGAGCCCTTCGAGCGCGCCGACATGGACCGCCTGCTGGCGCTGGCCGAGCGTGGCATCCGCGTCCTCGTGGCTGCGCAGCGCCGCGTGCTCGGCCTGCCCGCGGCTTGAGCGGCGCCGGTCGACGTGACCCGGGTGCCCGCGTGCGCCTCGTCCTCGCCTCCAACAACGCGAAGAAGCTCGCCGAGCTGCGCCAGCTCTTCGCCGGGCTGGCGATCGAGCTCGTGCCGCAGGGAGACCTCGGCATCGGCGAGGCCGACGAGCCGCACCACACCTTCGTCGAGAACGCGCTGGCCAAGGCCCGCCATGCCGCGCGCGCGGCCGGCGGTGCCGCCATCGCCGACGACTCCGGCCTGTGCGTGCGCTCGCTCGGTGGCGACCCAGGGGTGCGCTCGGCGGTTTTCGCGGAGGGCGGCAGCGACGCGACGGGCGATCGCGAGTCTCGCCGCCGCGCCCAGGACCGGGCCAACAATGCCCTGCTGCTGCAACACCTGGCCGGGCGACCGGCCGGCGCCGCGCGCACCGCCTACTTCGCCTGCACGCTGGTGGCCCTGCGCCACGCCGACGACCCCGAGCCGCTGGTCACCACCGGCCGCTGGCAAGGCGAGGTGCTCGGCGCGCCGCGCGGCGAGGGCGGCTTCGGCTACGACCCGCTGATGTACATCCCGGCGCTTGCGAGCTCGGTGGCCGAGCTGCCCGCCGACATCAAGAACCGGCACAGCCACCGCGCGCTGGCGGCGCAGGCCATGCGCCAGCTGCTTGCCGGCGTGTGGCAGGTGTGATCCCGATCTCGCCGGCGCCTGCGCTGGCGCCCGCGGAGCTTGGCCCGGAGGCGACGCTGGCGCACCTGATGCGCCCGGGCACGCTGCAACTGCAGGCGCTGCCGCCGTTGTCGCTCTACGTGCATCTGCCCTGGTGCCTGCGCAAGTGCCCCTACTGCGACTTCAACTCGCATGCCGTGTCGGCGCAGCCGCTGCCCGAGGCGCGCTACCT
>JALHOU010000157.1:3242-11652 GCA_022842825.1 Rubrivivax sp.
TGCCCGACGAAGACCTCGCGAGCGACATGCTCGACCTCGTCACCGGCCGGCTCGCCGAGGCCGGGCTGGAGCGCTACGAGGTCTCGGCCTTCGCCCGCGCCGGCCACCGCTGCCGGCACAACCTCAACTACTGGCAGTTCGGCGACTACCTCGGCATCGGCGCCGGTGCTCACGGCAAGCTGAGCTTCCCGCACCGTGTCGTGCGCCAGGTGCGCTGGCGCGAGCCGGCGCGCTACATGCAGGAGGTGCTCTTTGGGTCGGCCGGCCGGGGCATCTCCAACCAGCACGAAGTCGGTCGGCGCGACCTGCCCTTCGAGTTCATGATGAACCAGTTGCGGCTGGCCGAGGGCTTCGAGGCGGCGCGCTTCGTCGAGCGCACCGGCTTGCCCTGGTCGGCGGTCGAGGCAGCCCTGGCGCGGGCGCAGGCGCGCGGCCTCGTCGAACGATCGGGCGGCCTCGTCCGTCCGACGCCGCGCGGCTTCGACTTCCTGAGCGACCTGCAGGCGATGTTCCTGCCGCCGGCGCGTGCGCAGTCGGGGCGCTAGGGTCCGGCGACGCGACGGGATGTCACTGGCAGCCGTAGCGTGCGGCCCTATTCACCGCGCCAGCGCTTGCCGAGCACCGCGGCGCTCCAGACGGCGCTTCCCAGTTCCCAGGGCGCGCTGACGCGCACGTACTCCAACGCCTCCGGCGTGCCGAGGTGGATCGTCCCCTCGTCAACCCAAGCATGGTTCGCGAACGGGTAAAGCAGCCCCCGTGCCGCCAGCACCTGGGCCGATGCTTGCGCGTTGGCGGCTTCCTGGGAACCGAGCCGCGCCGCGCCGGCCACCAGCGACATGGCGTCGATCGTGCGGAAGGAGATCCAGGCCTTGATCCGGTCGCCGCCAAAACGCGGCACGTTCATCGAATAGCGCCCCGGCTCATTCCAGCCATCGTAGGCGCGCCCCCACCAGTAGTCCCAGGCACCCGAGGCCGGCAGTTGCGCGGCCGGCGCGATGCGGTCCGTGAAGTGGCGCAGGACATCTGTGGCCGCGCGCTGGATCTCGGGGGGCGTGTTCCTGTCGGCCGTGGCCAGCACGGCATAGGCCCACTCGTTCTGATGGTTGTAGGGCACCGGCATGCCGTCGAAGTAGAACTTGCTGCCCTTGGGCCAGCGCAGGTGGTGCAGGCCGGGACGGATCCACTGCGGGTCCTCGCCCTCGGTGGCCAGCACCTCGATGTGGCCCTCCAACCCTTGCACGGCGCGCTTCAGCGCCGCATAGCTGGCCAGGGGCAGCGGATGGGGCACCTCCTGCAGGTAGCGGTGCATGACGAGCAGGAAGCGACCCGTCTGCACGCCGAAGAGGGCGCGGCTGCGGTCCACCGTGAAGGCGCGTGTGTGGTGCCGGCCCGCGGCCACATGGGCGTCGAGCCATGACATCTCCAGGTCCAGGCGCAGGCGCGCTTCCGCAAGCAGCGGGCCGAAGAGCTCGAGCAGGGCCTCGTCGCGGCGCGCCAGGTCGAGCAGGTCGAGCAGGCCGTTGAGGTAGTAGATCTGCGACCAGGGGATGCGGCCTTCCTCGTTGTTGATGCCGAATTCCATCCACCCGCCCGGTGCCGTCGCGGCCAGGTCGCGACGCAGCAGGCGCCGCAGCGCCGAGGGGTTGCGGGCGTGGTCGATCTGCAGCGCGCCGAGCGACCACTGCAGGTTCCAGGGCACGCCCAAGGTGGCGTCGACCGGGGGTGCCGCGACTCCCTTCGGGGCGATCACGGCGAGACGGCGCGCCCCGGTCTGGGCGTCGGCGGCGGCCCCGACGCACAGGTGCGCGAGTCCGCCCGGCGTGGGGGCTGACTCGACGATGTGACGGCATCCCTGGATGCGCGTTGCCTGGCCCGGGCCGGGCTCGCCGATTTCCACCTGCATGTTGCCGCCGGCCAGCCAGAGCTGCTCCCTGCGCCCTCCCGTCGCGCTGACGACATGGAAGTGCAGTGAGGGGATCATCTCGTAGGTCGAGCCGGCCGGCTCCTGAAGCGAGGGCAGTTCCAATGTCTTGCCGAAGCGGACGGGGCACTCGTGGTCCAGGTCCCATGCCAGGTGCCAGTTGGCCTGGCTGGGGTTGTGATACACGACGGCATGCAGGCGCCCGCCATGCACGACCGCTGCCCGAAGGCTGGGCACCGCGGTCGCATCAGTGCCGTGCGTCACCTCGAGCTGGCAGGCGAGGCGACCTCGCTCGAAGCGCAGCAGGGCGAGCCGATCGTCCGGGTACCGTCGATGGAAGACGTAGGTGGCATCGCCACGCACAAGCATCTTCACGGGGACCCCGGGCGCCGGGAAGGCGAGGCGAGTGCCGTCTTCCCGGGTCAGTACCGGCCGATGTGCCTCCTCGAAACTCACGAGGCCTGCACCGGCGGGAAGCAGGGGCACGGCGCGCTCGAGCGCGGGCGAGCCGGCGCGGCCTTCAACGCGGGCGGCCCGAGTCGCCGCGGCGGGTGACGAGGTTGCGCCGGCCGAACCGGCCGACGGAACGGCGGGTTTCGCGGCCCCTCTCTGGGCCAATCGTCCGGCCAGCGGCGCCGTCTCGGATCCGGCAGCCAGGCGCACCTGCGGTGGGCTCTGCCGCACCGTCCCCATGGAGGCCAACGAGCAGGCCGTCAGGCCGCGATAGAGGTAGGCCTCGTACTCGTTGACGACCAGAGGCGGCGCCGCGCCGGGCGCCGACGCGCTGCCGCGCGGGTACTTGAGATAGCGCGCCTGCGGCGTGCGGTAGCCTTCGACCGCGGCCAGGAGCCACCGCACGAGCGGCGCGGTGCGCGTCTCGGTGCAGGCCAGGTGCAGCGCAAAGCCGAGGTCATAGGAGCGTGCCGCCAGCTTCAGTTGCCTGTGGAAGTTGGGGAAGGCGCGCACCTCGCCCGCATCGCCGCGGAAGTCCTCGAGGTGGTGCAGCACGGCATACCAGTCGAACCGGTCGGCGAGCCGGCCGCCGTGCTCGAGGTAGGCGCGCACGCCGGCGATCATGTAGCCGGCATGGGGCAGGTCGTTGGGCAGCGCCTGCTGCACCGAGTAGTTCCAGTACCAGTGTCCGCTGCCCGGCGCGAGCTGGCGGTGCTGCAGCAGCGCCTGCATCGTGGCGTCGGCCGCAGCCAGATAGCGCGCACGCTCTCGTGCGTCGTCCAGGCCGAGGCTCGCGCGCTGGATCTGCCCGGCCAGGTAGGCCGCCGGGTTGAAGGTGTCGTAGCGGCGGTCGGCTGCGGCCAGCGAGTACGGCGCCATGCCCGCAGGAGAGGCGTTGCGCCCGTCGAGGTAGGGCTGCACGGCGGCTTGCACGACCGCACGGATGCGCTCGCGCGGTGCCGCCGCGTCGCGCTCGGCCCAGGAGAGCAGCGCGTCGATGACGATGGCCGTGGTGATCGTGTACTCGGTGTGCGCGGGGTTCGTGGAACCGTCGTCGTACGCATCCCAGGCCACGGGCAGGCCCCAGCCGATGACGCCGTCGCCGTTGCTGTCGGCGTGGTCGAGCAACCAGTTTCCGGCGACGCGCGCGAGGTTCGCCTCGCTGGCACGCCAGCCTCGCCCGCGGCGGTCGAGCTCGGCCAGCAGCACCATCGCATACGACTTCGGGACGTCGCCCTCGGCATGGCCGGGGTAGTCGGTCGTCCCGTAGCCGGGGCGCTCGGGCGGCAGGGCGGCGTGGATATCCGAGGCGGCCCGCGTCGCCAAGGCGCGCAGGTCGGGTACTGCGGCGGGCTGCTTGCAGCCGAGCGTCGACAGCGCGGCGAACACGCAGAGCACGACGAGCACGGTGCCCGAGGGCTGCCACCGCGACCTCATCGGCCCGACTCCGTGAGCATCGCCCGCGACAGCTCCATCTCCTCGCGCAGCCACTGCCGCAGCGCGTCGAGCGCCGGCAACTGCGCGTGCTGCGGCGGGTAGACGAACCAATAGGGCAGGGGCTCGCCGTCGGCCAGCGTCAGCGGCGACAGGCGCACGAGGCGCCCGGCCTGCAGCGCGTCGGCGGCGAGCAACTCGCTCGCCAGCGCCACGCCGAGGTCCTGTTCGGCCGCCTGCAGCATGAGACCGGCATCGTTGAACTCGGCCACCGTCTTGCCGCGCAGCTTGCAACCGCAAAGCGAGAGGAAGCGGTTCCACTGCTCGGCTCCACCCAGCAACGGCTCGGCCGCCAGCGCGGCGTGGTCGCCGGGCCGCAGGCGTGCGGCGCGGGCCGGCGCGCCTACGGCGATGAGGCTGGAGGTGACGAGCTGCTCACCTGCGAGCCCGCGCCAGGGACCGGTGCCGCTACGCAGCGCGGCGTGGAAGCCCTCGCGCTGCAGGTCGATGACGGCCTGCGAAGTGTGGATCTCGAGCGTGATGCCGGGTTGGCGCTCGCGCCAACGTGTCATGCGCGGCAGCAGCCAGCGCTGCGCGAAGGAGGGCAGCACGGTGATGCGCAGCGTCTGCACCTTGCCCTCGGCGGCCAGAGTGGCGGCGCGCACACCTTCGTCGAGCATGGCCAGCGCCGCTTCCACCGAGCGCTGCAGCGCCGCGCCGGCAGCGTTGAGCGCCAAGCTGCGGCCGCGGCGTTCGAAGAGCCGGAAGCCGAGCTGCTGCTCGAGCTGCCGCATCTGCTGGCTGACGGCGCTGTGCGTGAGGTGCAGGCGCTCCGCGGTCGCACGCAGATTCTCGCTGCGCGCCGCCTCGCGAAACGTGGGCAGTGTGGACAAGGGAAGGCGACTCATGGCCGTGGGCAAAGGGGAGGCGTGGGCTGGTAAGTTCGCCTGCACAGAGTCGCGACCAATGGTCGCTTCACAAGCGTATTACTGCAGCATAAATTGCCCAGCACCGCAACTCGTCACCCTCCATCGGAGCCCGCCATGACCACCGCCGCCTGCTGCGCCCCCACGATGGTCCCCGCCATTCCCGCCTTGCCGGCTTCACCGCCCATGCCGAGGATCCTGCCCGGCGTTGCCGCCAGTGGTTGGTGCCAAGGCGCCAGGAATCCGATCCGCCTGCGCCGGCCCGTCTTGTCACGCGCATGGATCAGGATGGTCGAGACCTGGACGGCCTGGCGCGCGGCGGCGAACGAGCGCGCCGGGCTGCGTGCGCTGGCCACCCTGGACCGCCACCTGCTGCGCGATGTGGGTCTCGAAGACCGGGTGCCGCCCCGCCGGTTGCCCTCGTGGCAGGACGTCGAGCGTGCGCTCTGGTAGCTGGAGCGCAGGCCGCGGCTGGCGGCCTCTGCCCGAGGCCCTGACCGTCCACCGTCCCGGGCTAGACCCGGGACGTGGCCAGCCCCACGGTGCTGCGCAGCCTCTCGAGCAGCCGCGGCGCGATCTGCGGCAGCGGTAGCACCTCGTCGGCCGCACCGTGCGCGATGGCCTCGCGGGGCATGCCGAAGACGACGCAGGTGGCCTCGTCCTGGCAGATGTTCCAGCTGCCCGCGTCGCGCATCTTGCGCATGGCCGAGGCGCCGTCGGCGCCCATGCCGGTGAGCATCACGCCCAGCGCGTTGCGGCCGACCACACGCGCGGCCGACTCGAACAGCACTTCCACCGAGGGCTTGTGGCGGTTGACCGGTTCGCCGTCGAAGACGCGCGCGACGTAGTTGGCGCCCGAGCGCTCCACGGCCAGGTGGCGGCCGCCCGGGGCGATGTAGGCGTGCCCGGGCAGGATGCGTTCGCCGTCGTGCGCCTCGGACACCGAGACCTTGCACAGGCTGTCCAGGCGCTGCGCGTAGCTGCGTGTGAAGCCGGGGGGCATGTGCTGGGTGATGAGCACGCCGGGCGCGTCGGCCGGCAGGTGCATGAGCAGTTCGCGCGTGGCCTCGGTGCCGCCGGTGGAGGCGCCGATGAAGATGAGCTTCTCGGTCGAGAGTCGGCCCAGCAGGCCGCCGCCGGCGGCAGCCGCCGAATGGCCGGCCGGGCCGGGCGCCGTGCCGACGCCTGCGCGGTCCACCACCACGCCCTCGCCCGTCCGCGCCGCCGGCGCTGGTGCCACGTGCCGCTGCACGCGCGCGCGCGCCGCGATGCG
The DNA here is from genome assembly GCA_022842825.1 of Rubrivivax sp. Classification (GTDB taxonomy): domain Bacteria; phylum Pseudomonadota; class Gammaproteobacteria; order Burkholderiales; family Burkholderiaceae_C; genus Rubrivivax. The sequence continues at coordinate 9,250 of JALHOU010000157.1, forward strand.
GACCTTCTCGGTGATTTCGTCGCCGAGCTGGCGCAGGCCGTCGGTGAGGCCGATCTTCGGCTTGGCCACGAAGTCCACCGCGCCGAGCTCCAGAGCCTTCAGCGTGACATCGGCGCCACGCTCGGTGAGCGTGGACACCATCACCACCGGCATCGGCCGCAGGCGCATCAGGCGGGCGAGGAAGTCGAGCCCGTCCATGCGCGGCATCTCGATGTCCAGCGTGATGACGTCCGGGTTGAGGTTGCGGATCATCTCGCGCGCCACGAGTGGGTCGCTCGCCGCACCGATGCACTGCATGTCCGGCTGCCGGTTGATGATCTCGCCGAGCAGGCTGCGCACCAGGGCGGAGTCGTCCACCACGACCACACGTGTCTTCATCGCTTGTTTCCTGTCTCTGTCTGAGCTCGCGGCCCGGGTGATCTGGCGGCTCTCAGAAGAGATCCACCGTGCCGCCGGTGCCGCCACTTCCGCCGCCGACCACCCGCTGCGCGGCACTGCGCTCCTGCGCCAGCAGCGCGTCGGTGTTGGTCGTGGCCAGGCGCTTGACCATGGCCTTTCCGCTGGCGGGCAGGAAACACACCTTGCGCGGGTAGATGTCCATCACGTCCTTGCTCACCACGGTGATGCGTTCGATGCGCAGGTAGTCGAGCACGAACTGCGTGTTGCGTTCGCCCACGTTGAGGCTGCTCATGCCGGCGATCACCGCGCCGCCGCCGAAGACCTTGGCCTCCATCGTCGAACGGTTGGCACCGCGCTTGACGAGTTCGCCGATCAGCTGGTCCATGGCAAAGCTGCCGTAGCGCCCGCTGGCATCGCCCGCGCTGCTGCCTCCCCCGCCGGAGTCCGGCAGCAGGAAGTGGTTCATGCCGCCGACGCGCTTCTCGCGGTCCCACAGGCAGGCGGCGATGCACGAGCCGAGCGTCGTCATCACGAGCACGTCTTCGTCGTGCACGAAGAACTCGCCGGGCAGCACCTTGACGGCTTCCTTGCCGAAGTGTGCGTCCCAGAAGAAGAACGAGGCCTCGCCCGGCTTGCGTGGGCGCGAGCGCAGCCGCTCAAGCTGCGCCTGCTGGTGCGCCTGCTGCCGACCGAAGCCGCCCGGCTGCGGCGCCGCGGGGCCCTTGGGCGGGATGGTGCCGGCGAGGGTGGGGTTGGCATGCACGACGGGGCCCCTCAGACCCGCTCGTACACGGTCTTGCCGCGCAGGCGGAAGAGCTCGCGGGCGTCGGAGAAGTTCTCCGAGTGCCCCACGTACAGCAAGCCCCCGGGCTTGAGCACCCCGTGCATGTGCTGCAGCACGCGCCGCTGCGTGGGCGCGTCGAAGTAGATCATCACGTTGCGGCAGAAGATCACGTCGAAGGCCTGGCCCAGCCGCGCCCAGTCGCCATGGACGAGGTTGAAGGTCGCAAATCGGATCAGGCGGGCCACTTCGGGGCGCACACGGATGCGGCCGCTGTTGGTGCCGGTGCCGCGCTGGAAGTGCGCGCGCAGGCGCTGCTCCGAGAGGCCGCGCGAGTCGGCCGGGTAGACCCCGCGCTCGGCGGTCGCGAGCACCTGCGTGTCGATGTCGCTGGCGAGGATCTCCACGCGCGCCGATGCGCCCAACGCCTCGATCGCGGTCATGGCGATCGAGTACGGCTCCTCGCCGGTGCTGGCCGCGCTGCACCACACGCGCAGGCCCTCGGCCGCATAGGCGCAGCGAGCGCGCAGGTCCTCGGCCAGAGCCGGGAAGTGGTGCTCCTCGCGGAAGAACGAGGTCAGGTTGGTCGTCAGGCAGTTGACGAACTGTTGCATCTCCGACTCGGCGGCCGCACCGCCGGCAGCGATGAGGCGCTCGAGGTGCTGCAGGTAGTCGCAGAAGGCGCCGTGGCCGGTCTCGCGCAGCCGACGGGCCAGCCGGCCGTAGACCATGGCCTGTTTGCCGTCGGCAAGGTGGATACCGGCATGGCGGTGGATGAGCCGACGCACGAGTTCGAAGTCCGCCCGCGTCATGACGAACTCGTTGTCGCCCGTGGCGGACAGGCCCGCGTGGGGCGACGGGTCCTTGGGCGCTTGGATCCTGGGCGCAGAGGCGGTCGGTTCGGTCATCATGGGTGTCGCAGGCCCGCTGGTTGACGCGAGCCTGGCGCGTCGATGGCGGGGCCGGGGCGGCCCCAGCCGTGGTTTTCGGCTGGATCGTGCGCCGATCAAGGTCCGAACTGGACCGGCAAGTGCCCACTGTTCCTCGCCTGGGTCGTTCCGGCGCGCTGCTAGACTGAAATTCGCACGATGGCGCCTGGTGGCGCCGCGTGTGCATGGCTCCGCTATCCCGCCTCCACTCAGCCTCGGCCCACTCTTGAAGAGCCCCCCCGCTCCTCCGCTGCCCGGACCGCTCCAGCTCGAGCAGGCCCTGCAACTGCTCGC
>JALHOU010000158.1 GCA_022842825.1 Rubrivivax sp.
GCAGCCGCCGCCGATGCGGCAGCGGGTGCGGCGGGGGCTGCAGCAGGCGAGGCGGTGGATGAGGCGGTGGGCGCGGCCGCCGGCGCCGGCGAAGCCGCCTGCCCGAAGGCGGCCGCAACTGCGGCGGCGGCCAGCACGAGACCCATCGTCAGGCGCTGGAGAAAAGGTTGAACGGCAGACATGGTGAGTGGCACCCCAGGAAGGCCCGACGCGGGCTGCGGCTAGAAGCGCGCCGACAGCAGCAGCTGCAGCACGGTGGCGTTGTGCGAGTACAGGCCGCCGGTGCGCACGTCGGTGAAGTCACTGAATTTGAACTGCTTGCGCTCGAGCACACCCGTGAACTTGGTATCGAAACGTGCCCATGCGCCGCCGAAGGTGTAGGTGGCCTTGGCGTTGACGGCGTTGCTCGTGAAGCTGCCGATCTGCCGGTTGCGCGAGACGTAAAGCGTCTCGGACAACGCGTTGTCGCTGTAGAAGAGCGCCTTGCCCTGCTTGTGGAAGCGCCAGCTCACTTCGCCGAGCCAGCCGGGCGCGATGTAGCGTCCGGCGCCGAACTCGGCGGTGTGCGCCGCAATGTCCCAGTTGTCCCAGAAGTAGCGGTACTCGGCCTTGAGCGCCGTGCGCGTCGGCCCGTCGCCGTAGTCGTAGATGCTGCGCAACTTGACGGCGCGGCTGGAGCGCGTGCGCGGCACGCGCTCGGGCACGGCGGCGCCGAAGACGCGCGCGGCGCGGTACGGGCTGCCGAGGTAGCCGGCATCGGAGATGGCCTCGAAGTTGACGCTCGCGAGCCAGCGCGGCGAGAGGATCTGCGTGAGGCCGAAGCGGTACTGCCAGTGCTTGGCCACATCCTGGAAGGCCGGCTCGTAGGCCTTGCGCACGTCGTCGCTGGCGCGCGTGAAGCCCAGGCTGATGGTCGTCATGGCGCCGAACACCTCGTGCGAGATGTCCAGGCTCACGGCATTGGCGTCGTAGTCGGGCTCGCGGCTGGCATAGAGGCCGAGCGAGACGATCGAGTCGCGCACCAGCCAGTCGGCGCCCAGGTCGTAGGCCTGGCGTGTCTCCTTGAAGGGGCTGGCGGTGGTGACGACATCAATGGAGGCGTTGCTCACCGCGTCGACGTAGTAGCCGGCCGAGAGCGACACCTTGTCGGCGATGCTCTTGCGCACGAGCAGCGCCGGACCAGCGGCGCGCACGCCGCCGCCGTCGTAGTAGTGGTAGACGAGCTCGGAGCGGTCCTCGGGCAACGTGGCCGCGCCGGCCTGTGAGGCCACAACGCTTGGCACGAGGCCGGGCAGCACACGCTGCAACAGCCGTTGCAGCCGGCGCGCGCGGCGGATCAGCACCTCCAGGCCGCGCGCGGCCCGCAGGCGAACCGCATGCCTGGGCCGCGGCGTGACGCGTGGCATGGACCCGGCGCGCTCAGTTGCAGCCACATCCGCCTCCTTGCACGCCAGTGGCGCCACGCGCAGCCTCGCGCACCAGGTGCACGTGCTCGCGGTGTTTCTCGTTCAGGGCGCCGCGCGAGAACTGCATCAGCGGGTCGGCCAGCCGTTCGCGCTCGTAGGGCTTGACCCAGGGTTGCGGCGCCGCGCAGGCCGAGCACAGCAGCGCCACCGCGCCAAGCAGCGCCCAGGTGGCCGACCGGGCCGAAGGAGCCGGACGTGGCGAACGTGCCGGGTCGGCCCGGCGGAACCATCGTTGGGTCGAGCGCGAGCGAACGAGCGTCATGTGGTGGGACCCCCGAGGTGGATCATTCCTTGACCAGCGCGCGGATCTGCGCGTCGTAGGTCACCTCCACGCCCTCGCGGTAGCCCTTGTGCACGTGGCGCACCTTGCCGTCGCGGTCGATGAGCACCGTGCCGGGCATGCTGTCGAGCGCGTAGCGCCGCGTCACCGCCTTGTCGGTGTCCAGCAGCACCGGGAACTTCAGGCCCATGCGCGTGGCCAGGGCCACGGCCTGGCGCGGGTCGTCGTCGATGTTGACGCCCAGCAGCACGAAGCCGGCGCTCTTGTACTTCTCGTACAGCCGGTTCAGGTGCGGCATCTCCACCTTGCACGGGCCGCACCAGGTGGCCCAGAAGTTGACGAGCACGACGCGGCCGCGCAGTTCGCCCAGGCGCAGGTTGCCGCCCTCGGTGCTCTTCAGCGTGAAGTCGGGCGCGGGCATCGAGGGCGCCACCGCGGCGCGCGCACGCCGGCTGGCGACGAGCGAGCCGAACAGCGCCGAGGCGCCCAGGCTCGTGAGCAGCACGCGCCGGGCATGGCGCCGGATGGAGAGGTCTTGGTGCGTGGTCATGTCCGGGACGGAGTCGGATGGGCCAGGGGTGGTCAGAAGAGGACGGTGAGGCCGAAGGTGATCTCGGGGTTGTGCGTGGTTTCGCGGCGGCCGAGCAGGTCGAGGCTGAACATGTGGTCGCGCACCTCGGCCTGCAGGGCGAAGCGCTGGTTCCACAGCAGGCGCAGGCCGAAGCCGAGGTCGATGGTCTGCTTGCGCTGGCCGGCGAAGTCGGTCGTGCCGGCGCCGGCGAGCACGTAGCCCTGCGAGAGCTTGGCCGTGCCGCGGCCGAAGAAGATCTCGCCGGGCAGCAGGTTGTAGCCCATGGCCAGCGTGTAGTACTTCAGCGTCTCGGTGCGGTTGACGAAGATGCCCCCGGGCAGGATCTGGCGGAACGAGTCGTCGCTGACCTTGGTGGAGCCGTACTGGCCGGTGACGAAGAAGTCCTCGGTGATGTGGTAGCCCAGGCGCACGCCCGAGACACCGCTGGTGCCGAAGTTCTGCGTCGAGTAGGTGCCGGAGAACAGGCCGAATTCGATGTCGCGCGCAGGGTAGCTGGGCAGCTTCAGGTCACGCCGTGCGACCTGCGGCTCGACCACCGGCGGTGCCGCCGCAGGCGTCGCCGTGCCGCCGGCGGGCTGCGCGGTGGTGACGCTGGGCGTCGTGGCGAAGGGCGTGGTGGGCGAGGCCGGCACCGGCGGCGGCTTGGTGCCGCACGCGGTGGCCAGCGCCGCGGCGCCGACGGCCAAGGCGAGCCTCAACAGTCGGGCCGACCGCGCGGGCAGGACGACTGCCTGGCCAGCGGCCAGGGCGGTGGGAGCGGGAGCGGTGGGGATCGTCAGCAAGGTGCGGTCCTCGGGTGCTTGCACGTGTTCGGCGCGTCGGCGCTCGCTGGATTCGGCGTGGTCAGAAGAAGAACGAGATGCCCACGGTCGTGGCGCGGTACTCGAGCGAACGCTGCTCGGAGACGAAGGCCGTGTACAGCGACCAGTCCAGCCGCGCGACGAAGCGTTCCGAGAGGTGCCAGCGCAGCCCGACGCCGGCGTGGCCGAGGTTGGCATTCACGGTCTGCGCCTGCACGAGGCTGGCGTTGGGCACGTTGCGGAAGCGTCCGAAGCCTACGCTGGCGAAGGGCGAGAGGCGCTGGTGGCTCCAGGGCTCGGAGACCAGTGCCACGTGCCAGAAGTCGCTGCCCGAGAAGGCGCCTTGCACCTGCGCGAACGTCAGCTCGACGCCCAGCGTCTCCCCCAGGCGCACGCCGGTGAAGAGCTTGAGCATGGGCTCGGCGCGCAGCCGGCCCCAGGCGGCGCCGAACTCGACGCGGCGGCCGAGGTAGTCGTCGAGCAGCAGGTCGCGGAAGGTCTTGCCGGCGCCGGCCTCGGTGAGCGTGCTTTCGAGCTGCGAGCGGTGCACCCAGCCGACGACACCGCCCTGGTTGTTTTCGCTGCGCACCTGGTACCAGTCGGTGCGCCGAAGTTCGATGCGGATCCAGCCGCGCCGCTCGACGACGTGAAAGACCGGGTAGCCGCGGCCGGGGCCGGTGCGCAGCTCGACGAAGGGGTCGGCAACCTGCAGCCGCTCGGCGTACTCCGGCCCGTGGCGGACGGCGGCGGCTGGCGGCTGAGCGGCTGGGTTGGCCGCAGACGCCGCCGGCCCCGAAGCGGCAGGCAAAGGCGAGGCCGGCACAGGCGTCTGCGCGAACGCTGGGGCGGCGACGGCGAGCGCCCACAGGCCGGCACAGCATGCCGGCAGCGCCGTGGCCCAGGTGCGTTGCCGCAGCCAAGTCGAGACCCTCATGCCCCTGATGTCCTTGTTGTTGCGCCGGCCCCAACGACTTCGGGCAGCGGTCCAGTCCATTCAGTCCGTATTGCAGGCGCCGGTACTGATGTCGGCCGGGGTGAAAAGGTTGGCCGCTGCGCCGCTGAACTCGTCCTGCCCGGCCGGCATGGGCCGGGTAATCCAGTAGCGGATGATCCTCGCATTGGCATCGTTCTCGTCGGCAAAGATGAGCCCGCCACCGTGCAATACCGTACGCACCAGCGGCTTGTTGAGCAGACGGCTGGACACGGGCGCGCCGATCAGCGTCTCGCCTTGCGAGGAGTAGAAGTTGCGGTACATCGCCGTCGCACGGATGGCATCGGGCGTGTTGGCCGGGGCGGCGAGGTCGATCAGGGTCGCGGAGGCGGTGAGCCGCAGCGCACCGCCGGTGCCGTTGGCGTTGTCGTGGCAGCCGCTGGCGGCGCAACTGTTGATCGACGTGACACCGTTGATCGTCACCGGCAACTGCGCGTTCAGGATCGGCATCACGCAGCGCTGGAAGTACGCGAACGACAGCTTCTGCCCGTTGGTCGTGCCCGCCGGGTTGGAGACGGTGGCGGCGTTGTCGAACGGGTTGGTGCCATCGCCGCCGCCGCAGGACGCCAGCCCCACCATGACCACCGCCGTTGCGACGGCCGCGTACGGGGCAGGAAGGAGGGGGCGGCGGCTCGGCGGTGGGGTCATGTCGACTTGGGCGGAGTCAGTTGCACGCGGTCGCGATCCAGTTGGCGATGGCCGTGTAGCCGGGGCTGCCGACGGCCAGCACCGGCGCCGTCTGCCCGAGCGCGCCGTTGGGGTGCGGCACCGTGGAGGGCCGCGCCAGCAGCGGGTTGGCCGAGGCGAGGCAGGCATTGTTGACCATCGTCAGCGCGACGTTGTAGTCACCTTCGGGATTGCCCGTGAGGATGAGACGGTTGCGCTGGAAACCCATGCCCGGCTGGTGGCAGCTCACGCAGTTGGCCTGCAGCACCGGCAGCACGCTGGTCGTGAAGGTCTGCTGCGACAGGCCGGCAATGCTGCGCACGCCGCCGGTGGCGTTGAACGGGTCGTTGTAGTACTGGCCACCCAGGTCCATCCACTCGGCGAGCAGGCGCTTCTCGGCGTTGTTCAGCAGCGTGGCGTGGTTGGGCGCCGTGCCCGGCGGGTTCGGGTGCGCCGCACGCGCGTCGGCACTCACCAGCAGCGTGTCGCCGGAGAGGATCTCGGTGAGCCTGCTCTTGCGCGCCTGGCCGGCGGTGTTGTTGGCACCGCTGCTGGTGTTGACCAGCGCCGGGCTACGCACCACCTCGGGCACACCTTCGACCAAGCGCGTCACCGGTTGGCCGTTGGCGTCGAGTTGCGGGTCGCCGAGCAGGAGTTCCTCGTAGGAGACAAGTCGGCCGGTGCCGGCGATGGTGCCGCGCAGGTCGAGCTTGGCCGGGTCGTTGTGGCAGTTGGTGCAGGTGTTGGTGCCTCCGGTGCCACGGACCTTGGTCCACAGGGGCTGGATGTGCTCGGGATAGTTGATGACGCCGTTCACCGGCACCGCCGTTGTGAGGTCGTCGGCGGCGTTCGGATTGCCGGTGTAGCGCAGCGAGATGCTTTGGCGTGCGGTGACGCCGGGCTTGGTCGTGTCGGCCCACTCGTCAGTGAACACCGGGTGCGTGCCCAGGGTCAGCGCGCTCGAGTCGAGGCGCGCACGAAGCGAGGCCATTGTCTCGCCGGACTGGTGCTGCGACGACAGCGTCGCCTTCACGGCGGCAGGCATGGTGTTCACGACCACGCCGCTGTTCAGCGCCGCGCCACGGCGCGGGCTGTGGCAGCCGTCGCAGGTGCGGCGCTCGCCCGGGCGCACCTGGATCCAATTGGTGTGCGTCTGGAAGCCGCGCCCCTGGGCGTCGACGATCTGCAGCGCCAGCGGGATGTCCGCCGGCACCTGCAGCTTGAACGAGCCGTCGGGTTCCACCGGCGCGTAGCCGAGGATCTGCTGCTGTTCGAAGTCGGTCTCGCCGATGGTCTGGCGCGTGCCCATGCCCGCGGGCGGCGCCACCGCGCGCAGCGCGCGGACGAAGCGCACCGGCGTGCAGTGGTAGGCCGGGTCGGCCGGGTCCTTCATGCGCCCGAGGTCGGCCACCGTGGTGCGGGTCTCGGTGTGGTCGGGCGTGGCGGCCTTCATCGCGATGCCGGTCGCGCAGCCGGCGGGCTTGTCGCCGGCGACGAACATCGGCTCGGCCATGCGCTGCAGGCCGTCGGTGTCGTAGACGCTGCGCACTTCGATGAGGGCCATGTCCTGCGCGGCGAGCGTCGGGTCCACCGTCGTCGGCTGCGTCGCATTGGGCTCGGCGCGCGCCTGCAGCGGGACCGGGTCGGTGTACATGAAGCCCGGCGGCGGCGCGGCGACGTTCAGCCACGTGTTGTTGCGCGGGTCGAACATGTAGATGCCGTAGGCGGCAGGTGCGTTGTCCTGCACGGCGGCAGCGGCACGCTGCTCGCGTGTCATGGTGTTGTCGGCCAGCAGCGCACGCTCCTCGGCCGTCAGGGTGACGCAGGGCACGATGTTGCCGTTGCGCGTGACCTCGCAGGGCCGGTAGGCCAAGAGAATGCGGTCGGTGCCGTCCCACAGCGGGTAGGGCGTGCTGACACGACCGAATTCCGACAGGCCGCGCCCGTCGGCCAGCGGCTTGTCGGTGCCCTCGCGCTGGCCACCCTGGGCCGGTACGCCGGTATTGGCCGGCGTCCCATATTCGGAGTAGTTGGCGGCGTCGATGAACTGCAGTGAACCGCCCTCCTGCGTGCCCGACAGGCTCATCAGCGAGCTCGTCAGGTAGCCCTTGAAGCGGCCGTTGGGGTCGGTCTCGCGCGGGTGCAGGTAGCTGTTGCCCGGGCTGTGCGCGCCGTACAGCACGAACAGGTCGGTGCCGTCGGGCTTGGCGCGGAAGATGGCGAAGCGGTTGCGGTCGGCCACGTGCTCCCAGCGCGCGAACATGATGTCGCCGTTGGCGCGCACCACGGGGTTGCGGTCGTGACTCTGGTTGAAAGTGATCTGCTGGATGGCGGCGCCGTTGGTGTCCATCGTGTGCAGGTTGAGTACCTGCTCGCGCTCGTACTCGTCGAGCGCCTTGTAGGCGCGCCCGAGGGCCTGGTTGCGGCTGCTCTTGGCCTGCCGGTTGGACGAGAAGACGAAGCCCTGGCCGGCAGGCAGGTAGGCCGGGTCGACGTCGTCGTCGGCGGTCGAACTCGTGATGCGGCGGAACTTGCCCCCTGCGAGGCTCGTGCCGGTCATGTCGTATTCCCAGATGTTCCAGCGGCCCGTGCACGCGGCGACCTGGTTGCCGTTGGCGTCGGCCACCGTGGCGGTGCTGCTCGTCGGGCAGCGCATCGCGAAGACGACCTTCCTGCCGTCGTAGCTGACCTCGGGGTCGCTGGCGTCGCCGTTGCCCTGCGTGAACTGGGCCGTCAGGTTGTGCTCGCGCGCACTCGGGCTGGACTTCTCGCGCAGCATGAGGTCGCCGCCGTTGGCGCTGGGGGTGCCGTCGGTCGGGTTCATGCGGATCGTCGTCGATCGCTTGGCGTAGACCATGGGCACGTCGCCTTGCACGACGACGCTGTCGTTGTTGTCGTTGCTGCTGCCGCTGCAGGCGGCCAGCATGGCGGCGGCAACGGCAGCGGCCAGGGAGGTCCTGGTGGCCAGCTTGCCAGGCGCGGGCGGTGTTCGGTCGCCAGCGCAGGCGTGGTGGCCTGTGGCGGGGTCCAGCGAGGCAGAGCGTGTCATGCGTTTTCTCCTTGTCGGGCCGGCGCGGGGCCGGCGTCCATCAGACCAGGGGTGGCGTGGAGGCGCCCTTGCGAGTCGATGATGACCGCATCGACGCCCGGGAACGTTTCCAGAAGTTCCAGTCCGCGCGTGGGGCCGAGAACGAACACCGTCTTGCTCAAGGCTTCGGCCGTGAGGCCGTCGGGGGCCAGGATGGTGACGCTCGTCACGCCCCGGGGCGAACGGCCGGTCGCCGGGTCTATCAGGTGGTGGTGGCGTGTCACCTGGCCGGCAGGGCCCGGCTCATCGAAATATCGTTCGTAGTCGCCCGAAGTTGAGATCGCGGTGTCTTCAAGAGGTAACACAGCGACCACCTGCCCCGGCTGGCGCGGGTCGCGGATGGCTACCGTCCAGGGACGGCCGCGGCGGTCGCCGAGCACGCGGCTGTCGCCGCCGGCGGCCACGTAGGCGTGGCGCACGCCCAGCTGGCGCAACAGCGCGATGGCGTTGTCCACCGCGTAGCCCTTGGCGAAGCCGCCGAGGTCGATGCGCATGCCGGGCCGGTGGAAGCGCACCGTGCGGGTGCGGTGGTCGAGCTCGAGGTGGCGCCAGCCAACCGCGGCGCGCGCGGCCTGCAGCAGTTTGTCGTCCGGACGCAGGCCGGCGCGGTAGTCGTACAGGTGCCCGACGGCGGCGTAGGTGATGTCGAAGACGCCGTGCGAAAGCTCGGCGAACTCCTGCGCCCGCGTCAGCAGGCGGAACATCTCCTCGCCCAGGGGTACCGGGCGCACGCCGGCGCCCTGGTTGATCCGCGAGAGCTCGGAGTCGGCCTTGTGGGGGCTCATGCGCCGGTCGATGCGGTGCATCTCGCCCATCACGGTGGCGGCGGCGGCCGTGCCGGTGCGCACGTCGTCGGCCCACAACTCGACCGAGATGGCCGTGCCCATGATGGCTTCCTCGCGCTTGATCCAGCCGCCGTCCCTGGAGGGCATGGGCGCGCCGAGGCGTCGGAAGTCGAGTTGGCGCGGCGAGGGGTCCTGGGCGGTCTGCAGCATGGCGTCGTTGTTGTCGGATGGGGTCGGCTTGCCGGTTTCGGACGCGCGTCGCAGGCGTTGAGCCCACCGCGTCATCCAGCTTGGGGCGGACCATATCGATCGGCGTTCGCTCATGCCGTGACCATGGGTGCTGGGTTGCGAGGAGTTGCTTCAGTTGTGTCGCTGTGGCGTGGCGCCACGAGGCAGACGGCCTCGGGCGCCCGTTACGACGGGCACTCGACTGAGGGGGTGTTGCGCAAGCGTAGCGCGCCGCGATGCGGGCGGGAACCCGGCCCGGCGGGCCTGCGTTGGGGTGCGTGGTCGTGCCGTGGGCAGGGGTGGCGGTGGGCGCAGCCCGCCCACCGCCACCCCTGCCGGCTACATGCCCTTGAAGAGCCCCGCGTAGCTGCGGCTCACCTCGAGCCTTTCGCCGTGGCCCTTGACGGCCACGACCTGGCGGCCGCGGAAGTCGCGGCTGACGCCGGCAATGGCACTGACGTTGACGAGCGTGCTTCTGTGGATCTGCCAGAACTTGCGCGGGTCGAGCTCGTCGACGAGCTCCTTGATCGGCTTGCGGATCAGGGCCTCGACCTGCGGCGTCTGCACGCGCGTGTACTTCTCGTCGCTGATGAAGAACAGCACCTCGTCGACGGCGACCATCTGGATGTTCTGGCCGACGTTGGCCTGGATCCACTCGAGGTACTGCGCCGGCTTGCCGCTCATGCGCGTCGAGAGCTCGTGCAGCAACTGCTGCAGAGGCACCGCGTTGGTGGCGTCGGCCGGCGCCGGCAGGCCCTGCTCGCGCGCGGCGAGTCGCCTCTTGATGCGCGCCACGGTCAGCTGCAGCCGCTCGCGCTCGGCCGGCTTGAGCACGTAGTCGGCCACGCCCTGCTCAAACGCCTCCACCGCGTACTGGTCGTAGGCGGTGATGAAGACGACCTCCGGCAGCAGCGGCTCGTCATCCCCGTCACCGGCGCCGGCCGGCGGCGCCATCTGCGCGATCTGCCGCGCCGCCTCGACGCCGGTGAGCCCGGGCATGCGGATGTCGAGGAAGACGATGTCGGGCCGGTGCCGCTCCACGAGCTGCACCGCCTCGACGCCGTTCTTCGCCTCGGCGACGATTTCCAGTTCGGGCCAGACCTCGGCCAGGCGGGCGCGCAGTTGTTCGCGCATGAGGCGCTCGTCGTCGGCGAGCACGGCGCGTGGCGCCGGCGGCACGGGTTGCAGCGTCATCTCGGTGCTCCGGGGTGGGTGCGGGCGGCGCGTCGCGGGGCATGGCCACCGGCGGCGGCGAGCGCAGTGGCGATCATGCCTTGCCGGCCCAGTGCAAGACCGGCAAGGCCTTGCCGCGGGGCCACGTCGTCGGCATGCGCCGGCAGGCGCGCAGCGCGTCGCATCCGGTCAGGCCTCGGTGCCGATGGTCCGGTAGGGCACGGTGATCGTCACCACCGTGCCGCTCGGGCTGTTCTCGGCCACCGTGAGCGAAGCCCTCGGCCCGTAGAGCAGCTGCAGCCGCTCGCGGATGTTGGCCAGGCCCACGCCCGTGCCGGCCGTGGCGGCCTTGCCGAAGCCCAGCCCCGTGTCGGCGACCGCGACCTGCAGCTTGCCATGCACGATCAGTGCGCGCACGCTGAGCCTGCCGCCTTCGGGCTTGGGCTCGAGGCCGTGCTTGATGGCGTTTTCGACCAGCGTCTGGATCATCATCGGCGGGAACTCGGCCGAGTGCAGGCCCTCGGGCACGTCGACCTCGGTGTCGAGGCGCTCCTCCATGCGCACCTTCAGGATCTCGAGGTAGGGGCGGATCACGTCCAGCTCGCGCCCCAGGTCGCGCAGGCCGCTGGGCGTGCCGCCGCCGGCTGCCTCGCGCATGGTCGGCATGCTGGCGCGCAGCAGTGCAATCAGGTTGCGCTGCATCTGGCTGGCGCGCGCCGGGTCGGTCTCGATGAGGTGGTCGATGGAGGCCAGCGTGTTGAACAGGAAGTGCGGCTCCACCTGCGCCTGCATGGCGGCCATGCGTGCCTCCACCACCTGGCGCCTGAGCGACTCGGCCTCGGCCGTCTCGGTGGCGCGCGCGGCCTGGCGCTCGGCCTGCATGCGGCCCTTGTAGGTGCCCTTGACGAGAGCGGAGCCGAGCACCCACAGCACCGTGAACTGCATCAGGAAGTCGCCGATGCCGATGCGCGTCTTGCGCACCCGCTTGCGCGTGCCGGTGACCTCGGCGAGCGCGCGCTCGGCGTCGTCGCGCGCCTCCTCGGCGTCGCGGCGCGCCTGCTCGGCCTCTTCGCGGGCCGCGCGAATGGCGTCTTCGATCTGCTGGCGGGCCTCCTCCACCGCCTCGCGCACGGCCTCGCTCGTGGCGCCCTCGGGCAGCGTGATGCGCACGCCGGCCTCGCGCGCGGCGGGGGCACCGGGCGACCCATTGGGTGCCGCAGCCGGGGCGCTGGCCGCGCGCGCTGCGCTGGCCGCCGCAGAGGTGCGTGGCGTGATGCGGATGCCTTCCTTGCCGATGCTGATGTCCAGGCCATCGGTCTTCTCGCCGGGGTGTGGCCGCTCGACTCGGATCGGCACGTCCTGGCCCTGGCGGGCGGCGGTCTCGGGGGCCTTCGGTGGCGTCGGCACCCCCGGCGGCGCGGGCCGCGCCGCG
>JALHOU010000159.1:0-3462 GCA_022842825.1 Rubrivivax sp.
GCATGGGGGGCGGCGGGGGCGCCGCCGGAGGCGGCACAGGCGGCGTGGGGGGTGCCGGGGGCGCCACCAGATCGACGATCAGCGGCGCCACCTCGCGCGCGGCGGCGCGCACGGCATCGACCTGCAGCAAGGCCCCGGCACCAGCCAGGTGCACCAGGCTCACCCCGAGGACCAGCGCCCGGCGTTCGAGCACACCGAGTTCGCTCGGCCTTTGCCGAGGCAGCGCCGAGCCTTTCGGCGCCGGTATGGCGCGCGAGGCAGCAATGGATTGGACGAGGTCTGGGGCCATGGAAGATCCGCGGCCCCATGATAACCACAATGCGAATGACTCGCATTACCATTCTGGAACGGCTGTTGCTACGCCCCGATGTCGGCGTCGGACGCGCGACCTTCCGGCAGGTCGACCAAGGGAACGGACGAGGCAGTTCGGCACCACGGCCGTGACGAGGCGGAGCGAACGCCGGGTCGGATCGGGACCCCGACCCCAACCGACACCCCTCGCCGTGAAACTAGACCGGCATCGCCGGCAGGGCCGCTGCCGCGGTGCGCGCGGCTTCCAGGTCGGCGGGCGTATCGATGTCGATCAGCACTCCGGCATCGGCCACCTCGACCGCGAAGGCCGGATAGCGCGCGACGATGCGCCGCGCTCCTTCGTCGCCCTTGAGCAGCACGAGTTCGGAGTAGAGCTCCGAGGCAAAGCCCACCGGATGGCCGCGGCGGCCGCGGTGCTGCGCGTAAGCGACGGCATGGTGCTCGAGCGCGCTCGCCACCGCGAGCAGGGTCCCTGGCTGCACGAGTGGCATGTCACCGGGCAGGACGAGCCAACCGGGCGCTCCGGAACGCTCGGCCACGCCGGCCGCGATGGAGTGGCCCATACCGCGCCCCGCCTCCTCGTCGCTCACGACGACGATGTCTCGCTGCGCGAGATGGGCCGAGGCGCAGGGCAGCAACGCGGCGACGGTCACCACCACCACCGGCAACTGGCTCTGCACGGCGTTGCGCACGGTCGTGCCGAGCACGGTGGACGTGCCGAAGGGCTGCTCGAGCTTGGGGCGGCCACCGGGCGATCCCGCACCGAACCGGCTGCCCCGGCCCGCAGCCACCACGATGATGGACGGACGGAACCTCATGCCCAGCTGCATCGCACCGGCAAGGCCCCGGTGCGCGTCCCTTCTTCCTGTTCCCTGAGGGCTCCGAGAATGAGGCGCGCAACGCCGCACAGAAAGTGGGAAGTCTACTTACGGCGTTCCACTTAAGGGATGCTCCCGGCCTCGACGCCCGCGAGGGCCGCGGCCACGACAGGACACTCTCTATACTGACCGCGGACCGGACCACCCCCTAACTTGTCAGCTAGATGGTCGCCCCGGCCAATGGTTCGGCGGTCGCGCGCGACAACCATCGCCCGATCAACGAGAACGGGCGCCCCGGACCAAGACAACGAGGCATGCATGAGCACCCCTGACCTGGCCGGCGAACGCAAGAGCTACGAGCGCGGCGAGCTCGAGGAAGACGCCGCCGCCAACGAACCGCTGACACAGTTCCGCCGCTGGATGGACGAAGCCTTCACGGCCAAGCTGCCGGAACCCACCGCCATGACGCTGGCCACGGTCGGGCCCGACGGCCGCCCCTCCACGCGCATCGTGCTGGCCAAGGGCGTGGACGAGCAGGGCATCGCCTGGTACACGAACTACGAGAGCCGCAAGGGGCAGGAGCTGTCGCTGCACCCCTTCGCCGCGCTGCAGTTCCATTGGGTGCAGCTCGAACGCGTCGTGCGCATCGAAGGCCAAGTCGAGAAGACGAGCGCCGCCGAGAGCGACGCCTACTACGCTACGCGCCCGCTCGACTCGCGCCTCGGCGCCTGGGCCTCGCCGCAGAGCCGCGTCATCACTTCGCGGGCGGTCCTGGTCACGGAAGCGGCCAAGGCCGCGGCGCGCCACGGCCTGCACCCACCGCGGCCGCCGCACTGGGGCGGCTACCGGCTGAAGCCGGAGCGTTGGGAGTTCTGGCAGGGGCGCAAGAGCCGGCTGCACGACCGGCTCGTCTACCGCCTCGAGGCGGCATCGGGCGGCGAGGTCCCGCGCTGGGTGCGCGAGCGCCTCGCGCCCTGAGCCCGCGCCGCGGCCGAGGAGGCCGGCCGCGGAGCGGCTGCGGCCTCACCAGCGCCAGCGCAGCCCCGCCGAGAACGCCCGGCCCGGCAAGGGCGCCAGCCCCCGCATCGTCGCGATGGACGAGGCGTTGAAGCCGAGCCGGTCGGTGACGTTGCCCACCTTCGCGTAGGCGCTCGCCTCGCCGGGCAGCGGCAACGCGATGCCGGCCCACAGGTCGAGCATCGTGTAGGCGGGCGTCGCGGAGTCCGTGGCCGGCACGCGGTCCTGCTCGGCGGCGTGCCGCACCACCAGGCCCCCGCGCAGCCCGCCACGGCTGGCCTCCAACGACAGGCGTGCGCGCATCGGCGCGATGCGCGGCAGCGGCTCGCCGCTGTCGAGGTTGTCGCCCTTGACCTGATCCAGCGTGAAGGCGAGGTCCAGCGTCACCGGCGCTCCCGACAGCAGGCGCGTGCGCGCTTCGAGCTCGAAGCCGCTCAGCTTCGCCCGCACGGCGCGGAAGGCGTACTCCGGGAAGACCTCGTCGGGGTCGCCGGGGTTCTCGGCCGGGATCGTGATGTCCACCCCGGTGGCGTCGAGCGCGATGTAGTTCGAGAACCGCGTCGTGAACCACTGCACCTCCACCTTGTGCGGCCCGCTGGTCCAGGCCAGCCCCAGCTCGGTGTGCCGATTGCGCTCGATGGCCAGCGAAGCGTCACCGCGCTCGAACGCGGCCGTGGCCACGTGCACGCCGTTGGCGAAGAGCTCGTAGTAGGTCGGCGCGCGCTGGCTGCTGGCCCATGCCGCCGACACCGACAGCCCGGCGGGCAACGGCACGCGAGCTCCCAACGAGACGCTGCGAGGCGAGAAGGTCCGCTCGCTGGCGCCGCCGAAGCGCACCTCCGTGGCATCGACGGGGTCACCGTCGGATGCGACACGGACGCGCTCACCGCGCAGCCCGGCGCTCAGCACCAGCGCACCGGGCGACTGGAGTTCCTCGAGGATGAAGCCCGCCTGGCTGCGCGTGCGCGTGCCCGGCACGAAGGCCTCCTCGCCCAGGGCCGAGAAGTTCTTCTGCTCCCACTGCACGCCGAAGACACCGCGCAGGCCGGCCAGCGGTGCATGGCGCACCTCCACGCGAGCGTCGTCGGCGGTGCTCCTGAACGTGGTGCCGACTTCGCCCGTGCCTTCCACCTCCTCGTGGCGGTAGCGGGTGTGCGCCGCATCGACGGCAATGGCCTCGATGCCGGCGAGCCCGGGCTTCCAGCCGCCCGAGAACGCCTGCCGCTCCCGCTTCATGCGGATGGTGACGTCGGGCTCGACGGTGACGCCGCAGTGGTTGCGGTAGGTCTCGCTCGACAAGCCCGCGTGGCCGGCG
>JALHOU010000159.1:3562-11500 GCA_022842825.1 Rubrivivax sp.
GCTTCCAGCCGCCCGAGAACGCCTGCCGCTCCCGCTTCATGCGGATGGTGACGTCGGGCTCGACGGTGACGCCGCAGTGGTTGCGGTAGGTCTCGCTCGACAAGCCCGCGTGGCCGGCGCTGCCGACGAACGAGGCGCCCACCGCCCCGCCTTCGCTACGCGAGGCCGAATTGCGCACCCGCTCGGCGGGCTCGAGCGCGGTGCCGTCCTCCACCGGCGTGAAGGTCGGTGTGCGGGTGTCGCTGGTGCGGCGGCCGAAGGCATCCACGTGCCAGGCGAGCCCGTTGCCGCTGCCCAGGCCGACGCCTCCTTCGAGCAAGGCGGCGCCCGAGCGCTCGCTGGCCGCGCCTCCGCCGCGCAGCTCGGCCCGTGCCGCGAGGCCGGCGATGGCGGCGCGCGGCATCCGGTTGTGGATGGCGTTGACCACGCCGCCGGTGGCGCTGCCCCCGTACAGCAGCACGGCCGGGCCACGCAGCACCTCGAGCCGCTCGATGACGAGCGGGTCGATGGCCACCGCATGGTCGAAGCTCAGGCTGCTGGCATCCAAGGAAGCGCCGCCGTTGTCGAGCATGCGCACGCGGTCACCGTCCAGGCCGCGGATCACCGGCCGGCTGGCATTCGGCCCGAAGCCGGTGGCCGAGACGCCGGGCAGGCCGTCGAGCGTTTCGCCCAGCGTGGCGGCACGGCGCAGCGCGAGGCCATTGCCCGACAGCACGGACGCGGGTTGCAAAGTGCGGTCGCTGCCCAACGGATTGCCGGTGATCACCACCGTGGAGTCAGGCGCGGTCTGCGCCATGGCCGCCTGGGCCAGCAGCAGCACCGGAACAGCGGTGAGGGGCCGCCAGCACGAAGGCTGGCGCTGCAGAAAGAATCGGTTGCTGGTCATGGTCTCGTCTCGGCAACTGGGGGTGTGCCGCCGACGCAGGCCAGAGGCACGCGTCGACGGATGAAGTCGTGCGGCGAGTGCAAGCAAAGTCGGAGCGCGACGAACGCCGTGCCAGCCGCGCTGGCGGCGAAGCAGCACTCACGGCGCTCCGGCGGCGTTCGCCGGACACCCGCCAGAGCTCAGGCGGCTCGCGACCCTGCGCGGTGCGCCAAGGGCGGGCCGCGGGCCAGGTAGGCGTGCGCGCCCGCTTCGGCCACGACGGCCGGCGCGCTGGCCGACAGCCGCGTCGAGGCACGAGGAGGCAACGCCGGCCATGCCGCTGCCTTGAGCGCGTCGGCCTGGGTGGCCTCATCGAAGAGGCGGCACTCGGCGCCACCCTCCTCGTGCGACCCGAAGAGCGTGGACTCTTCAGCGCACGCATGCGCCCCGATGCCGAGCTCGGCGCCGGGGCGATCCCCGGCGCCGGCGCTTGACGGCGGACCATGGGCGACGACGTGCGCCAAGCCCAGGGCCTGCGCGGCCACGAGCGCCAGCGCCAGGAGCGCCGCGCCGACGGGACGCCGCCAGGCCCTCATGCCTGCCGCACCACGCGTTGCGGGAACGGGATCTCGACCCGCGCTTCGTCGAGCGTGCGCAGGATCGCCAGGTTGACCTGGCTGCGCACGTTGCTCTGACCGTTCTCCGGGTCGGCGATCCAGAAGCCGACCGTCAACTCCAGGCCGTCAGCGGCGAACGCGGTGAGCATCACGGCCGCCCCCGGCTCGGCGAGCACGCGCGGCACGGCCGCGACGGCCGCAGCGAGGCGTGGCATCAACGCCGCAAGGTCGCTGCCGTAGGCCACCTGCACGACCGTGGTCATCGCCACCTTGGTGTCGGCCAGCGAGCTGTTCTCCACCCGCTGCGTGATCATCATCTCGTTGGGCACGATGGCCTCGCGCCCGTTGAGGGCCCGGATGACGGTGTAGCGCGTGCTGATGTCGGTGATGCGGCCTTCGAAGTTGTCGACCTTGACCATGTCGCCGATGCGCATGCTGCGCTCGGCGAGGATGACGAAGCCGCTCACATAGTTGGCGGCCAGCTTCTGCAGGCCGAAGCCGATGCCCACGCCGAGTGCGCCGCCGAGCACGCCGAGCGCCGTGAGGTCGATGCCCGCCGCCGAGAGCGCAAACATCAGGCCCACGAAGAGCAGCAGCGCGCGCACCGCGTTGGCCGCCATCTTGCGCACACCGAGGTTGCCGCCGGCACCCTTGAGCAGGCGCGCCTCGAAGGCCGAGCTGAGCCACAGCGCCAGCACCAGCACCAGCACCGAGGCCACGACGCCCTCGATCATGTTGCGCACCGAGATGGTGGTGCCGCCGAACTTCCACTTGATCTCGTCGAGTTCCTGAAGCAGCAGCGGCAACACGCCGGTGAGCCACAGCACGACGGCGATCCAGGCGATCCACGAGACACTGCGCTCGACCACACGCATGAGGCCCGACTCGGGGTAGGTCTTGTGCAGCACCCGCACCGTGAGGCGGATGAGGGCCAGCGAAAGCAGCACCGGCACGACCAGCTTGAACACCGCCTGCGGCACGTGCGGCACGTGGGCGATGAAGATCCAGCGCACAACCGTCGCGAGCGCCAGCGCCAGCAGCGGGAACAGCACGCCGTCGACGATGCCGTCGCCGAACCACACCGAACCGGGCCGCGGCTCCTTGCCCCGCAACAGGCGCACGACTGTCCATGCCAGCAGCAGGCAGGCGGCAAAGGCGGCCAGCTCCACCAGCGCGGTGGGCCGCGTCAGCGCCTGCAGCCAGGCCAGCAGCTCGGCCGTCGAATCGGCGCGCGGCGTCATGCGTTCGCGAGCACGCGCAGGTGCGCCGCCACGCTGCGCGCCAACGCACCGAGGTGGTAGCCGCCCTCCAGGCACGAGACGATGCGACCCTGGGCATGGCGGCCCGCCACGTCGACGAGCTGCTGCGTGAGCCAGGCGTAGTCGGCTTCGACGAGGCCCATCTGGCCGAGCTCGTCCTCGCGGTGCGCGTCGAACCCGGCGGAGATGAACAACATCTGCGGCCGGAAGGCCTCCAGCGCCGGCAGCCATTGCCGCTCGACCGCCTCGCGCATGGCCGGGCCGCGCGTGTAGGGTGGCAGCGGCACGTTGACCATGTTCGTGCCCTTGGGCACGGCGCCGCTGTACGGATAGAGCGGGTGCTGGAAGAAGCTGACCATCAGCACGCGCTCGTCGCCGGCGACGATGTCTTCGGTGCCGTTGCCGTGGTGCACGTCGAAGTCGACGATGGCCACGCGCGCCAGCCCGTGCACGTCGAGGGCGTGGCGCGCCGCCACGGCCACATTGTTGAAGAAGCAGAAGCCCATCGCCTCGTCGCGCGTGGCGTGGTGGCCCGGGGGTCGCACGGCGCAGAAGGCCGTGCGGGGCGAGCCGGCCGGGCCGGCGAGGATGTCGTTCGTGGCCGCCACTGCCGCACCGGCCGCGCGCAGGGCGGCCGCCAGGGTCTGGGGGCAGGCGACGGTGTCGGGGTCGAGATGGCGAGGTTCGCCGCCCGCGCGCACCTGCTCGAGCAGGTCGGTCAGGCTCATCACATAGCCTGCGGCATGCGCGCGCCCCAGTTGATCGGCCAGGGCCTCGGGCGCCTCGCGGAACTCCAGCGCCACGTCCAGCCCGGTGGCACGCAGGTGGTCGGTGATGGCATCCAGCCGCGCCGGGCACTCCGGGTGCCCCTGGCCCATGTCGTGCTGCCGGCAGGCGGGGTGGCTGTAGAAGAGCGTGTTCATTGACGGAGAGTGAACGGATGGGAACGTATGGCGGCAGCGGGCCGGCAGGCTTTTCGGGTATGGTGAGGCCGATGGATCTGAGCCTGAAGCCGCCCGCCGTTTCGACCACCGCGTCGACCGCTTCTTCGCCCCCGTCCCTCTCGGCGGCACCAGCGCCGCCGCGCGAACTGGCCCGTCGCCTTGCTGCCCTCGTCGATCAGATTAGCACGATCGTCGTGGGCAAGCGGGCGCAGGTCGAGGACTGCATCGCCTGCCTGCTGGCCGGCGGCCACCTGCTCATCGAGGACGTCCCTGGCGTGGGCAAGACGACGCTCGCACACACGCTGGCGGTGTCGCTCGGCCTCGAGTTCCACCGGGTGCAGTTCACTGCCGACCTGCTGCCCTCCGACCTCGTGGGCGTGAGCGTGTTCGAACGCGCGCAGGACCGTTTCGTCTTCCACCCCGGCCCGGTGTTCGCACAGGTGCTGCTGGCCGACGAGATCAACCGCGCCGGGCCGAAGACGCAGAGCGCCCTGCTGGAGGCGATGGAAGAGCAGCAGGTGACGGTGGAGAACGAGACGCGCGCCCTGCCCCACCCCTTCTTCGTCATCGCCACCCAGAACCCGAGCGACCAGCTCGGCACCTACCCGTTGCCCGAGAGCCAGCTCGACCGCTTCCTCATGCGCATCACGCTGGGCTACCCCGACCGCGCCAGCGAACGCGAGTTGCTGGCCGGCGGCGACCGGCGCGCCGCCGTGCGCCGCCTGGCGCCGGTCATCACGCCGGCCGAGCTGGCGCAGGCACAGCAGGCGGTGCTTGCCGTGCGCGCCGGCGAACCGCTGCTGGACTACCTGCAGACGTTGATCGCCGCCACGCGCAGTGGCCGCTGGTTCGCCGAGGGCCTCTCGCCGCGCGCCGGCATGGCCGTGCTGCGCGCGGCGAAGTCGCGCGCCATGCTGGCCGGGCGCGACTACGTTGCGCCCGACGACGTGCAGGCCATCCTGCCGCAGACCATCGCACACCGCCTCGTGCCCGTGGCCGGGGCCGGCCGCGGCCCCATCGAGCAGGTGGTGGCGATGGTCGAGGCGACGCCGGTGTCCTGACCCCGCCGGGGCGGCCCGACCCTGCATGCCGATGAACGCCGCCACGCAGACACCCCTCGGCGCCTGGCTGCAAGTCGTCTCGCCACGCGAGCAGTTCCGCCGCTGGTGGCAGGCACGCCTGCCGCTCACCGACACCTGGGTGCTCGGGCAGCGCAACATCTACATCCTGCCCACGCGTGCCGGGTTCGTCTTCGCGCTCACGCTGATCGTCATGCTGCTGGCGGCGATCAACTACCAGCTCAACCTCGGCTACGCGCTCACCTTCGCGCTCGCAGGCGCCGGCATCGTCTCGATGCATCTGACGCACGGCAACCTGCGCGGGCTGACGCTGCATCTGCGGCCGCCCACGAGCGTGTCCGCCGGCGAAGCGACGCTGCTCGAGGTGGTGCTCACCAACCCCGGCCGCATGCGCTATGGCCTGGCGCTGCGCTTCGAGGCCGGGGCCGCGGCCGGGCCGGCCGCGGATGCCGGCGCGCGCCGCGGCTTCGCGTGGTGCGATGTGCATGCGGGCGGCCAGCAGACCACGCACCTGGCGCTCGTGCCCGCCGCCCGCGGTTGGCATGCGGTGCCGACGCTGGTCGTGGAGACGATCTTTCCCTTCGGTCTGTTCCGTGCCTGGACGGTGTGGCGACCCGCCGCGCGTGTCCTCGCCTGGCCGCGCCCGGAGGACGGTGCGCCGCCACTGCCGGCCAGCGCCGCCGTGCCGGGCGCCGAAAGCAACCGCAAGCGCGCTGCCGATGGCGGCGAGTTCGACGGCGTGCGCCCGTGGCGGCGCGGCGACACGATGCGCCAGGTGGTGTGGAAGAAGGTGGCGCGCAGCAACGAACTGGTGAGCCGCGAAACCGCCGGCAGCGGCCGGCAGGAGGTGTGGCTCGACTGGCGCGACACGGGCCTCCACGGCACCGAGGCACGGCTGGCGCGGCTGGCTGCGTGGGTGCTGACGGCCGACCGCGCGGGCATGCCCTATGGCGTGCGGCTGCCCGGCCAGGAAGTGCCGCCTTCGGCCGGTGCCGCGCAGCGCGTGGCCGCGCTCGATGCGCTGGCGCTGTGGCATTGAGGCGCCGGGTGCATTGATGCCATGAGTTCGGCCGCCGCCACCGGGCTGCTGCGGGCACCCGCCGCCCTTCTGCGCCGACTTCCGCGCGAGACACGCGACACGCTGCTGCTGCTCGGCGTCATCGCCTTCACCACGGCGCCGCACCTGTCGCGCCTGCCGCCATGGTGCGCCATGCTCGTCGTCAGCGTGCTCGGCTGGCGCGCCGGCATCGCGCTGCGCGGTGGCGCCCTGCCCGGCCGCTGGGTGATGTGGGCGCTGCTGGTGCTGACCGGCGCGCTGACGCTGTGGACCGAACGCACGCTGCTGGGCCGCGAGGCCGGCGTCACCATGCTCGTGGCCCTGCTGTCGCTGAAGACGCTGGAGCTGCGCGCCCGGCGCGATGCCCTCGTCGTCTTCTTCCTCGGCTTCTTCCTGGTCCTCACGCAGTTCCTGTACTCGCAGTCGCTGCTCACGGGGCTGTGGATGCTGCTGGCCCTGTGGGGCCTGCTCTCGGCCCTGGTGCTTGCGCACATGCCGGTGGGCCGGCCGAGCCTGGGCGCGGCGGCCGCGGTGGCGGCGCGCGCCACCTTGCTGGGCCTGCCGCTGATGGCGCTGCTGTTCGCGCTGTTTCCGCGCATCGGCCCCCTTTGGGGGCTGCCGCAGGATGCGGCGGGCAAGACGGGCCTTTCGGGCACGCTGCGCCTGGGCGGCGTGGCCTCGATCGCCAACGACGACACCATCGCCTTCCGTCTGCGCTTCTTCGGGCCGCGTCCGCTGGACTCGCAGCTCTACTTCCGTGGCCCGGTGCTGGCCAGCACCAACGGGCGCGAGTGGACCCGCCTGACGCCCACGGTGGCGCCTCTGCAGCGCGTGCGCGCCGAACTGCAGACGCGCGGCGAGGCGCTGCGCTACGAGATGACCATCGAGCCGGGCCGGCTGCCGGTGCTGCCCCTGCTCGAGACCACCCCCGATCAGCCCGGTGCAGCACCGCAAAGCGAGGGCTGGTTGTTCAGCCTGCGGCCCGACCTGCAGTGGCAGGCCGACCGGCCGATCGGCGAGCGCATCCGCATCGAGGCCAGTGCCTGGCTCGACTTCCGCCACGGCCCGCGCGAGCCGGTGGCCGGTCTGCGCGACTTCATGGCCCTGCCGGCGCAGGCGCACCTGCGCACGCGTGCCTGGGCGGCCGAACTGCGGCGTCGGCCCGAGCTGCAGCGCGCCAACGCACGGCAGTTGTCGGCCGCCGTGCTGCAGCACATCCGCACCGGCGACTACAGCTACACGCTCGAGCCGGGCGTGTATGACGGCGACGCCATCGACGAGTTCTGGCTCGATCGCAAGTTCGGCTTCTGCGAGCACTTCGCCGCCGCCTACGTGGTGGTGATGCGCTCGCTCGACGTGCCGGCGCGCATCGTCACTGGCTACCAGGGCGTGGAAGCGCAACGGGGCGGGTACTTCGTCGTGCGGCAGAGCAACGCCCACGCCTGGGCGGAGATCTGGCTCCCGGACGAGGGCTGGTTGCGCGTGGACCCCACGGCCGCCGTCGCGCCGGAGCGCATCCAGTCCGGCCGCAGCCTGGTGCCGCCGCCCGGCTTTGTCGCCAACGCGCTCGCCACGCTCGACCCGACCCTCGCCGCCAGCCTGCGCGATGCCTGGGAGGAACTCAACAACCGCTGGAACCAGTGGGTGCTGAACTACTCGCGCTCGCAGCAGTTCGACCTCCTGCGCGCCCTGGGTGTGCACACGCCAAGCTGGCAAGACCTGGCCACGCTGCTCATCACCGCCCTATGCGCCGCTTCCTCGGTGGGCGCCGGCTGGGCCTGGTGGGACCGGCACCGGCAGGACCCCTGGCAACGCCTCGCCCGGCGCGTCCAGGAGCGCCTGCGCAAGGCGGGTGTGTTGGTGCAGGCACACGACCCGCCGCGCACGCGCGCCGCCCGCGTGCGCGCCAGCCTCGGCACGGCCGGCGAGTCCGTGGCGGCGCAACTGGAAGTGCTGGACCGGCTTCGCTACGCCGAAGGTGTGCGTGCCGGCGCGGTGCAGCGGTCGTGGTGGCCGGCCTTTGCCGCTGCGGCGCGGCAGCTGCCTCGCTGCGCCTAGCGCTCCAGCGACCACCTCTTGGAGGCGCGGCGCCGCGCCGCCGTGCCATTTGGCACGCC
>JALHOU010000160.1 GCA_022842825.1 Rubrivivax sp.
GGCCGCGGCGCCTGCGCGAGCCGGTGCGCCAGGGCCTGCAGGCGCTGCTGTTGACCGAGCAGTACCCGCGCCGGCTGCCCCAGCCGGGCGGCGCGATGGTCCAGGCTCTGAGCCTCGGCTTGCAGGCGGCGCACCAGGGCCCGCTCGAGGCGCAGGCGCGCCGTCTGCAGCACGTCGAGCAGCTCATCGCGCAAAGGCGCTGCCAGCTCGGCCGCTGCGGTGGGCGTGGGCGCACGCACGTCGGCCGCCAGGTCGGCGAGCGTGATGTCGGTCTCGTGGCCAACACCGCATACCAGCGGCAGCGCACTCGCCGCCACGGCACGCACGACGCGCTCGTCATTGAATGCCCACAGGTCCTCCAGCGAACCGCCGCCGCGCACGAGCAGCAGTGCGTCGACCTCGCGTCGCTCGTTGGCCAACGCGATCGCCTTGACGATCGCCGCCGGCGCGTCCAAGCCCTGCACCGGGCAGGGGTAGAGCACGACCTCCACGTGCGGCGCGCGGCGCGCCAGCGCGCTGAGCACGTCGCGCCAAGCGGCCGCGGCCGGCGACGTGATCACCCCCAGGCGCCGCGGATGCGCCGGCAGCGACCGTTTGCGCGCCGGATCGAACAGGCCCGCCGCTTCCAGCCGCGCGCGCAGGCGCAGGAACTCCTCGTACAGCGTGCCCTGCCCCACGCGCGACATCGCTTCGGCGACGAGTTGGAGGTCACCGCGTGCCGCATAGAGATCAAGGCGGCCTCGCAACTCCACGCGCTGGCCGTCAGCGGGCTGGAAGTCGACGAGCATCGCAGCGCGCCTGAACATCGCGCAGCGCAGCAGGGCCGGCGCGCCGGCGTCGTCCTTCAGCGAGAAGTAGCAGTGCCCGCTGGGCGCGCGCGTGAAGCCCGACAACTCGCCGCGCACGACCAAGGGGCCGAAGCGCGACCACAACGCGTCGCTGCCTGCCTGCAGCAGCGCCGCCACACCCCACACGGCCCGCTGCGGCGCAGGCGCCGCGGCCTCATCCATGCCCGGACCGAGCGCTACCTTGGGCCAGGAACTCCACAGCCGCGCCGATTCTCGCTCCGCACGGGGTCGTGCCGGGCGCACGAACGAGCTGCTCGTGCAAGCCGTTGATATTCATCGGTTTTCTGGCGCCCAACTTTTGAGCAGCAAACGCTGCGGGTTACCCCTGGTGTCTGGGAGTCCTGCGACGCACGGCGATTCCCACAGTCTTTTCCACAGTCCCGGTTGGCCAAGTTGCGCAAGCTGTGGACAAGGTCGCGGCCGCTGCCTGTCATCACGGGGGCGTGTGCGGCTTCGGCAATAATCGCGCCCCGCGGCGTGCCCCAACTGGCCAGCCCCGACAAGCCTTGCTGTCCATCATACAAGCGGCCGGATGGCCGATCTGGCCTCTGCTGCTGTGTTCCGTCGTCGCGCTGGCGCTCATCATCGAGCGCATCTACCATCTGCGTGATGCACTGGTCGCACCGCCCAAGCTGCTGGAAGAAGTGATCTCCGTCACCCGCGCCAACCTGCCCGGCGCGGACGTTGTCAACAAGCTGGCGGAGAACTCGGTGCTCGGCAGCGTGCTGGCCGCCGGCCTGCGCAGCGTCATCGCCGACCCGCGCATCGCCGAGACGGGCTTGCGCCAGTCCTTCGAGAACGCGGGGCGCAAAGCCGTGCACCGGCTGGAGCGCTATCTCAACACGCTGGGCACCATCGCGACGGCCGCCCCCTTGCTCGGGCTCTTCGGCACCGTGGTGGGCATGATCGAGATCTTCGGCTCGCAGTCCCCAGGCTCGGGCAACAACCCGCAGATGCTCGCGCATGGCATCTCCATCGCGCTCTACAACACCGCCTTCGGCCTCTTGATCGCCATCCCCTCGCTGATGTTCTACCGCTACTTCCGAGGCAAGGTCGACGCCTACCAGCTGGCCATGGAACTGGCCGCCGAGCGCCTGGTGCCGCACCTGATGCGCTTCGCGGTGCGCGGCACGAACTGACCGCGACGAGGCCAGCGCGATGAAGTTCAGCCGCCGCCGCGCCGACGAACCGGAGATCAACCTGATCCCGTTCATCGACGTGCTGCTGGTGATCCTGATCTTCCTCATGCTCTCGACGAGTTATTCGCGCTTCACCGAACTGCAGATCAACCTGCCGGCGGCCGATGCCGAACGGCTTCGCGAGCGCCCGAACGAGGTGGTGGTCGCCGTTTCCAGCGACGGCCGCTATGTCGTGAACAAGAGGCCGGTCGATGGCCGCAGTGTCGAGCTGCTCACCGCCGAACTGGCCGCTGCCGCGGGCAACAAGCCCGACACCGTGGTCATCATCTCGGCCGACGCGATGGCGGCGCACCAGAGCGTCGTCAACGTGCTCGACGCGGCACGCCGCGCGGGCCTGGCCCGGCTCACCTTCGCGGCGCAGAACCCGGGCAACGGCGGGCGCTGAGGGCGCCCGCACGGTGGCCTCGGCGTGCCGCGATCGGGCGCCCCAAGATGAGAGAGGCCGGCAAGGCCGCGGCGGCGAACCCTGCTCAGCGCCCGCGCGCTGGCGGCGCCCTCGAGCGCTGGCTGAACGGCCTGTGGTGGCAGCCACGTCCGGGCGTTGCGGCCTGGGCCCTGTGGCCGCTGTCGCTGGTGTATCGCGCCTTGGCCGCCGTGAACCGGCGGCGTGCCGGCGCGCCCGAACCGACACCGGTGCCGGTGATCGTGGTCGGCAACCTCGTCGTCGGCGGCGCAGGCAAGACACCGGTCGTCATCGCCCTCGTGCAGGCACTGCGCGCGAACGGGTGGCAGCCCGGCGTCATTTCGCGCGGTCACGGTCGGCACCCCGCGCCCGGGGCCGACGTCGTGGCCGTGGCCCGAGGGTCAACGCCCTCCGAGGTCGGCGACGAGCCGCTGCTCATCCACCGGCGCACGGGCGCGCCGGTCTTCGTGGCCCGACGGCGCCCGGCCGCCGCTTCGGCGCTGTGTGCCACCCACCCCGAGGTCGACGTCATCGTCTCGGACGACGGGCTGCAGCATCATGCGCTCGCACGCGTCGCCGAAGTCATCGTCTTCGACGATCGCGGCGCAGGCAACGGGCTGCTCCTGCCGGCCGGGCCGCTGCGCCAGCCGCTGCCGCACGCGCTGCCGCCGCGGGTGCGTATTGCCTATACCGGGCAACGAGCCTCCACACGCCTGCCCGGCACCCTCGTGCCCAGGTCGGTGACGCAGGTCGTGTCGTTGGGCGCTTGGTCCGCGGGCGACGGCGCCGCCGCGCAGCCGCTGGCATCACTGCGCGGGCGACGCGTGACAGCGCTGGCCGGCATCGGCGCGCCCGAGCAGTTCTTCCGCATGCTCGAGGCCGCCGGCCTGACGGTCGAGCGCCTCGCCTGTCACGACCATGCCGCGTACGCCCAGGCTCCGTGGCCCGAGGGCACGCGCGAGGTCGTGACGACCGAGAAGGACGCGGTGAAGCTGGCCCGCCTGCCGCGCCTCGATGCGACCGTGTGGGTGCTGCCGCTAGACTGCGAACTGCCGCACGCGCTGGTGCGCGACCTGCTCGCCTTGCTTCCGAATGCGGACGCACGCACGAAGGTGCGAGCCCAGGAACCTCCGAGATGACCGATCACCGCCTTGTCGACCTGCTCGTCTGCCCCGTGTGCAAGGGGCCGCTGGAGATGCGCCGCGACGAGCTGATGCGGCCCACCGAACTCGTCTGCCCGGCCGACCGGCTCGGCTTTCCGCTGCGCGACGGCATCCCCGTGATGCTCGAGAACGAGGCACGTGCGCTGACGGCCGACGAGGCCGCGCGCCGCTGAGCCCGGCAGCGCACGCGGCGGGCGTGGCCATGAAGTTCACGGTCCTGATCCCGGCGCGGCTGGCTTCGACCCGGCTGCCGGACAAGCCGCTCGCCGACATCGGCGGCAAGCCGATGGTCGTGCGCGTCGCCGAGCGCGCGGCCGCCAGTGGCGCCGAGGCCGTGGTGGTGGCTGCCGACGATGCGCGCATCGAGCGGGCCTGCCGGGAGCACGGCGTTCGTTGCGTGCTGACGCGCACCGACCACACCAGCGGCAGCGACCGCCTCGCCGAAGCCTGTGAGCGCCTGGCCCTGGACGGCGACGACATCGTCGTCAACGTGCAGGGCGACGAGCCGCTGATCGAGCCGACTCTCGTACGCGAGACGGCCCGGCTCGTGGCCGCGCGCAGCGACTGCGTGATGAGCACCGCCGCGCATGGCATCGGCGACCCCGAGGAGTTCCGCAACCCGAATGTGGTGAAGGTGGTGCTCGACCGTTCCGGTCTGGCGCTCTACTTCTCGCGCGCGCCCGTTCCCTGGTGGCGCGACGGCAGCGCCGACGGCATGGCCGGTCTGTCGCCCGAATTGCGGCCGCTCAGGCACATCGGCATCTACGGCTATCGCGCAGGCTTCCTGCGCGGATTCCCGCGCCTGGAACCAACACCGCTCGAACGCATCGAGGCGCTGGAGCAGCTGCGCGTGCTCTGGCACGGGCACCGCATCGCGGTGCACGTGGCCGATGTCGCACCGGGCCCCGGCGTGGACACACCGGCCGATCTGGAGCGCGTGCGCGCCTTGTTCCGCAGGCCGCCCGCCTAGGAAGGCCGCCCCGGCGGCGGCGCCATCGTCAGCTTGGCGAACGGTGCTGCGTGATATTCTCGTTTGGCACTGCTGCGGTGCGCGCCGATGCCTTGGCACGCCAGTCACGCTTCGAAGATCGGCCCCACACCCACAACGACAAGCGCGATGAGACTCATTCTTCTGGGCGCACCCGGCGCCGGCAAGGGTACGCAGGCGGCGGTCATCTGCCAGCGCTACGGCATCCCGCAGGTCTCCACAGGCGACATGCTGCGCGCCGCGGTGAAGGCCGGCACGCCGCTCGGCCTGGCGGCCAAGAAGGTGATGGACGGCGGCTCGCTCGTCAGCGACGACATCATCATCAGCCTCGTGAAGGAGCGGCTGCAGCAGCCCGATTGCGCCAGGGGTTTCCTCTTCGACGGATTTCCGCGCACGATTCCGCAGGCCGAGGCCATGAAGTCGGCCGGCGTGTCGATCGACCACGTGCTCGAGATCGACGTGCCCGACAGCGCCATCATCGAGCGCATGAGCGGCCGCCGCGTGCACCTGGCCAGCGGCCGCACCTATCACGTCAAGTTCAATCCCCCCAGGGCCGAGGGGCGCGACGACGTCACCGGCGAGCCCCTGATCCAGCGCGAGGACGACAAGGAAGAGACCGTGCGCAAGCGGCTCGCGATCTACCAGAACCAGACCCGACCGCTGGTGGAGTACTACTCGCAATGGGCGGCGCGCGGCGAGCCCGGTGCACCGGCCTGTGCGCGCGTGGTCGGCACGGGCACGGTCGAGGAGATCAGCGCACGCGTGCTCGCCGCACTGGATGCCTGAGCTTCGGCAGCCATCGATCCACCCCAAGACAGCAGGACACCGCAGCCATGGACATCTCGGGCAAGGTCTTCATCGTCACCGGCGGCGCCTCGGGTCTCGGCGAAGGCGCGGCGCGCGCGCTGGCGGCCAAGGGCGCCAAGGTCGTCATCGCCGACCTGCAGGCCGACAAGGGCGGGGCCATAGCAGCGGCGCTGGGCGGCGCGTTCGTCAAGTGCGACGTCACGCAGGAGGCTGACGGCCAGGCCGTCGTGGCCAAGGCCACTTCGATGGGCAAGCTGATGGGCCTGGTGAACTGCGCCGGCATCGCCATCGGCGTCAAGACCGTCGGCAAGGACGGACCGCACCCGTTGGCACAGTTCGCCAAAGTCATCAATATCAACCTCATCGGCAGCTTCAACATGCTGCGCCTGGCCGCCGATGCGATGTGCAAGAACGCGCCGGAGGCCACCGGCGAACGAGGCGTGTGCATCAACACGGCCAGCGTGGCGGCCTACGACGGCCAGATCGGCCAGGCTGCCTACAGCGCCAGCAAGGGCGGCGTGGTCGGCATGACGCTGCCCGTCGCGCGCGACCTCGCCCGCAGCGGGGTGCGCGTCATGACGATCGCGCCGGGCATCTTCGGCACGCCCATGCTCTTCGGCATGCCCAAAGAGGTGCAGGACGCGCTCGCCGCGAGCGTGCCCTTCCCCAGCCGTCTCGGCACGCCCGAGGACTACGGCAAGCTCGCGGTGCACATCTGCGAGAACGACATGCTCAACGGCGAGGTGATCCGCCTCGATGGGGCGATCCGGCTGGCGCCGAAGTAGCAGCCGCCCAGAGAGCCCGGAACGCCGCGCCGCGACCGCCGACCGTGGCACCCTGCGGCCGGTTTCCGATCTGCCCAGCCCTCAGACCGGCGGCTTCTGCCCGATCGCCAACGCCCAGCCGGGGTTTGTTCCTTCACCGCTGTAGGCGCCTCGGAAGCTGCTGTCGTAGACGGCGCCGTTGAAGTCGCGGTTCCAGTCCGGGAAGGTCGAGACGCTGCTCATGTCCAGTGCCGTCGCCTTCAGCATCGCCGCCTTCGGATAGAGGTTCAGCGCGGGCATCGCCGCCAAGGGGCTGGCGAGGTAGCTCGACGCGTTGGCGCGCAAGTCGGTCACGTTGTCGCTGGCGCTGCCGCCGCCGCTCGTCACCGAGACGGCGGTACCGCCGGCGAACACGGCGTTGCCGAAGACGCGCTGCGTGGTGCCCGCCGCGCCGCCGCTGACCGACACCCCCGACTCGCCCGCCACCACGGTGTTATGGAAGATGCGCACGTTGCGTACGGCGCCGTTGTGCGTCTGCACGCGCAAGGCGGCGCCGCTGGTGACCATGAGGTTGCCGTAGATGGCGATGGACCCTTCGCCCTGGAAGAGCGCCTCCGTCGGGTTCTCATAAAAGAAGTTGCCGTAGATCGCGAAGTCGTTGCTCGAGCCGGGGCCGCTGGGCGGGCTGTCGCCGACGAGCAGGTTGGGCCGGGCGCTGTCGCCGGTGGAACTGTTGCCCGACTTCGCAAAGACGTTGTGCCGGATGATCGTGGTCGACCTGCCGGTGGGCATGGCCGCCGGCACCGTGCCCCAGACGGTCTGGTGCTTCACCTGCATGCAGTAGCCGATGGTGTCGCGCACGACGTTGTGCTCGATGAGGCCGGCGACGAAGGGGCTGTCGCCGTTGGAGTTGCCCAGGTAGAGACCGGTGCCGGCACCAACGATGAGGTTGCGCCGGATGATCCAGCCCCAGGTCGGCTGGCCGGTGGTGGAGATGGCCACCGTCTGCTGGTCGTCGCCGAAGCCGTGGAAGTGGCAGTCCTCGATGGTGATGTGGCTGCACGGGCCCTGCACGGCGACGCCGGCGCCGCCGCGGTCGCGGCCGTTGATCTCGAGCCGCCGCACGACGACGTGGCTGGCGTTGTTCAGGCGCACCGTGTTGTGCGTGCTGCGCCCCAGCAGCACCGGCATCGGTCCGCTGGCCGGGCCGGTGATCGTGATCGGCGCGGAAGCCGTACCGTTGAGGTTGAAGATCGGCAGGCCGGGGACGCTGCTCGTGTCTGCACCGGAGGAAGTGACGCCGTAGTTGCCCGCAGCCAGCACCAGCGTGTCGCCCGCTCTCAGGGCCGCCAGGCGCGTGAGGTAGTTGCTGGGGTCGGCATTGACGACGTTGCCGGCAGGGGGCGGGTTCGGAGCAGGCGGCGGCGGTGCCGGCGTTGGCGCAGGGGTCGGCGCGGGCGCCGGCCCTGGGGCAGGGGCTGGGCTCGGCGGGGTGGTGGGGGCCGGCGCAGGTCCCGGAGCCGGTGCCGGCGAGGGCGCAGCAGGCGGCGGCACGGGCGCGGTTGTCGGCGCAGGGGTTGCGGCCTCCGCCCCGCTTCCGCCGCAGGCGGTGAGGGCCGCACTCCCGACGCCCAGCGCGGCGGCATGAAGGAACAGTCGGCGGGTGGCTGTGGGGATTGGATTCATGGGGCGAGGAAGGTGCATCTGCGGCCCATTCTTGCGCCGGCCACGACGCCCCACGGAAACGGCATGTTTCCATCCCGCCAAGCATTCAACGGTTGAAGGCCACCCCCACTCGATGCCTGGCGCGCGCGGGCCACTCAGCGCGCCCTCGACGCCCATGAGGGAAGCGGACCCGCTTGCGCCCGGGATGCCCACGGGGCATTCCGAAGCAGCAGGCCCGCACGCCTCAGAACTTGAACTCGCCTTTCACGTACACGGTTCGGCCACGCGGATCGTAGTAGCGGTCGTCGTAGCCGATCTGCTGGCCGCCGCCGGCGGACTTCAGCGATCGCGGCGGGCTCTCGTTGGCGACGTTGAGTATCCCCAGCGTGAAGTTGAGCGACTTGCTGAACGACCAGCGGGTCTGGTAATCCAGCGTCATGTAGCTCTCGACGTAGCCGTTGTAGGCGAACGGCGTGAACGTGATGGGATCGAACACTGCAAAGTCCGCCGCCGCATAACTCTGGTCGGCATAGCCCGACTTGTAGTTGAGGGCCAGCGTGTGGGAGAAACTGCCGTGGTCCACATCGAACTTGAGGCGCCACTGGCTGCGGAACGTGACGTTGCCGTTGGCCCCGAACTGGCCGAGACTCGTGAAGAACGCCCCCCCTCTCTCCAACTGGTACTTGTCCTTCAGCATGTACGTGTAGTCCAGGCTGGGCTTGACGCGAACGCCATCGGCGTTGAACGAAGCGGACGCCGAAAGGTCGATACCGCGCTGGATGTTCTCGCCAAGGTTCCCGTTGGAGGAAAGCATCGCGAGGAGCACTTGGTTGGTGCCTGGGTCGCGGTACGTCGTGAACAGCGAACGCCACCGAAGCGGATCGGCAAAGATCTGGCTCTCATCCACCGCACTGATCGCGTCCTTGATCTTCACCTGCCATAGATCCAGGCTCACCGCGGTCGTGGTGGTCGGCTCGAAGACGATCCCCATGGTCCACTGACGCGACTTCTCCGGGGTCAGCGCCTTGTTCCCTCCGGCAAAGACGTTGTACTGCACGTTGCCGGTCGGACATACGGCGCCCAGACCCACGGCGATCTGCCGCAAGGGATCGTTGGGGTTGTTGTTGTCGCAGGTGTAGTTGCCGCTCGTGACGCCGAACTCCTGCAGCGCCGCATTGACCTGGGGTACCGTGGGGGCCTTG
Organism: Rubrivivax sp.; assembly: GCA_022842825.1. GTDB lineage: Bacteria > Pseudomonadota > Gammaproteobacteria > Burkholderiales > Burkholderiaceae_C > Rubrivivax. The sequence continues at coordinate 9,040 of JALHOU010000160.1, forward strand.
AACCCCGAGCCGAGCGAGCCACGCAGCATGAGCTCCTTCACGGGCCGGAATCGCAACGTGCCCTTCGCCGTCGTCGCACTCCCGAAGTCCGAATAGTTGTCATAGCGCACCGAGGCCCCCAGCTCCAGAGCCTTGACCACTGGAGCCACGACCTCGGCATAGACGGCGCTGAGGTTCCGGTCGGCACCGTACGGCACGATGGCCGCTGAATCACCGAAGCGGGTATCGCCGATGCCGCGCGCGATCTCCGATGCGCGCTTCTGGAACTTCTCGTTCGCCCCGCTCGCCCCAACGGCGAGCATCATCGGACCGCCGGCAAGTCGGGTGATCTCGCGCGAGCCACGCGCCTCGAGCATGGTCAACGTGGTGTCACCACCCTCCCAGAAACCCAGGATGCGCGAGTCCTGCAGCGCCTGGAACGCCGCAGGCGACTGGTTGCCGGGACCAACGAACGGGTTGACCAAGCCCGTACCCAGGGCCGCGAAGAACGCGTTGAGGCGCACCCAGCCGCCTTGCAGGTAGGAGTCCTGCTTGTTCTCGGAACGAACCAGCGCGGCGTTGTAGTCCCAGCCGGCAAACGCGCCTTCCGCTCCGACGACGAAGTGCGTCGCCTTCGTCTCGTCCTTGGTGGTCCGCTGGCCGACGTCGGCGACCCGGTAAGGCACCACGACCGGGCTCACCGCGCCAGGGTCGGCAGCAATGATCGTCGGCCAGAAGGGCGAGGTGGAATCGATCGAAAGTTCACCCGGTGGCGGTGCGATGCGGTTGGTGTTCGAGGTCTTCGTGGCAAGGAACTCGGCAAACAGCGAGTGCGATTCACCCAGCTTCAGCCGGCCGCTGGAGTACAGCGCCGTGCGCTCGCGTTCGGGCAGGATCTCAAGCTGCGTGACGTAGTCGTAGTAGCACCCGGACCCCAGGGCGGACCCTTCGGCCAGCTCCACGTGCTGTGGAGGGCATCGACCATTGGCAACAAAGAAAGGACTGACCAGGAAGCCATCGCTCGCGTTGATGTTGGCCGGGATTCCGCGCGGCGACCCGTTGAAGAACGTCACGTTCTGCCCGCCGAGCTGGAAGTTGATGACGCCAGTCTGGGCGAAGTCGCGGTCAACCGACTTCAGCTGCTTGCGTCTTTCCGCGCTCGCGGCGACCACGACATTGAAGCCATCCCGGCTGAGGTCACCGAAGCCCTTGGAGATCGACACCGTGCTTTCCTGCCCGCCCTTGCGCGGTGCCGAGTGCCCGGCGGCAATCGAGCCATCCATCGCGTCCTTGCGGGTGATGAAGTTCACCACCCCGGCGATGGCATCCGCTCCGTAAAGCGCCGAAGCGCCGTCCGTGAGGACCTCGATGCGTTCGATGGCCGCGACCGGAATGGTGTTGAGGTCGACCCCGGCCAACGCTCCAGTCAGGACCTGGCCGCCAAACTGCGCCAAACGGCGGCCGTTCAACAACACGAGCGTGTAGGTCTCACCCAGGTTGTGCACGGAAGCGCCGGAGAAGCCGTTGCCTCCGCCCCCCACGGAGGCCCCTTCGTTGGTGAACCCCTGCATCGAAGGAAGCGCCTGAATCAGGTCCGCGATGGAGGCTGCGCCCGAGCGCTGGATCGCCTCCCGCGTGATGATCTGAACAGGCAGCGCGCCCTCGGCATCGATGCGCTTGATGGCGGAACCGGTGATCTCGACTCGCTGGGCGGCGTCTTGCGCAAACACATGGCCATGGGGCAGCCCGAAACCGCCCAGCAACAGCGCGGCAGCCATACCGACCTTGGTCTTCTTGAACATGGGGAACCTCCTACGATTGGATGGAATCGGCAGCAACGGCATGTCATGCGGGTCGGCTTGTGGGCCGGCGCACACGCACCTCCTCGCAAGGAGTGCGCCTGCAACCCGCGTAACCAGCGTGCAATCGATTCTGGGCGCGCATGCCCCTACGACCGCTCGGGGAAAGCGCTAGCGGACACGTTCGCGAGCGCATCTCGTTGGTTGAGAGCAACGCTGACGGTGCAACAGGAGCCATGCGCACAATCTTCGCGAAGGGGCACCGCCGCAAGCGGTGCGGAAATGGCGAAGGCGGGCCAGAAGAGCCCGCCTTCGCTGTTGTTGCCCCACCGACACCTGCGCGGACAGGCCGCGCGAATCGCGAGAGGAGCGCGATCAGAATCGCACGTTCACGCCCACGTTGTAGTAGCGGCCGATCGTGTCGTAGGTCTGTGGGAACGTGTTGCCTGAGTTGGCGCTGGTCGTGCCGATGGTGTTGCCGGTGAGCGGCGGGCCCTTGTCGGCGAGGTTGTTGACCGCCAAGCTCAGCCGGGCGTTCTTCGTGACCTGCCAAGCGGCATGCAGGTCGAAATAGTCGTACGCCGGGATTGTCGCGAACGCCGTCAGGAAGGTCGTGCCGCCTGGTTCCTCGTACGACTTGCCCAAGTGCCGCCAGACATAGCCAAGGG
>JALHOU010000161.1 GCA_022842825.1 Rubrivivax sp.
GACCTGCTCGCCGCGGGCAGCACGGGCCAGCACGCGGGCGGCGGCGATGCGCTGCAGCTCGGCCAGCTCGGCGCGCTGCTGGGGTGTGCGGGCGGCGCTCATCACAGCTTGGCCAAGTCGCTCTGCGCCCAGGCGATCTGCTCGGTGGCCTCGGCCTCGTCGGCCACGCAGCCGGTGTGCAGCTTGGAGATCTCGGAGAGCTCGCCTTGCAGCCAGCCGCGCTCTTCGGGGTGCTGCGAGGTGTCGAGCAGGCCGCGGTAGACGGCGAGGTCGCGCTCGAGCATGAGCACGTCGTTGCGGGCGGTGTGCTGGCGCGCACCCAGGCAGAGCAGGCGGGCGCGCAGCACCAGGCGCTGCCACCACTGCGGCCCGCGGCCGGCGTAGGGCTGGCGGATGAGCGGCATGGTGCTGCACAGGCTCACCGACGTGGCGCATGGCTCGAACCACGCGAGCAGCGCGAACACGCCGCCGGCGACGAAGGCCAGCATGAACAGGAAGCGGCCCAGGAACGACACCGCCGCGGCGGCGCGCTCGGAGAGGGGCAGGGCACGGCGCATGGCTCAGTGCTCCCGAATGTTGGTGCTGGCGAACAGGCGGCCGAGGAGCGGCGCGGCCAGGCACGAGATGACGAACCAGACGGCCAGTGCGAGGAAGAAGTTGCCGATGGTCATGACGCGTCGCCTCCAAAGCGGTGGGGGTCGGGCTGGCGCGGGCGCGGGGTGGCGGCCAGCGGGTGGGCGTTGCGCAGCTGGTCGGGGCGCAGCGGGGCGAACATCCAGTAGGGGCGCTGGTGGCGCTGGTCTTCGCGGGCGCGCATGACGGCGATGTCGCAGCGCTGCGCGTCGGCCTGGCGGTCGGCGGCGTCGGCGGCCTCGCATTCGGCGCGGCGCTCGGGGTCGAGCGCGCTGTGCAGCAGGGCGCCCATCACGCGGCCACCCCCAGGTACTGCGTGTCGGCCTCGTCGAGCTGGTGGACGAGCAGCCAGGCGTGCTCGTAGTCGGGGTGGCTGGTGCCGGCGCCTTCGGCCACCGCGCGCAGGAAGGCGCGGCGCGTGTGGTAGGGCGACTCGCCCTTGCTCAGCATGTACAGCCCCTCGCCAAACGACGCGAAGCTGCTCAGCGGCAGCAGGCCGCCGCGGTGGCGCAGCGCGATGGCCAGCAGGTTGGCGAGCGGGTCGCGCAGACGCCTGCGGGCGTAGAGGTGGGTGGCCGACTGCGGCTGGGCGGGCGGCGGCCTGAGCGGCAGGGGCGGCAGGCTGAGCTCAGGCGCTTGCGGGAGGGCGAGGCTGGACAAGTGGGCGCTCCGTCTGTGGCGCCAACTGCGACGCCATGGGGAGGCATTACACCGAACGGTGAACCACTTGTCAACACCAAATGGTGAACCCCCTTCGGGGGCAAACCCGCAAGGCGTGAAAAAGCCCGCACTCGGCGGGCTTGGTCGGGATGGAAGGGTGTGTTACCTGGCGGGGCCTGCGTCCACTTGCGCGAGGAAGCGGCCGATCGCGTGGTAGGCCTTGCTGTCTTGCGGGCCGTCGATGATCGCGGTCTCGATGTACCCATCGAGCGTGTGGACTCTGAGCCAAACCCGTTTGGCCACGCCCAGTTCGCGCACGGTCGCGAGGGCGACCGGAAAGTGGCGAATGGACTGGACTGCCGCGCTGCCGGGGATGCGCTCGAGCGAAGTCGGCAGGGAGCTGGGCTCCACGCGCGTGATCCGCCCGTCGACGTTGAGGTCCAGGCCGGTGATGCTGCGGTATCGGCCCTCCATGAGCATGATCACCAGCTGCGCACGGTCGGGGCGCGTGGAGTCCCAGGTGGCGCCCAAGCCTGCACACGAAGCGCCAAGGGAGCAGATCGACCCATGCGGCGCGATCGACACGATGCGCCCGCCGCTGAAGCCGCTTCGATGCTCGGTGGCATCACCACCCGAGGTGGTTGCGCACGCGGCCAATGCTGCAACGGCCGCCAGTAGAACCATGCGTTTCATGACCATCTGCCCCCTACGGCGATGAGCACCGCGAGCACGCGCAGGCCGTCGCGCTCGCTGTCGAGCTCATGGTACGCGGGGTTGGTGGATCCGGCGGTCCAGCGACCGCCAGGCCCCACGCGGTAGGTACGAAAGTAAACCGCGGCCGAGGCATCGGCCACCAGCACGCCATCGCCGGCCTCGGCGGGCAGCGTCGAGTCGAAAAGAACCCGACTTCCTGCGGGCGCACGCGGCGCCATCGAGTCGTCAGGCAGCGTTGCAAGAAAAACCGGCGGCAACTTCTGTGAGTGCATCTTCGCTCCCCATTCAATCAGGGGGGGCATGCTCTGGGGAAAAGTGGTTCAGATCGTGAGCCACCTCGGGTAAACCGCGCCCCACGTATGTAGGTTGCGGTTCTTGCACGCGCGACTTCAACGGCGCCTGGTCGAGCGTCAGCGGAGTCAAGCCGAGCTGCTCCTCAATCGAGCGAGCCAGCTTCTCCCCGAAAGCCTTGCGGCCATTCAGCAGGTCGGACCAGAAGCTGACGCGCCGGCCGTAGCGCTCGGCAGCAATGGTCGGACTCAAGCCGCGCGCGCGCCAGATCGTGCGCAAGTTCTCCAGGCGGATTGCGGCATCGACGGCCATGCCCGATTGGGCGCCCAGCCAAACACTGGGCGGTGTTGACATGCTGTTCACCGTTTGGTGTAATGAATGCATGGAAGAGCTCAAGCACTACCTTCGTAGCCTTGCCGACGAAGAGCTACGCAGGGCGTTTGCGCTTCGGTGCGGCACATCGCTGGGGCACATGCGCAACGTCATCTACGGCAAGCCATGCAGCCCCGAGTTGGCTGCCGCCATCGATGTCCAGAGTAGCGGTGTCGTTCGTCGGTGGCACATGAGGCCCGTCGACTGGCACCGCATCTGGCCTGAGCTGATCGGCCTCGACGGCGCTCCTCCGGCCGCCGAGCTTGTCACGACGCCTGGCGCTCTGGAAGACGCCAAGCTGGACCCCGCCGCCGGGGCCGGTACCCCCAACACGGAGACACAGCCCCATGCTGCGTGATCGGTTGGTGCGCCCGCCCTTTCACCGCAGCCACCACCTGCGCCCGCACACCTCGCCCCGCCGCATTGGGAGGCTCGCGCGCCCGGTGCGTCGGTGCGCTGGGGCACATGGCTTCACTTTCCTCCCCTGGCCGCAGCGATGCGGTGCTGCGCAGCGCCCCACCTCGGGTGTCTCCTCCCTCAGCCCGCCGGGTCGGCCGGCAGGGCGCTGCGCGGCGGGGGCTTTCTCATGAGCATCGAGCGCGCACCAAAGAAGCTGGCCATGCTGCCGGCGATCCGCTGCACCGACGAGTACGCCACCTCGGTGGCCCGCTGCGCTGCAGCCGAGGACCGCAGCGCGAGCGCGTTCATGCGCAGGGCCATCACTCACTACATGCTGCAGTTCCATCCCGGCATGGTGGACCTGGCCGAAGACCGTGTCACGGACTTCGGTGCACTGCATGGCGATGCACGCGGGCCGGGCGGCGACTGAGGCATGGCTGCTGCGCAAGACGCTCGGGGCTTCACGTACACCGAGCAGCACAGGCACCTCTGCGAGGTGCGCTACGTCTTGAACCTGCCCACGCGCATGGCGCGCCTGGCCTACATCGACGGTGCCATTGGGCCCGACGGTGCGCGGATCAAGGGCATCCGCCAGGTGCGCGGAGACCAGGCGGCCGACCGGCTGCGCGACGACGTGCGTGATGCGTGGGCCGCACGGAGATCTTCACCCCCGCCCCCTGGGGGAGTAGAGCCGCGCGCCGCGCGCGCTTCGCGTTCACTGCACGCGGTGAACGAAGGCATGCCGGTCGATGGGTCCTTCCTGGGCCCTGCGGACGGGGGTGATTCGGACCCCGTTGGGTGTGTAGTCAGTGAGGCGGTGGCATAGTGAACTGGTCGAACTACGAGCACGTCCTCGGCCAGCTCCAGGCCGCCGGCCTGCTGGTCGAGGCCCTCGTCGTGGGCCAGCGGCAGCGCTGCCGCATCCCCGACGACCGCGAGAAGCGCGGCTGGTACCACCTGCACGAGCTGCGCCTCGACAGCGGCGACCTGGTCATCGTCGGCAGCTTCGGCATCTGGCGCGGCAACGACCCGGGCAGCACGCGCGTCGAGCTCAAGAAGGGCACGCCGCTCAGCGGCGAGCAGCGCGCGGCGCTCAAGTCGCGCCTGGCCGAGGACCGCAAGGCCGAGGCCGCCAAGCGCCGCAGCGAGGCCGAGCGCGCGGCGCGCAAGGCCGCCCACGCCTGGTCGCGCATGAGCCCCGAGGGCGAGAGCGACTACCTCCGGCGCAAGTGCATCCAGCCGCACGGCGTGCGCTTCTCAAGCTCGGGCACGGTCGTGGTGCCCATGCTCGACGCCGCCGGGCAGATCCACGGCCTGCAGGCCATCTACCCGAGCGGCCACCCGCGGCGCAAGCGCCTCGGCCGCGACAAAGACTTCTGGCCGGCGGGCGTGGCCAAGCAGGGCCACTGGTTCATGATCGGCAGCCCGGCCGTCGGCTCGGCCTGCCTGCTGGCCGAGGGCTACGCCACCGGCGCCTCGCTGTACGAGGCCACCGGCCTGCCCGTGGCCATCGCGTTCGACGCCGGCAACCTGGTGCACGTCGCCCAGGCGCTGCGCGCGCGCTGGCGCGGCCTGCGCATCCTCGTCTGCGCCGACGACGACTACCTTGGCAGATGTCTGCACTGCGGAACGCTGACGCGCACCGACGAGGCGGCCTGCTGCAGCTGCGGGCAACCCCACGGCCGCACCAACGCCGGGGTCAACGGCGCCAGCGCCGCCAGCCTCGCGGTCGACGGGGCCTGGGTCGCGCCGGCCTTCGGGGCCGAGCGGCCGCTCGACAAGAAGGGCCCCACCGACTTCAACGACCTGCACGTGCTCGAGGGCCTGCAGCTCGTGCGCGCGCAGGTCGAGGCCCGCCTCACGGCACTGCAATGGCGGGGGAGCCCAAAGCCGGCGCCGACCCCGCACTCCAGTGGGGCCGGGGATGGCGCCGAGGCGGCGCTGTTCTCGATCAGCCTGCTCGACGACCTGCACCGCCGCTTCGCCCTGGTGTACGAGGCGGCCGACATGGTGTTCGACGCGCAGGAGCATGTGCTCGTGCCGCTGTCGAGCATGCGCAACCTGTGCGCGAGCCGGCAGCTTCACCGCGCGTGGATGGAGAGCCTCGACAAGCGCGTGGTGCGCATGCGCGAGGTGGGCTTTGACCCGACCGAGCGCGACGAGTCCGTCCTGTGCAACCTGTGGGGCGGCTGGCCCACCAAGCCGCGCAGCGGCCGGTGCGATCGCCTGCTCGAGCTGGGCGAGTACCTGTGCAGCCAGGACCCGCGGGCCGCCGAGATGTGGCAGTGGCTGCAGCGCTGGCTGGCCTACCCGATCCAGCACCCGGGCGCGAAGATGAAGACCGCGGTCATCATGCACGGGCCGCAGGGCACCGGGAAGAACCTGTTCTTCGAGGCCGTGCTCGGCATCTATGGCACCTACGGCAGCATCGTCGACCAGGACGCCATCGAGGACAAGCACAACGACTGGATGAGTCGCAAGCTGCTCCTGGTGGCCGACGAGGTGGTGGCGCGGCAGGAGATGTACCACGCCAAGAACAAGCTCAAGAACCTCATCACCGGCGACTGGATCCGCATCAACCCCAAGCACCTGGCCAGCTACCGAGAGCGCAACCACGTCCAGGTGGTCTTCCTGTCGAACGAAGTGCAGCCGGCCGCGCTCGAGCGAGACGATCGCCGGCACGCCGTCATCTGGACCCCGCCCAAGCACACCGAGGGCCTGTACCACGAGGTGCTGCGCGAGATCGCCGAGGGCGGCATCGCGGCCTTGCACCACCACCTGCTGCACATCGACCTGCAGGACTTCGGCCCGGCCACGCTGCCGCCCATGACGCAGGCCAAGCTCGACCTGGTCGAGATGGGCCTGGACAGCAGCGAGCGCTTCTACAACGAGTGGCGCGAGGGCTACCTGCCCCTGCCTCGGCAGACCTGCCGCAGCGACGACCTTTACGCCGCCTACCGCCACTGGTGCCAGGCGCGCGGCGAGAGCAAGCCGGCCCGCCAGAGCACCTTCGCTGGCACGGTGGCCAAGCGGCCGGGGGTGGAGAAGAAGCGCTGCCGCCACTTCAAGAACTACAGCCTCACGGTCGAGACGCAGAGCGAGCTCATCACCCCGCCCGCCTTCGAGCGGCCGAGCGAGCGCGCCGACCTCTCGCGCCTCATCAACGGCTTTGCCGAGGCCCTCAAGACCTGGCGCGAAGAGAGCCTGCACGCCGCCGGCAAGCCTGCGCTGGGCGGCAAGCCCGTGCGCCAGGTCGGCAACGGCGGGCCGGCGCCCGCACCGGAGGACGAAGATGAGCCCTTCTGACCGCCTCGCTGTGCAGGCTGTGCAGGCTGCCTGTGCAGGCTCAAGGCGCCCAGCCTGCACAGCCAAAACCGAGCCCTGGCGCGGGTTTGCCGCCGCTGTGCAGCCTGTGCAGGCTCCTCGCGTAGGCGCGCACCCGTGCGAGCGCCCGCCCGTGAGCGCGGGGGCGCAGGCGGGCGCGCAGGGGCGCGCGCTCACGCGCACGCGGGCTCCTGTCCCTGCACACCTGAAAAAAGCTGAGGAGGCAACAACTTACGGTGTGCAGCCTGCCCGATTCATGCCGCCCGCCGGCCTGCACACGCTGCACAGCCTGCACACCCCGGAGACCAGCCCATGCTGACCATCGACGCCACCGAGCTGCAGACCAAGCTCATCGAGCCGCTCAACGGCAGCGATCTGCGCGTGCGCAACGCCGTGGCCACGGCGCTCACCCGCACCGCCATCGCCGCGCGCGACGCCGAGCGCGCCGAGATGCTCGACGTGTTCGACCGGCCCACGCCGTTCACCCTCGGCAGCCTGTTCGTCAAGCCGGCCGAGGGCGCCAAGGTCCTCAACACCCTCGTCAACAACCCGGGCGGCGGGCAATCGCTCGTGCCCGCTGGTCTGGGTGGCGTCGAGGCCGTCATGGGCCTCAAGGACAACGTCGGCGGCGCGCGGCCGGCCTTCAGCTGGCTGCGCTGGCACATCAAGGGCGGCCTGCGCACGCAGACGGCCTACGAGCGCCGCCTCACCGCCGCCGGCGCGATGCGCAGCGACCAGCGTGCCGTGCCCGGCCGCTTTGCCCGGCTCGACGCCTTCGGCAACATCAGCCGCGGCCAGCTCGTGCAGATCTTGAGCCAGCTGCGCATCGACAGCAGCTCGGGCAGCACGCGCTCGCTGCCGCGCATCCTGCCCACCGACAACGACAAGACCCAGCGCGCCAAGCGCGGCACCATCCGCCGCGCCTACAACCGGGCCGGCGGGCAGTTCTTCGCCCTGCCCAACGGCCGCGGCAAGCTGCCGCCAGGCATCTACCAGGCGCGCCAGTTCGCCAACGGCCGCAGCGACCCGCGGCCCATCCTGCTCTTCGTGAGCCGCGCGCAGTACGAGGCCGAGCGCTTCGACTTCTTCTACGTCGCCGAGCTCACCATCCGCCGCGAGCTGCCCCGCCAGCTCAGCGGCCAGCTGGCGCGCTCGCTGTTGCAGAAGCAAGCCGACACCGGCACCCGAGTGAGCCTTCAGCCGTGAGCGAGATGAGCGCTGAGGCCGCCGAAGCCCCCGCCTTCTGCCGCCAGGCCGAGTTCGCCCGGCTGCAGAGCTGGAGCAAGAGCTACGTCACCGCGCTCAAGCAGCAGGGCCGGCTCGTGTTCTCTGAAGACGGCCTGGTCGACGTGCAGGCCAGCCTGGCGCGCATCCAGGCCACCACCGAGGCCGTGGAGCGCGCCAGCCCGCCGGCCGTGCCGCCGCCGCAGCGCGCCGACCGCGACCGCAAAGAGTTCTACGACGCCGAGAACGCGCGCCTCGACCTCGAGGAGCGGCTGGGCCGCCTCATGCGCGCCGAGCAGGTGCTCGAGGCCGTGGCCGACGCCGGCGCGATCTTCGCCGCGCAGCTAGACGCGCTGCCCGCCCGCCTGGCGCCCGAGCTGGCCGGCCTGGGCGGCGACGAGGGGCGCATCCAGGCCGTGCTGGCCGATGCGCTGGAGGGTGCGCGCACGGAGATGGTGGGCAAGCTCAAGAACGCCAGGATCGGTGGATGATGCCCGCGGCGCAACAGCACTTCGATCCGCCGCCCGCGCGCGGCGCCATACTCGAGCGCCTAGCCGTGGCCATCACGCCGCGCAAGGCGCTCAAGGTCAGCGAGTGGGCCGACCGCGAGCGCCGCCTCAGCAGCAAGGGCAGCGCCGAGGCCGGCCGCTGGCGCACCGAGCGCAACCCGCCCACGCGCGAGCCGATGGACGCCATGAGCCTGCGCAGCGCCGTGCGCGAGGTGGTGCTCATGTGGCCCATCCAGTTCGCCAAGACCGAGGTCGCCGTCAACGTGGTCGGCTACACCATGGACCACGCGCCCGGCCCGCTCATGGTGTGCCTGCCCGGCGAGGTCAGCCTCAACAAGTGGGTGGCCCAGAAGCTCAACCCCATGATCGAAGAGACGCCCGCCGTCCAGCGCGCGCTCACGAGCCTGGCCAGCCGCGAGGCCGCCAACACCCGCACCTTCAAGGACTTCGTCGGTGGCCAGCTGTTCATGGAGCACGCCGGCACCTCCTCGCGCCTCAAGATGACCACCGTGCGCACGGTCATCGCCGACGAGCTCGACGAGTTCGCGGCCAACCTGCTGAGCGGCGACGACCCCGTCGAGATGCTCAACGGCCGCACCTCGGCCTTCCCCGGCTCGTACAAACGCCTGTACATCAGCAGCCCGCAGCTCAAGAGCACCAGCCGCATCTGGTACCTGTGGGAGCGCAGCGACCAGCGCCGCTACCACGTGCCCTGCCCGCACTGCGGCGAGCCCGAGCCCATGACCTGGGGCGCGCTGCACTGGGAGACGCACCGCCCCCTCGGCCGCCCGCGGCGCGCCTGGCTCGTGTGCAGCGCCTGCGGCGCCGAGATCGACGAGCACCACAAGACCGAGATGATTGCCACCGGCCAGTGGGTGCCCGGCAACCCCGGCGAGCCGCGCCGCGGCTACCACATCAACGGCCTTTACTACCAGTTCGGCCTCGGCCCACGCTGGCACGACCTGGTCGAGTCCTGGCTCGACGCGCAGGGCGACCCGGCGCGGCTCAAGACCTTTATCAACGACCGCCTGGCCGAGCCCTGGGAAGACAAGAGCACCGCCAGCGTCAAGGCCAACGTCGTGCAGGAGCGCGCCGAGCCCTACCCGCTGCGCGTGGCGCCGGCCGGCGTGCTGCGCATCACCGCCGGCGTCGACAGCCAGGACGACCGCCTCGAGGTGCACATCGTCGGCTGGGGCCGCGGCCTCGCCTTCTGGGTGCTCGATTACGTGGTGCTCGCCGGCGACCCCGAGCACGAGCCGGTCTGGGCCGCGCTCACCGAGCTGCTCAACCGGCCCATCCAGCACGCCAGCGGCGCCCAGATGAGCGTGGAGGCCATGTCGGTGGACATCATGGGCCACCGCACCGAGGCCGTGAAGCACTACGTGCGCAGCCGCCGCGTGCGCCGGCCCATGGCCAGCTTCGGCGCCAAGGCCAACACGGCGCCCATCCTGAGCAAGGGCAAGCTGCACGATGTCACCTGGCGCGGCCAGTACGACAAGCGCGGCGTGCACCTCTACCAGCTCGGCACCGTCAACGCCAAGCACGTGCTCTATGCCCGCCTGGCCGCCGACGCCGACGCGCAGGCCAAGTGGCTCAACCAGGCCGAAGACGAGCGCGCCGAGACACCCGAGCGCCTGTGCCACTTCAGCGACCAGCTGCCCGAGGAGTACTTCAAGGGCCTCATCAGCGAGGTCTTCAACCCGAGCAAGAACCGCTTCGAGAAGCGCCGCGGCAGCGTGCGCAACGAGCCGCTCGACACCTGGGTGCACGCCTACGCCGCCGCGCACCACGCCGAGCTGCGCCTGCACCGCGCCACCCGCGCCGATTGGGACCGCTGGGAGGCGCAGCTGCTGGCAAGGGCGCCCAAGGTCGATGGTGAGCCGCCGCCAGATCTTGAGCTGCAGGCCAAGACACCACCCGCGCCCCGCGAGCCCAAGAAGCCCGCCGTCTGGCACGACTACCGCAACCGCCGCCGCCGCTGAACGCCATGCTTGAACGCACCCGCCCGCCAAACCCTATCCGCGCAGCGCTTGAGCAGGCCATGGTGAGCCCGCGTGTGCAGCACGCCGTCTCGGTGTTCGTCAACGCCCTCGTCGACGAGGGCGAGGCCATCCTCAAAAGCCGCTACGCCGGCGAGACCCTGCGCATCTACACGCCCAAGCGCGGCGGTCGCTTGGCCAAGGAAGAGCGAGACCGGAGGATCCAGGCCCGCGCAGCCAGCGGCACCCCCCTGGCGCAGATCGCCGCAGCCGAGAACATGAGCGCGCGCCAGGTGCAGCGAATCGTGGCCGCCGGAGAGACGGCCACCCTTTAACGCGACATCTTCTGCCTGCAAATGTCGCGGCCCGGGCGGGACAGTGGGGCCACCCCCGTGCGTTTCGCGCGCGCGTCCTACTCGCAAGGAGTCGCCCCCGCCATGTTCACCGCCGCCTCTCGCAACCTCATGCTGGATGCCAACGGCACCACGCACGTCTCGGCGCACACCGCCTACAGCGCCACCGGCGCCAACGAGGTCACCGGCGGCTCGCCCGCCTACGCCCGCAAGGCCCAGACCTATGCCGCCGCCAGCGGCGAGGCCAAGGCCTCGAGCGGGGCGGTCACGTTCGACATCCCCACCGGCACCACTGTGCGCTTCATCGGCCGCTGGACGGCCATCACCGGCGGCACCTTCCTCGGCATGGAAGCCAACGGTGGCACCGAGCACGAGTTCAGTGTCGACCTCACCGCCGACACCATCCTCGAGCCCGCGCACGGCCGCGCAGCCGACAGCAAGGTGGTGTTCTACGGCGACACCGTGCCCACCGGCCTGACCGAGGGCACCGTCTACTTCGTGCGCAGCCCGGCCACCGACACCTACCAGGTCAGCGCCACCGCGGGCGGCGCGGCCATCAACCTCACCGGCTACCCCGGCCGCAAGTGCGTGGTCTCCACCATCGTCGAGGAGGCCTACGCCTCGCAGGGCACGCTGCAGCTCACCTCGCAGACCTTGCGCCTCGACGCCTGACGCGCCGCCCGCCGCGGTAGCCCATGGCCAAGAACATCCCCAACGCGCCCGCCACCGGGACCATCATCCCGTCGGGCCTGTACAGCGCCGACTTCGCCGGCCTGGTGGGCGGGCACGCCGGCGATGGCGTGCTCTCGGGCTTGGGCGTCTCGCCGCAAGGCTCGCCCACCATGAACGTGGACCTGGCCGCCGGCATGATGCGCTGCCAGGGCTACTTCGCGTTCATCAGCGCGCAGACCGTCGCCATCCCGGCAGCGCCC
>JALHOU010000162.1 GCA_022842825.1 Rubrivivax sp.
CCACCGCCACCGCCACCGCCACCGCCACCGCCACCGCCACCGCCACCGCCACCGCCACCGCCACCGCCACCGCCACCGCCACCGCCGCCACCACCGCCGCCACCCCCTATCGCACAGCGGCTGCGCGTCGCGGTTTTTGGCGACTCCACGGCCAATGTGGGTCGCATCAGCGACAGCATTGCCGTGCCCATCAACGCCGTCGTCGCTGGCACCGACCCTGTGGGCATCAACGAGTTCGCGGCCTGGGCGCTGCCCACCCACTACCCGATGGCGCAGGTGATCGGCCACTTCGGCATCGACGGCCAGGACACGCTGCTCATGCTGGCGGCCGATCGCACGGCCCCGTACACCGGGCAGCCGATGTCGATCCAGAACCTGATCAACGCCGCGCCCAACCTCGTCATCCTGCGCGGCGGCTCGATCAACGACGTGAAGGATGTCAGCGCCTCCAGCGCGGCCGCAGCCGTCAGCAACTGCATCGCCAATCACCGCGAAATCCTGCGCCGCATGGTCGCGGGCGGGCTCAAGGTGCTCGACTGCGGCATCTTCGGTTATGGCGACGGCTCACTCGCCAACAACAGCAATCCGACCGTCGCGCGCAATGCGCTGCTGCAGGTCAATGCCGCATTGGCGGCCATGGCCAACGAGGCCGATTTCCGCAACTCGGTGCGCTTCATCTCGCCGCTGAACACGCTGCACGACAGCAGCGGGAAGTTCCTGCCTGGCATGACCATCGACGGCCTGCATCTGAGCCTGGCCGGTGGACTGGCGCTGGCCAGGCTCGAGGCCGATGCCATCACCGCCTGGCTCGGCGCGGGCACCGGGACGGCGTACCCGGGCGCGAACCTGATGTTCAACGCGGCCATGACGATGACCGACGTCCCCGGCGTCACGCCGACGGGCTTTTCGGCGACAGGCTCGAACGCCGCGGTGAGCAACCAGTTGGTCGAGCAGATCGGCGGCAAGACCTTCTTCACGGCGCGCGGGGGCCTGCCGTCGGGATCGTCGTCCGTCGTGATGCGGCTGCCCTTCAAGCTCGCCGGGCTGGGCGCCAACGAGGTGATCGGCTGCGAGTTCGACTTCCTCTGCGAGCGGCTGTCGGGCAGCACGCCGCGCTTGACGGAATTCGATGCGCGACAGCGGTACGTGTGGGCTGGCGGCACCGTCACGCACTACGCCGGCTATTCGGCGCGCGCAACCAGCGCCGCTACCACCACTGCCGCTTCATTGAGTGGACGCGTCGTCTTCCTGCCTCTCAGGCTGCCGGCCAGCGGTGCGACGTTCGACAGCGCGAACCAGTCCGAGCTGTGGCTGAACCTGGGCTTCGGCACCAGCGCCAGCAGCGTCGTCAAGGTCGGCGTCGGCAACCCGCGCCTGGTGCGGGTCTGAGCGCGGCAGGGCGGGCCCTGCCCGGCCAAGGACCACGCGGCCCGCGGCCGTGAGCAGCGGAGAAGCACGCGGCTGAGCCTCCTGGCGCGCGCCGCCGCGCGCCGACACCGGAGAAGCGGGCCGAATCCCGCCCCATTTCCGGGCATCGCCCGTGTGGCCTGTGGCTACGCTGACGAGACCTCCCGGAGTCCGCGCGATGCCCTCGTTGTCTGCCCCTGCCCATGCCCCATCCGGGGCGCCTGCCGGCGCCCCGTTCACGCGCCTGCTGGCCCGCCCTGTGGATGCCGACGAGCCCGCCGGCAAGCCCTTCAAGCACCTCAAGTACTGCGTGCGCTGCTGCATCCCGCAGACGCAGGAAGGCGTGGTCTTCGACGAGCTCGGCGTCTGCCAGGCCTGCCAGAGCGCCGAGCAGAAGATCCACATCGACTGGACGGCGCGCGAGAAGGTGCTGCGCGGCATCCTCGACGACGCCAAGGCCAAGGCCGGCAGCAACTACGACTGCATCATCCCGATTTCCGGCGGCAAGGACAGCACATTCCAGCTCTACGTGCTGACGCAGATCTACGGCATGAAGCCGCTCGCCGTGACCTTCAGCCACAACTGGTACAGCGAGACCGGTTGGTACAACCTGCAGAACTCGCTCGAGCAGTTCAACGTGGACCACATCATGTTCACGCCGAACCGCAAGCTCGTGAACAAGCTGGCCCGGCACAGCATCTTCGGCATCGGCGACGCCTGCTGGCACTGCCACGCCGGCGTCGGCAGCTTCCCGCTGCAGGTGGCGGTGCGCTTCAACATCCCGCTGCTCATCTGGGGCGAGAGCATCGCCGAGAGCTCGGGCCGCGCCAGCTACCTGAACCCGGTGCGCAAGTTCGACCGCGAGTACTTCACCAAGGTCAGCGCCAGGCTGCGCCCCGACCAGATGGTGCGCCAGGCCGAGGAGTACGGCGCCGACTGGGCCGTGACCGAGAAGGACCTGCTGCCCTTCAACGTGCCGAGTGCGGAGGACTGCGAGCGCGTGGGCGTGTTCGGCATCCACCTCGGTGACTACCTCTTCTGGGACGACGAGCGCCAGACCGAATTCGTGCGCGACAACTTCGGCTGGCGCGAGACGCAGGTCGAGGGCAGCTTCAAGCGCTACAAGAGCGCCGAATGCATCATGCCCGGCGTGCACGACCTCGCCTGCTATCTCAAGCGGGGTTATGGCCGCTCCACGTTCCACGCCAGCGTCGACGTGCGCGCTGGCCTGCTGAGCCGCGACGAGGCGTTCGAACTCATCCGCGAGCACGACGCCGTCCGCCCTGAGGGGCTGGACTACTTCCTCCAGATCACCGGCCTCACCGAGGCCGAGTTCTACGCGGCGCTCGAGAAGCAGCGCCGGCCCGAACTGCAGGGCCAGGTGATCCCGATCTACGAGAAGAAGGTGCCGAACGAGGAACGGCTGCTGCCGTACCCGTTGCAGGTGGTCGAGAAGCTGCAGGCCGCGGATGCCGCGGCCGATGCTTCGGCCCGGGCATCTGTGGCGGCCCCGGTCGCAGCCTCGGTGACCGCCTCCGTCGCGACCCCGAACGCCACTCCGGTCGCGACCTCCTCCAAGGGCGGTTGCGGCAGCGGTGCCTGCGGCTGCGCCGGCCGTGCCGTCGCCGCGGAGGTGTCGGCATGAGCGCGCCCGTCGACTTCCGCCGCCATGGCGTGCGCGAGCTGCTGGCCGGTTATGCCAGCGGCGAGTTCACCCCTTCGGACATGGCTAACGCCTGCCGCGCCGCCGTGGCGCGGCACGAGTTCGACGTGCACGCCTGGGTGCGCTTCGACGGCGACCTGCTGCACGCCGCCGCCGCCGCAACGGCCGCGCGCCTGGCGCGCGGCGAGCCGCTGCGCGCGCTCGAAGGCGTGCCGGTGGCCGTGAAGGACATCTTCAACACGGCCGACTTCCCCACGCAGATGGGCAGCCCGCTGTGGTCGGGCTTCACGCCGGGCAACGATGCGCGTGCGGTGTTCCACCTCAAGCGCGCCGGCGCGCTCATTCCGGGCAAGACGGTGACGGCCGAGTTCGCCGTGCACACGCTGGGCAAGACGGTCAACCCCTGGGCGCCTGACCGCACGCCCGGCACCAGCAGCAGCGGCTCGGCCGTGGCCGTGGCCATGGGCATGGTGCCGGTGGCCCTGGGCACGCAGACGGCCGGCAGCATCGTGCGGCCGGCCAGCTTCACCGGCGTGTGGGGCTTCAAGCCGAGCTTCGGGCTCATCCCGCGCACGGGCATGTTGAAGACCACCGACAGCCTCGACACGGTGGGCTTCTTCGTCGGCCACGCCGCCGACCTAGGCCCGGTGCTCCAAGCCTTGCGCGTCGATGGGCGCGACTACCCGATCAGCCACGCCGCCTTCGGCGACGTGCAGCGGCAGGCCGCGCCTTCGGAGCGCAAGGACGGCCGGCCGTGGCGCGTGGCGCTGCTGCGCCCGCAGGTGTGGTCGCACGCCCCGGGTTATGCCAAGCAGGCCGTCGAGGGCTGGGCCTGGCTGGCGCAGCGCTCGCGCGCCTGCGCGATCGAGATCGTCGAGCCCGAGCTGCCCTTCGAGCTGGCCGAGTGCCACCGCGTGCACGCCACCATCTACAACCGCGCGCTCGCCTACTACTTCAAGGCCGAGCACGAACGCGCCGAACTCGTCTCGCCGGTGATGAAGGCGCTCATCGAGGCCGGGCAGCGCATCACGCCCACCGAGTACGAAGCAGCGCTGGCCCGGCAGGTCGAGCTGGCGCGCATCGCCGAGCGTTTCATGCGCGGCTTCGACGTTGCCGTCACGCTCTCTACCGCCGGCGAGGCGCCGCTGCGCCATGTCGAGGAGGCCCCCGATTCGGCGCTGATGTGGACGCTCGCGCAGTTGCCGGCGATCAGCGCGCCGGTGTTCCGCTCGCCGCGCGGCCTGCCCTTCGGGCTGCAGCTCGTGGCGCGGCGCTACAACGACCCGCTGCTGCTCAAGTTCGTGGCCGAGGCGGTGCGTGCCGGGCTGCTGCCGGCGACTTCGTTCGCGCAGGTCTACGGCGACGCCGCAGCCCAGGCCGCGCCGGCCCAGGCCCTGGCCGTGTTGGCCGCCGAGGAGCCGGTGGCATGACGCCCTCGCGGACCGGCGCCGCGGCGGCCTGACATGCAACAGCTTCGTGTCCTCATCGTCGGCTGCGGCAACATCGCCGGCGGTTTCGACGCCGAGCGTCCGGCCAGCGCGCCGCCGCTCACGCATGCCGGGGCCTACTGGCGCCATGGCGGCTTCCGCCTTGTGGCCTGCGTCGAACCCGACGCGGCGCGGCGCGAGGCCTTCATGCAGCGCTGGCTGATCGAGAAGGGCTATCCCACCATCGAGGCCGCCGCCGTGGCCGGCCCGTACGACGTGGTGAGCCTGTGCTCGCCCACCGCGCTGCACTCCGCACACATCGCCGCCATCCTGTCGCTGCATCCACGGCTGCTCTTCTGCGAGAAACCGGTGACGGCCAGTGGCGCGGAGACGGCCGCCGCGGTGGAGGTGTGTGCCGCCGCCGGCGTGAAGATGGCCGTCAACCACAACCGCCGCTGGGCACCCGACATCGTGCGCCTGAAGCGCGAGCTGCAGGCGGGTGCGCAAGGCAAGGGTGGCCCCTGGGGTGCCGTGCGCTCGGCCATCGGCATCTACAACAAGGGCATCCTCAACAACGGCAGCCATCTCGTCGATCTCGTGCAGATGCTGCTCGGCCCGCTGGAGCTCATTGCCGCCGGCCCGCCGCTGTTCGACCACTGGAAGGACGACCCCACGGTGCCGGCGCTGCTGCAGACGCGCCAGGGCGTGCCGGTGACGCTGAACGCCGCGCATGCCGGCGACTACGCCGTCTTCGAGCTGCAGCTGCTCACCGAGCGCGGCATGATCGCCATGGAAGACGGCGGCGCCGGCTGGCGCGTGCGCCGCATCGTCGCCAGCCCGCACTTCAAGGGTTATGCCGTGCTCGACAGCGGCCAGCGCACGAGTGGCGAGTACCACGCCAGCACGCTGGCGGCGGTGGGCAACGTGCACGACGCTCTCACACGCGGCGTGCCGCTGGCCAGCACCGGCGAGACCGCACTGGCCGCGCAACGCCTGTGCGAGAGGATCGGCCAGCGCGCACTCGGCCGCGACGGCGCGGCCGCGTCGGCGCATCGTGCCGTGGCGCCCGACTTCGAACCCACGACCTCGCCGGCCACGCTCGCGGGCGCCTTCGCGAGCACGCGCTCGCCGGCCCTGCTGCCCACGCTCAACGAGGTGCACGTGCCCCGGCGGTCCGCCGCCGCACCCGACATGCGGCCTGACACCGAGCCCGAAACCCGGCCCGAACCGCAGCCTGAACCGCAGCCCGACCCACAGGCCGATACGCAGCCCGAAACGCAGCCCGCCTGAGCTCTTTCGCCGCAGCCACTGCACCCGCCCTTTCCCAGGATCCGTGCCATGACCTCGAACAACCCCATCGACGCGCCCCTTGCCCTCTTCGGCGGCCAGCCCGTCATTGCCGACCCATTGCCTCCGGTGGTGACGATGGGCGAGGACGACATCGCCGCCGCGAGCGACGTCATCCGCAGCGGCGTGCTCTCGGGCTACATCGGCGCGCCCGGAGAGGCCTTCATGGGTGGCCCGCGCGTGCGTGCCTTCGAGGCGCAGGCGGCCGAGTACTTCGGCGTGCGCCACGCCATCGCCGTCAATTCGTGGACCTCGGGCCTCGTGGCCGCGGTGGGCGCCATCGGCATCGAGCCCGGCGACGAGATCATCACGACGCCGTGGACGATGGCGGCCACGGCGACGGCCATCCTGCACTGGTGCGGCATCCCGGTCTTCGCCGACATCGACCGCGACACCTTCAACATCGACCCTGCCTCGGTGGAGCGGCAGATCGGCCCGCGCACGAGGGCCGTCATCGCGGTGGACATCTTCGGCCAGAGCGCCGATATGGTGGCGCTGCGCGATGTCTGTACCCGCCATGGCCTCAAGCTGCTCGGTGACTGCGCACAAGCGCCCGGCGCCAAGGTGTTCGACCGCATGGCCGGCTCGCTTTGCGACATCGGCGGCTACAGCCTCAACTACCACAAGCACATCCATTGCGGCGAGGGCGGCGTCATCGTCACCGACGACGAGCGCTACGCACGCCGGCTGGCGCTCATCCGCAACCACGCCGAGGCGGTGGTGCAGGGCGAGCGCCCGGCGGACCTGGCCAACATGCTCGGCTTCAACTTCCGCATGGGCGAGATCGAGGCCGCCATTGCCTCGGTGCAACTGGGCAAGCTGGCGCCGCGCGTGGCGGCGCGCCAGCGTGCCGCGGCGCAGCTCGACGCGGGGCTGGCCGGCCTGCCCGGACTCAAGACACCGCGTGTGGCCGTGGGCAACACGCACGCGTACTACATCTACGGCCTGCAGCTGGATGTCTCGGCGCTTGGCCTGCCGCGCGCGCGCCTCATCGAGGCGCTGAAGGCCGAGGGCGTGCCCGGCCTCGTCGGCAGCTACCAGAACCTGCACCTGCTGCCGATGTTCCGCCACAAGGTGGCCTACGGTACCGGCGGTTTCCCCTGGGCGAGCCCGTACTGCGAGCGCACCATCCACTACGGCCCGGGCCAGTGCCCGGTGGCCGAGCAGCTGCACGCGCAAAGCTTCCTCGGCCTCGCGCTCGGGCAGTTCGCGCACGGGCCGGAGCAGATCGCGCAGGTCATCGCGGCCTTCCACAAGGTGTGGGGCCAGCTCGACCGGCTGCGGCCCGCGCCGGGGGCGCTGGCGACGGCCGCGGTCCCCATGGCCGCGACGGCGACACAAGCCGCCAGCGCGCAGCGACGGCCGGCGGGCGCCACGGCATGATGCCCGCCATGCCCCTGCCGGCGCTGCTGCGCGGGCGGCGCGTGGTGTTGAGGCCATTCGTTGCGAGCGACATCACCGACGCCTACATCGGCTGGCTCAACGACGCCGAGGTTGTGCGCTACAGCAACCAGCGCTTCGTGCGCCACACGCGCGAGAGCTGCGAGCGCTACTACGCTGGCTTTGCCGGCAGCCCCCATCTCTTCGTCAGCCTGCGCCTGGCCGCGGGCGCGGGCGGTGCGCAGGACGTGCCGGGCACGCCCGGCGCGTCGGGCATGTCGGGCGCGGCCGGCGAGCAAGCCGTCGGCACGCTCACGGCCTACCGCTCCTTGCCGCATGGCACGGCCGACATCGGCATCCTGCTCGGCGAGCGCGCCGCGTGGGGGCAGGGCATCGGCCTGGAGGCGTGGCAGCTTCTCAGCGACTGGCTGCTCACCACGCCGGGGCTGCGCAAGCTGACCGCCGGCACGCTCGCCAGCAACCGCGCCATGCTCGCCGTGGCCGAGCGCTCGGGCATGCAGCGCGAGGGCGTGCGCCACGCGCAGGAGCTGGTCGATGGCGTGCCGATCGACATCGTCCAGTTCGCCCGCTTTGCCGAGGTCGCCCATGTTGCGCATGGCGCCCGCGGCGCTCACGCCGCGCCGCGCGGGGAGGCCGCGCATGTCGCCTGACTTCCGTGCGCCGCTGGCCGTGGTCTGCCACGATGCCGGCGCCTGCAACGTCATCCTGCCCTGGCTGCGCCAGCCGGGCCTGCAGCTGCGGCCGGTGATGGACGGGCCGGCGGCGGCGCTCTACCGCAGCCACTTCGGCGAGGCCGCGACCTCGGGCCGCGGCACCGAGCTCGATGCCGCGCTCGAGGGCGCGGCGATGCTGCTGAGCGGCACGGGCTGGGCCAGCGACCTCGAGCACCGCGCCCGCCAGAAGGCGCGCGCGCGCGGCATCTTCTCGGCCGCTGTCGTCGACCACTGGGTCAACTATCCGATGCGTTTCGAGCGCCACGGCGCCACCGTGTGGCCCGACGAGTTCTGGGTCACCGATGCGCGCGCCGCCGAGATCGCCGCGTTGAGCTTTCCCGGTGCCGTGGTGCGCTGCTTCGACAACCTCTACCTCCAGGCCGAGGCGGCCGCGGTGGCGCCGCCGCCCGGCGTGCCGCCGGAGCAGGCGCAGGTGCTCTACGTGCTGGAGCCGATGCGCACCGACTGGGGCCGCGGCGTGCCCGGCGAGTTCCAGGCGCTGGACCACTTCATGCGCACGCGCGTGGCCGCCGGCGTGTCGGCCAGGTCGCCCATCCGCCTGCGCCCGCACCCTTCCGAGCCGGCCGGCAAGTACGACCGCTGGATTGCGGCGCAGCGCCGGCATGCCGACGTGGCCCTGGACACCCAGGCCACGCTGGCGGCGGCCATCGGCGCCAGCACCTGGGTGGTGGGTTGCGAGTCTTTCGCGCTCGTGATCGCGCTCACCGCCGGGCGACGCGTATTCACGTCGCTGCCGCCCTGGGCGCCGCCCTGCCGGTTGCCGCAGCCGGGCATCGTGCGCCTGCGCGCCGGCGCGACCGTCGGCGCCTGAAGCCGGGGCCTCGCAGGCGCCCGGACGCCGGGCGCGCCCGGATCCGGGGCTTTCAGTCTCTCTTTCTCAGGCCGCCCGCCGTGCCGGCGCGGCCACGAAGCGCTCTCGCACCGCGGCATAGGCCTGCATGTACTCGGGCCAGCGGGTGTCGCGCCAGGCGCGCTTCAGCGCGTCGCTGACGAACGCCTCCTGCGGGAACTCGCGGAAGCGCGCCGTGCTCCATCCGAAGCCGAAGGGGTCATGCGGCACGCTGCGCCATTGCGGCTGCGTCGAGAGCAGCAGCGAGGCGGCGCGTTCCATCAGGAAGACCTTGCGCTGTGCGCCGCCGGCGTAGCTGGTGGGCACGGTGAGTGCCTGCCGCAGGGACCGGAGGGCCGGGTCGCCGTCGCCGCCTTCGCAGATCTTGAACAGCGCCTCGTTGAGCTTGAGCCACTCGCGCCAGAAGGCCGGGCGGGCGACGAAGTAGTTCGAGAAGACGACCTGGCGCGCATCCATGACGAGCTGGCGCAGCGGCACCGGCCGCCCGATGTGCGTGAGGAAGCGCTCGTAGGCCTCGATGAGCCCGGCATCGAAAGTCTCGCCCTGCTCGAAGACGTTGAGGAAGAAGGCCCCCATGTCCGGCTGCGGCGAGAACAGCAGCACGTCGGCGCTGGCGGCGTGCTGGCGCACGAAGCGCACGACGGCGGCGTGGTCGAGGCCCGTCTTGGCCGTGAACTTGGGCGAGAAGAAGCCGTAGAAGGCGTCGTCGTCGAGGGCGTGCTCGCGCTCGGCGCGCTGCAGGTGTGCGCGGATCGGCCAGTACTCGTACCAGTCGGGTCGCGGGTTGGCCAGGTTGTCGAGCATCAGCCACTCTGGGCCGATGGCGGCGCGCGAGGCCTCGTTGTAGGCGATGAGGTGCAGGTGGGCGGGCGAGGCGGTCATGGGCGAAGTGGGCGGAGAGCGTCCTGGCGTGCGCCGGGACACCTTGCCACCATAGGCCTGCGCGCCAGGGGAGAAGGGCCCGAACAGCCCCGCGGAGGCGGTTCTGTTCGGGCCCTTGCAGGGCGGGAACGCCGGGCCTCAGATGAGCGGCTGGTTGCGCCAGTCGTCGTCGCCGCTCGGTCGCGACACGGCGGCCGTCGTCGCGGCACCGGCGCCGCCCACCGTGCCCTGGTTGGCGCCGCCCGAGGCCGGCGCGCCGCCGGGCAGGAGCTCGGCCGGGGCGTCGGCGAGCAGCTCACCCAGCTCCGGTGCCGGCTCGGCCGCGCGCGTGAACCACACGTCGACCATGTCGCGTGTCTGTCCGTCGGCGGTCGTGTAGCTCGAGGTCAGGCCGAGCAGGTTGCCGTTGTTCACCTCGGTGCCGATGGCGTGTTCGAGGTTCAGCTCGGCCACGCCCACCTCGACGAGGCCGCGCAGCTCGCCGGCGTCGGTGACGCCGTCGCCGTTGCCGTCCACCCACACGCGCAGCTGGTCGAACTTCGCGTCGCCGGCGTTGATGACGCCGTCACCATTGCTGTCGAGCTGGGCCAGTGCGTTGAAGCCGTGGCCGGCGCGCTGGCCATTGGCGAGTTCGGTGGCGGCACCGAAGAGTTCGCGGCCGTCGTTGATGCGTCCGTCGCCGTTCAAGTCCATCGCCAGCAGGCCGTCACCGTTGCCGACCCAGCCCGACTGCTGCGCCATGCCGGTGCCGCCGAGGTCGAAGCTGACGCCGTTGGCGGCGCTTGTCGTCTGCACGCCGTTGCCATCGAGGTCGAGCACGATCGGCGTCATGCTCACCAGCGCATTGATCTGCGAGGTGCTCATGGCTGCGATGTCGGCCGTCTCGAAGGCGTGGATCTGCGTCGTCGTCATCGCGGCGATGTCGGCGGTCTCGATCTCGGCCACCTGCGAGGTCGTCAGCGCCACGATCTGCGCCGTGCTCAGCGCGCGGATCTGGTCGGTAGCGAAGGCGGCGATCATGTCCGTCTCGAGGGCAGCGATCTGCGCCGTCGTCAGCGCACGGATCTGGTTCGTCTCCAGGGCCTCGAACTGCGTCGTCGAGAGCGCGTTGAGGTCGGAGGTCGACAGGGCCGCGATCTGCGCCGTCGTCATCGCTGCGATCTGGGACGTGCTCAGCTCGAAGAGCTGCGAGGTTTCCATCGCGACGATCTGCGCCGTCGTGAGCGCTGCGATCTGCGCCGTGCCGAGTGCCACCAGGTCGCTCGTCGTGATGGCGGCGACGTCGGCCGTTTCGATGGCGCGCAGTTGCGCCGTGCTGAGGGCCGCGAACTGCGTCGTCGTCAGGTCGTCGATCTGGGCCGAGCCGAGCGCCGCGATCTGGGCCGTCGAGAAGGCGCGGATCTGCGAGGTGCTGAACTCGACGAGATCGGTGGTCTCCAGCGCTGCCACCTGCGCGGTTGTCAGCGCCGCCACCTGCTGCGTGCTCATGGCGACGAACTGGCCGCTGTCCAGGGCTGCGAGGTCCGAGGTGGCCAGCGAGGCGAGCTGCGAGGTGGACAGGCTGGCGAGCTGACTCGTGGTGAGCGAGGTGAGCTGCGTCGTGCCGAGAGCGTCGATCTGGCCGGTGGTGAAGGCCTGGAGCTGCGAGGT
>JALHOU010000163.1 GCA_022842825.1 Rubrivivax sp.
TGTTAGGTTGCATTCGGCAGTGTCAACGCCATTGGCCTGTCCCGTAGGGCCGCCTACATTGTGCGAATGCCCGGGCAGCCCCGGCCTCTTTCAGAGGCGAGTAGCCCGGCCGCGTCCCGCGTTTTCGAGCAACGCAACAGGAGGTCTCGAACATGGTCGCACGTCGACTACACCGTTCTTTCAGTGCCTCGACGTTGACAGCGCTTCGCCAAATGCCGGCCTGCGACGCACTTGCGCTGCTGGCCACCCATTTCCAGGTGGACCCGACATTTCGGCCCGTCAAGGATGATCGGAGCGCGCGCTGGCACCTGAGTATCGGCCGCGGCGACTTCGAGATTGTGACCACGGGGCCGAAGTGGTACGACACGCGCGCGAAGCGTGGTGGGGGTGGGGCCATTGACCTGGCGATGTACCTCCTTGACCTGTCGTTCGTGGACGCCGTCAAGCTCCTGGCCCGCAGGGCAGTGCCGCATGGTGCAGATCATCCGCAAGGCATCGCTTCCGACCGCCGATGAGGTGCCAGGTCGGGCGCACGCCGCTGCCGAACAAGCAGCTGTCGTCGCCGTTCGCGAGCCTCGCCCAAGCGGGTTTCCGCTCCTGTTCACCAAGCGCTGGGAACTGATCGAGCCAGCCGTTGCCTTCCTGCACGAGCACTCGATCCAGCGCGCTCATACCGAAGACACGTTGAGGACCTACGCCGAGATCCTCTACGACTGGTTCGAGACGCTCGAACAGAACGACATCCCTTGGGAGACGGCCGACGCGGTCGACCT
The DNA here is from genome assembly GCA_022842825.1 of Rubrivivax sp. GTDB lineage: Bacteria > Pseudomonadota > Gammaproteobacteria > Burkholderiales > Burkholderiaceae_C > Rubrivivax. The sequence continues at coordinate 774 of JALHOU010000163.1, forward strand.
CGTCGCCTATCGGAACCGGATGATGGCCCAGCCAAGCGCACATACCGGCCGGCCGTACCGAACCTCCACCATCAACCATCGCGTTCGCGGCGTGCTTCGGTTCTACGGGTGGGCGGTTCGTACGCATTGTTTGAGCGCCTCGCCGCTGGCTGAACCGGCGCGCGATCTCCGCCTCGCGCGCCAGCACGGGCCGCCCCGAATCAGCCACACCCCGACTAACGAGCGCAGCCTGTTCGTCCTCCGGCAGTACGAGGCGCTGCCCCGGCCGTTGGTATCCGAACAGGCGCGCGAACTCCTCGCGGCGCTCGCACCGCCCTACGACCTGATGGCGCGTTGGCAGTTGTACTCGGGACTGCGCATCAGCGAGCTGTTGCGATTGAGCGTCGGCGACGTCCGTGCCCGCGATGCACCGGCCGCGCCGCATCGCGCAATCGAGATCATCCGCAAGGGCCGCAAGCCCGGCCAGGTGCTCGTGCCGGCCAGCCTGCTCGACGAGACCGACGGCTACGTGCGCGGTCATCGCCTGGCCTGGCTCGCACGTGCAAGACGCAGATGCCGGACCGCCGCGCCCACGGTGTTGTTCGTCAATTCACGCGGACGACCCGTGGGCAAGAACGCTTACCAGCGCGCGGTGCGCCAAGCGGGGCGGGCCTGTGGATTCAAGGCCACGACGCACCTGCTGCGGGCCACCTTTGCATGCATGCTGCTGGCTCGACTGGAGCATCTGGCCGCCGGTGGCGCCAACGTCAACCCGCTGCTGGTCGTGAAGGTGCTGCTCGGTCACGAGCACATCGAGACCACCGACGGCTACCTTCGCGCCGTGGCAGTCGATCCGTGTGTTCTCAATGACGCGCTCGGCAAGCTGATGGCGGAGACAGGCCCGCCATGATCTCCGAAGCTCAGCGCATCCGCCGGGACCTGTCGCAGCAACCCATGGCGGCGCCGATGCAGGACGCGGAGCAACCGCGCATCGATGCGCCGCGCGTGGTACGCCGCACGGTCATCGACTTCTCGTCGTTGGGCCTGCCGGAAGACGTGCGGCTCGCGCTGGCGCTGGCGTTCTGGAGTCACCATGGGGCCAGGTCGCCCCGCAGCATCAAGTCTTGCTGGACCTCGATGCTCACCTTCAACCGTTTTGCGACCGAATCGGGAGCGATCGAATCGCTTGCGGACCTGGACCGCCGGATGCTCCTGCGCTACGGCGAATGGCTCAACGCGCAGCAGTGCGCCGACGGTGCGCCATGGGCCATCTCCACGCGAATCACGGTCTACGGCGCGTTGCGACAGCTGCTGCGCTGGCTCGAGCGCTGTCGCCCCGATCTCGTCAGTCGCATCGACCACCCCTTCACGCCCTTCTCGGGACGGGGCAACGACAGGCCACCACGCGCCACGCTGACGGCACCCGAGCTGCGTGCCATCCTGCGCGCCTGCGAGGCAGACATCGCTGCTCTGCGGGAGACTCGCGCCGCGGCCGCAGCGCAACGCGCCTCGGATGGGGACACGCCGGGCTCGTTGGGTTGGTTGCTCGTGGAGGTCGATCGGCACTTCGGCGGCATCGTGCCGAGCAGCCTCGAACTGCAGCGCCGCGGCAATCACCCGCTGCAGTTGGCGGTACGCCGCTGGGGTGGCGCCAAGCAGATAGAACCTTGCCTGTACCCGCGCGCTGTCTCCTTGCTGCCGTACTACCTGGCGATCCTGATCCACTCGGCCGGCAATCCCGAACCCATCGCCGAACTCGGGCGCGACTGCCTGCAGGATATGCCGCTGCTGGAGAAGCGCCAGATGCTGGTCTGGTTCAAGGCTCGCGCCGGGCGCCTGCAACGGCGTAGCTTCGAGCGCGACGCGCCGTTCGAGCCGCCGGCGCTGGTGAGGGACATCCTGAGCTGGAACGAGTGCTTGCGGCCGCTGGCACCGCCCGCACAACGCGACCGTCTCTTCCTCTTCAAGGGCCTGCGCACGGTGGGCGCGATGTCGACCATCACCGTCCACCACCTGCTCGCCGAGTTCTGCCGGCGCCATGGCCTGGCGCCCTTCTCGCTGGCGAGCCTGCGCCCAAGCGTGCTGACCACCTTCTACCGCGCCAGCGGCGATCTGCTGCGGACGAAGACGGTGGCCAACCATGCCAGCATCGCAACTACCGTTCGCTATGTCCAGAGGCCGATCGTCCGGCAGCAGAACCACGCGCGCATCGCCGTCTTGCAGGAGGCCTTCGTCGCGCACCTCTTGGAACCGCCGACCACAACGGCGTCAGCGACGATCGCGGCTTCGTCGTCGAGCGCGGCAATCCCGCCGGGCGCCACGGTGTCGATGTTCGGCTTCGACTGCACAGATCCGCTGGCCGGTGCCGCACCCGGCACGCGCCGCGGTGAGATGTGCACCAACTTCATGGGCTGCTTCACCTGCCCCAACGCGGTGATCCCGCCGGAGCCGCGCACGCTGGCCCGCCTGCTTCAGGCCCGCGAACACCTGCGCGCCGCCGCAACGATGCTGCATCCGGCCCGCTGGCAGGCGTTCTACGGGCCGCAGCTGCGCATCCTCGAAGAGGACATCCTGCCGCGCTTTGGGACAAGGGAACTCGCCGCCGCCGAGCCGCTGCTGGCGTGCCTGCCGACGTTGCCGAACCTTCGGTGAGGCCACCGCCATGTCCGCCCTGCAGCGCCTGGCCACCGACAGTCCGGTCGTTCGCGCTCCGGAACGAGGCGATCGCACTTGGTTCCTTACGGAGTCGACGTGGGAAGACCCGGTCTGGGTTCTGGCGCCTGGCAATGCCCTGGAAGAGCGGCGGCCTGTGCGCCTGCACTGGGACTTCGAACTGCAGGATGGTCAACGCTTCACCGACCAGCGCCACGCCGCGCTGCTCGAGACCTGCCGACAGCTCGTCGCCCTCATCCGATCACGCTCACTGTCCACTGGGCTGCCGCTGCGGCCGAGCACGGTCGGGCAGTACTTTCACACACTGCGCGGCCTGCTCCAGTGGATGAGCGCAGAGGGATTCAACCGCTTCTCGCTGCTCGATCCGCCGGCGCTCCTGCAGTTTCAGCAGTGGCTGCGCTCGCGCCCCCTGCCTGGTCGCTCGCCGCAGCGCGCGCCGGGAACCGTGCACCGACACCTGTACCTGCTCGCGTACTTTCATCGGTTTCGCGACGAACTTGATGACGGCCTGAGCTTCGATCCCTTTGCCGGACATGACCCTCGCCGGGCCGCTGGGTATCACGAAGGGTTGCGTCGACCTTTGCCCTATACGCCCGACAGCGTCGCGGTGCCGTTGGTGCAGACGGCGATCGACCTCGTCACGCGCGACGCTCCCGTCGTCCTTCGCGCTTGGGAGGCCTATCGGCAGGCCGCAGCCGGCGGGCGCGGCGCCGGGCACGCGCACACCGGACGGGCCACACGCGCGCTGCAGCGTGCCAGCGCCGGCATCCCCGATGACTCGCCCGTACGGTCGGTCCGCGAACTCGTGTTGCGCACCGACTTGCTCTATGCCGCCTGCTTCGTCGTCATTTCCTACTTGGTCGGCCCGCGCGTGAGCGAGATCCTGCACCTGAAGGCCGGCTGTGTGCAGCGCCGAAGCGCCGAGGGCGCATGTCAGCCCGTGACCGTCATCGTCGGGGCGATCTTCAAGCGCCAGGCTGGCTATCACGGGCGTGCGCACGAGTGGGTCGCCCCGCCCGCCGCGGTGCAGGCGGTGGCGGTGCTCGAAGCCTTGTCCGCCGGGCACCGCGCCATCGCCGGGCGCGACGAGCTCTGGCTGCGACGCTGGCGCGGCAATGGCGCGACCGAGTGGCATGAGGTGGCTTCCGAGCAGTTGGAGATTCCGTCGACCGCGCGGGCCAACACCCAACTCGGGCGATTCGGCGCCTGGCTTGGCCTGACCTATGAAGGCCGGCCGTGGAAGCTCACGTCGCATCAGGGCCGCAAGACCTTCGCCAGGTTCGCGGCACTGCGTGATCGCACGAGCCTCTTCGCGCTGGCCCAGCAATTGGGACACCGCGAACGTGCCGAGACCGACCACGGCTACGCTGGGTCCGACTACCGGCTCGACCGGGAGATCGACGCCGAGATCCTGGAGCAATCGGTCAGTGCCTGGGAGCACATGCTGGCAGCACCCGGGCTGGGCGGTCGGGCCGGCGAGGAGATCTTGGCGAATCGCCCGCGCTTTCGGGGCAAGCGCATCAAGGAGGACCTCGCGAGCTATGCGCGCCTGCTGGTCGACGCCGGACTCGTGCTCGGGGTCTGCGACTGGGGCTTCTGCGTCTATCGCGAGGAGTACAGCGCCTGCCTCGGCAACGCGGCCGGCCCGAACCCTGCCCGCCGCGAGCCGTCTACCTGCGCGCGCTGCCGGAACTTCGTCGTGTCTGAGCCGCACCGCGCCTACTGGGCCGAGCAGGTTCACCGCTGCCAGGACCTGCTGGATGAACCGGCGCTGCCTTTGCAGACCCTGCGCATCGTTCGTGCGCGCCTCGACGAGGCACGATCCCTGGTCCGGGCGATGGACAGCGGGCAGAAGGAATCACCATGACGAAGCAGCCTCCCGGCACAGTGAAGAGCGGGTCGTCACAGCGGCTGCTGGAGACGCTGGCCACGATGGTTCGACAGCAAGGCAACGGCGCGTCTCCGCCGGCGCTGACCGCCACGTCCTTGTGTGAGCTGGCCGGCATCTCTCGCAATGCGCTGTATCGCTACCATCCTGACGTCGTGCAGGCGTTGCACGCAGCGCAGCAGAAGCACAGCCCTCGACTCGACGGAGACAGGCGAGCGGCAAGGCAACTGCGCCAGGACAATGCCGCTCTGCGCGAACAGCTCGCCAAGATGGCCGCACTGGTTGACCACTACTTCGCCGCGTGGCAGGAGACGCGCCTGCTGCTGCAGCGGCGCGAACGTGAGGTCGCGGAACTACGCAGCGACGCCAAGGTGCGCGTCGTGTCGATCGCGCCGAAGCACCGCGACAGTTGACCCCAGCGCACGCACCAGCGAGCGACGAGGTCAGCCGCAACCGTTGTGGGTCATCCCGGGACGAGTCTCTCTTCCGGGGGCTGTACCTTCAGCGTTTCCAGGTCGATCACGGTGTCGGCCATCGTGGTCAGCTCCGGCGTCTGCGAGACGAAGTATTCGCGCTCGTAGCCGCCCAGGCGCAACACCTCGCGTTTCATCGCCATGAACATGCGCTTGCGCTCGGGATCGAGTGCGCCGTCGGCCTCGTCGCAGAACAACGTTGTGTACCGGCGTCCCGTGTGCGTCGCCAGGTACAAGGCGATGGCGCGGGTCAGGCTGGCCTCCACCCAGGTTCGTTCGCCGCCGCTCATCAGGCCCACGCTCTTGGCTTCGCCGGTCGTGCCGTCGTGGACGACGATGTCGAATCCTTCCTTCTGCTCACCCTTGCCGCTCTCGAGCAGCGTGCGGATCGATACCGTGAATCGAGGTCCGTAGCAGGCCAGCAGCAGGTCGTTGGCCAAGCCGGACAAGGCCGGCCCGGCGTCGTCGATTGCCAGCGCGATCAGTCCGTCGTTGCTCATGCAGCGAGCGAACAGGCTCCAGTTGGCGAGTTCGTCCTCGATCTTCGTGCAGCGTGCCTGGGCCGCTTCGCGGCGCGCGACGAGCGCCGCCGCCTGCTTGCCGAGATCCAACTGCGCTTGCGCGTCTCTCGCGGCCTCCAGCAGCGAACGCTCGGCCGTCGCGATCGCGCCGCGCGCACCCATGACCGCCTCGGCGGCTGCCTTGAGCAGGCGCTCGTCGTAGGCCGCCGGCAGGTCCGCCAACAGCCGCTCGATACGCGCCAGCGCCGCGGCGGATCGCCGCTGCTGCGCCTCCAGATGCTGGGAGAGGGCCTGGCGCGACGCCACGATCTGCCCGTGCTCTGCCTGCTCCTCGGGGGTCCGTGCATCCTGCCCGGTCGGTGAACCGCAGGCGGCCAGGTCGCGGTCGATCTCGATCAGCGTTGCCCTGGCCTGGATGCAGGTCCGCTCCTTCGACGCCAGTACGGCCATGCGTTCGGCGCGCCGGCGAGCAGCACCTTCACTTTCCTCGGCCCGGGCCAGGGCCCGCGGGGCATCGGCAAGGGCTTCGTGGCGCCGGCGCAGCCCGCTCAGTTCCGCCTGAACCTGCTCCTTGTCGCGAGCGCAGCGTGCCACCTGGACCCTGGCGTCGGGCATGAGAGCCTGCGCCTCGCGGGCGTCGCCGAGCAGCTTGCAGCGCCCTTGCAAGTCGCTGCCCGCACAGGGTACTTCGGCAGTCAGGCCGAAGCGATGGGCCAGCTCCTGGGTTCGAAGCACCGCCTTGCCTGCGTCGCGTTCGATGGCGGCCAGCCTCTGTTCCGACAGCCGGATGGCTCCGTGGCCTTGGGTTAGCAGTTGGACGCGCTGGCGACTGGCCTGGGTACGTGCCCGGCGCAGCTCGTGTGCGCGCTGCGCCAATGCCAGCCGCCGGACCGCGCGGCCGACCGCGTCCGCCTCGCCGAGCACCTCCAGGCAGCGGCGCCGCGATTGCGCCAATGACTGCCGCCTTACCTGCTCCTGCTGCTGGCGCGCGGCGATCCGCTGCTCCAGGCGTTCCAGGCGCTGTACCTCCGTGAGATCCTGGGTCTGCAGGCCCTTGATCGACTGACGCGTGGTGTCGATCTCTGCTTGGCGTTCGGTCATGAGCTGGACACGTCGCGCCTCGGTGGCGCGGGACTGTTCACGCTCGGCCGACAGGCGGGCGTGCCGCTCGAGCGCTCCGTCCAGCAAGGTCTGGGCCGCCCGCTTGGCGGTTTCGGCCTTGGCCACCCGCAAGTCCGCACCGTCGAGCTTTCGGCTGGCGCGCTCGACAGCCGCGCACTCATCTGCCAGGCCAACCTGATGATGGCGGATCGTCACCAGTCCCGCCTTCAGCAGCCGTGCCACTTCAACGGCCTTCTGTCCAATGGCTCGGATCTCGTCCTGTCCCAGCAGATCGGCCAGCAAGGTCTTGATCTCGCCGTTGCGGTAGGTGTTGAGCTGGCGCTTTCCCTGCGAGGCGAAGACCGATGTGAAGAAGGTCTCCGGGCTGCCGCAGATGGCGTCGACACAGCGGGTGTACGACTCGACGCGCCCATCGGAGACAGTGCCCTCATCGATGCGCACGGGCCGCCATTGCCCATCGTCGTCCAGTCCGTGCAGGAAGGCCTCGGTCTTACGGCGGCCGTTCGTCCGGATGACGATCTGCGACCGGTAGCAGCGGCCCTCGTGCGCCCAGGTCAGGTCCTTGAGGCTTTCGGGGAGGTAGACGTGGTCGTAGTACGAGAAGCCACCAGGCCCAGCCGTCGCTGCTCGGCTGGGAAGCAGGTTGTAGGGCGTAAGGTTGTCGAGGATCGTCGTCTTGCCGCTACCGTTGGTGCCGACAATGGCGATCAGTTGTGCTCCGTCAGCGAGGCGCTCGAGGTCGAGGGTGATCTCGTCGCGGCCCAGGCCATCGCGGATGCCGCGGAAGCCCTTGAGGGTGAGTTTGAGGGGTTGCATGTGGCGCCTTGATCTACCGTGGTGGTTCGACCAGGTTGCCACCCGGTTCGTCGACATCAAGGCCTGCTGCGACGTTGCGAGCGACCCGTATGACGGTGAGACCGGGCGTCCAGCGCCGGCTGCCCAACTCACACACCCGGCCATCAGCCGTCATTCGCTTCCCGCCGGAAAGTCACAGCGCTGCGGGCTCAGTGGTGCTCGCCCCTGCGACGAACCATCGATTCAAAGCTACCACCCGCGCCGCGCTCCGAAGCTGTGTGACGGCACACCTGATCACGCGCGGTGCACAAGGATGGTCAGCAGAGTCAGAACGCACATGGTCGCGTTGCAGGCGTTCACGGCGAAGGCGCGATTTGCGCGTCGCTCGTTGTGCTCATACAGCCACGCCGCCATCGTGGCATTCGCGCCGGCCCAGGTCAGCCAAGTCAATACCGAATGCTGGCTCGAATCACCGGAGGCCACGATGGCCCAGATCGTGGGCAGATAGGCCAGCACACGCACGGTATTGAAGAACGTAAAGGTCCACGTGAGCACCGCCAGATACGAGGTTCGCGGCGGAAGGCGGGTGGAGGCATTCAAGGATTCCGAGGTCAGTCGCATGATCGGCACCGGCTCGCAGGTCGTCGTCATGCGTCATTCGGGTCTGATCTGTGCGCGCTGCACGATCGCCCGCCACAGCGGGATCTCCTCGCGGATTGTCGCGGTCATCCCTTCCGGTGTGCCAGGCGTGACGAGTCTTCCGAGGCCCTCCGACGCGCCGCGGAACTCCGGCGATTCCACGGCGCGCCGCAGTTCCTGATTGAGCCGCGCTACGACCGCAGCAGGCGTGCCTCGCGGCGCTACGAAGCCCAGCCAAACCGTGCCGATGCCAGCGACGCCGAGTTCTTCGAAGGTCGGCACGTCAGGCAGCACGCCAAGCCGCTGCGTGCCGGACACGGCCAACGGCTTCAGCTTGCCGCTGCGGATGTGCGGGATCTGTGGCGACACGCCGTCCATGAGAAGGTCGATTTCGCCGCTGACGCCTGCGACGATCGCAGCAGTGCCCTTGTAGGGAATGTGTTCCACCGCGGCACCTGCGGCGAGCTTCAGCTGTTCCATGAACAGATGCCCGGGCGAGCCGTTGCCGGCCGAGCCGTAGCGGAGTTGGCCGGGGCGTGCCTTGGCCATGGCGAGCAGTTCGCCGAGCGACGACACGGGCGATGCGGCGCTCGCCGACAACAGCTGCGGTCCGCGCCAGAAGATGCCGATGTGCGCGAAGTCCTGCAACGGGTCGTGCGGCATCGGTGCAATCAGGCTCGGGTTCACGCTCATCTGCGAGAACGCAACCATGGCGATGGTGTGCCCGTCCGCCGTGCTGCTCTTGAGCCCTTCGAGGGCCAGGATGCCGTTCGCGCCAGGCCGGTTCTCGACGATGACCGCCTGCCCCATGGAAGTCCCGAGCGCTTGCGCGACCTGGCGCAGCACGCCGTCGGGGGACGAGCCGGCCGCAACGCCCGTGAGCACCTTGATGGGTCTCGCCGGATACGACTGAGCGAGTGCCACTGCCGGGGACAAGGACGCAGCGGCCGCAGGAGCGAACAGGAGGATCGAACGACGCAGGCGATTCATGGCAACTCGATGGGTTTGTCGCGGGGTGGTGCTACGTTAGTCATGGCGAGTCGTGTACGCCAGCCAGGGCGCGGCACAATGAACGTGAAAAAAATTCATGCCCGCGCGGATCGGCAGAGGAGAGCGGATCGATGGAGAACCTGCGCAGCATCGGTATCTTCGTTCGCGCGGCGGAGCTGCAGAGCTTTGCCGCTGCCGCTGCCGTGCTCGGCTTGACGCCGTCCGCCGTGAGCAAGGCGGTCGCGACGCTGGAGCGATCGCTCGGTGTGCGTCTGCTGACACGCACTGCGCGTGGCGTGTCGCTGACCGAGGATGGGGCACGCTTCCATGCCCGCTGCCGCACGATCGTCGCCGAGCTACAAGCCGCCGAGCGAGAGCTGACGGCGATGCGCAGCCTGGCCCGGGGCCGGCTCCGCGTGGCACTTCACGACAGCCCGGCGCACTCCCACATCGTGCCCAATCTGCCGGCGTTTCTGCACCGATACCCGGGACTCGAACTCGACGTCAGCATCGTCACGGGTGCGGTCAGCCTGGAAGCCAAGAACTTCGACGTCGCGGTGTTCCTGGGGGACCCGCCGGACTCGAACCTGGTAGCACATCGCATCGCCGAGCGGCGCTTCCGCACCGTCGCAGCGCGAAGTTATCTGGATCGTCACGGCACGCCACAGGAGCCTCGGGAACTGGAGGGGCACAACTGCCTGGTGCACGTGCTGCCCACGGGGCGCGCTCAGAACATCTGGAGCTACCAGAAGGGCGCCCGCCGTCTCGATGTCAAGGTGCATGGCAATCTGAGCATCGACCACGGTTCACGCATGCGCGAAATGGCGTTGGCCGGGCTCGGCATCGCCCGGCTGCCAAGCAACAACGTGGATCCATTGCTGGCGACGAACGACGATCTCGTGTGGCTGCTGGCCGACTGGGCCAGCGAAGCACCCCCCGTGCATCTGATGTACGCCCGGGGCCGCGGTACTGCACCGAAGGTGCGCGCGTTCGCCGAGTTCGTGACGTCGCTGTTCAAGGACGCTGAGGCGGGGCTGTACTCGGCAGGGCGCGGCCAGCCTCGGTCCAGCTGGCCGATGTGGCGTGCCTGAACTCGCGCCGGCAGCAGCGCATGCGTGATGCCTCATGACCGCCTCGATCGGCAGCTAAGGGTCGTGGGCCGCCGACTGGCCGCCCGGCCCGAAGGGCGGCGATGCGATGGACAGGCGACTCTCGAAGTCCGCCGGCCGCTTTGGGCCGCATCGCCGCCGCCTGCAATGTCCAGCCGAACTTTCGCAGCCGGCCATCAGCGGCCGGTCGCCTGGCGCCTCCAACTTGGCGTCCGAGTTGGCCGCGAAAGACTGCTTTTCGGCGGCGAGTCTTGGCGTCTAGTCGGCTCGACTCGGCCACCTGCAGTCATTGCCGGCCGGCCGCTTACAGGCAGGCCACACATCGCTGCGATCCTGCTCGCATCCACAATGCGGCTCGCGCATGCACCGCGTGGCATCAGACAGGGCCGAC
>JALHOU010000164.1 GCA_022842825.1 Rubrivivax sp.
GCGGCCAGCGCGCGCGCCAGCCGGATGCTCTCCCAGCACAGTGCCACTGCTTCCGCCGGAGCCCCGCCGCTGCGGGCGCGGGCGCGCGCGCCCGCATGGAAGGCCAGAGACAGCACCGTGAGCACGGCCTCACGGCGCGGCGGCAGTTCATGCCCCGCCGGTAGGCGCAGGCTCTGCTGGGCCAGCCCCTCGCGCGTGCGTGCCAGGCGCTGCGCCAGCGCCGCTGGCGTGCACAACAAGGCGGCGGCCAGCGTCGCCTGGTCCAGCCCCGTGAAGAGGTGCAAGGCGAACGCCACCTGCGAGGCCGGTGGCACGGCCGGGTGGCAGGCCGCGAACAGCAGCGCCAGTTCGTCGTCTTGCAGCTCGCCCGCGAAGCGGCCCGCCGCGGGTGCCACGGGCGGCAGCACCTCGGCAGCCGGTTCGTCCTCGTCGGGCCAGGGGTCCTCGCGGCCCGCGACACGCAGTGCGTCGATGGCCTCATGGCGCGCCACGCGGTACAGCCAGCCGGCCGGGTTGGCCGGCACGCCCTGCGCGGGCCAGGTTTCCAGGGCACGCAGCGCGGCCGTCTGCAGGGCATCTTCGGCCAGCGCTAGGTGCGACAGGCCCAGCGAACGGGCCAGCAGGGCCACCACACGCGGCCGCTGCGCCGCCAACACGGCGTGCAGCGGCGCGTGGGCCGCGTGGCTCAACCCAGCACTTCGATGCGGCGGATCTCGATCCACTGGGTGCCTGCCAGATGCGGACAGCCCTGCGCCAACTCCTCGGCCATGGCGTCGGACTCGGCCTTGATCACGAAGTACCCACCCACCACGTCGTGCGCTTCGGCGTAGGGGCCATCAGTGGCCACCGGCGCGCCCTTCTTCAGGCGCAGATGCCGGCCTCCGTCGTCGGTGAGCTTCTCGCCGCCGGCCAGCAGGCCGCGCGCGGCAAGGCCGGCCGACCATGCCTTGTAGCGGGCGATGATCTCTTGCATCTCGGCCGGGCTCACGGCGGCCTGGTCAGAGGGCTTCTCGTGCAGCAACAGCAGGTACTGATTCATGGACGGCTCCTTCGCGTGATGGCGCCCGCGGAATTGTGAGCGCCTGCCCCAAGGACGAAAGAAGCCCCCGCCGCATGACGGCGTCGGCATGCTCGCAAACCCTGAACGGGCTTGCCTCGGGGGCCGAGGGGCCGGCAGGGCCCCCTCAGCGCCCGCCCCCCGCCACACCCGGCATGCGCGCCACCACCCGGTCCACCATCACGCCGCTCTGCCCGAGGTAGTTGGCCGGGTCGAGCATGCGCATGAGCGCCGCGCGGTCCACATGTTTCGCGATCTCCGGGTGCGCCGCCAGCAAGTCGATCAGCGGCACGTTCTTCGCCAGCGACTCGCGGCACAGGTCGTAGACCACGTCGTGGGCGTACTCGCGGCCCATGTGGCGGCCCAGGCCCATCATCACCGCCTCGCTCATCACGAGCCCGCCGGTCATCTCGATGTTGCGCATCATGGCCTTGGGGTCCACCTCCAGCCCCTGCACCACCGCAACGCTCTGCTTCAGCGCTCCGGCCATCAGGCAGAAGGCCTCGGGCAGCACGATCCACTCGATCTCCCAGGGGCCCGTGCTGCGCTCGTGGTCGGCCACCATTGCGTCCATCAGCGCCGCGGCGTGCTGGCGCACGACGCTGATGGCGGCGTGGATGTAGCAGCTGGCGATGGGGTTGCGCTTCTGCGGCATCGTGCTGCTGCTTCCGCGGCCGTGGTGGTAGGGCTCGAAGACCTCGGCCACCTCGGTCTGCATCATCAGCTTCACGTCCATGCTCAGCTTGCCGAGCGTGCCGCCGACGAGGCCGAGGAAGGCACCGCACTCGGCGATGTTGTCGCGGATGGTGTGCCAGGCAATCACCGGCTGCTTCAAGCCCAGCTCGGCGCACAGGCCCGCCTGTGTTTCCATCGCGCCGGTCTCGAGCGAGGCGAGCGTGCCCGCGGCGCCGGCGAACTCGCCGACGAGCACGCGCTCCTTGAGTTGTGCGAGGCGCTCCTGGTGCCGCAACACGGCGCTGAGCAGGCCCGCCATCTTGTAGCCGAAGGTCACGGGAATGGCCTGCTGCAGGTTGCTGCGGCCGATCACCGGCGTCAGGCGGTGCTCCTTCGCGAGCTTGGCCAGCGCCTGCGCCAGCGTGGCGAGGTCGGCCTCCACCAGCGCCAGCGCCTCGCGGATCTGCAGCACGGTGGCCGTGTCGGTGATGTCCTGCGTCGTCGCGCCCCAGTGCACGTACTCGCCGAGCTTGTCGCGGCAGAGCTGGTTGATCTGCGTGACGACACCGAGGATGGGGTAGCCGATGCGCTCGGTCTGCTGGCGCAGCCGGTCCATGTCGATCTGCTCGAGGTGGCAGTGGCTGACGATCTCGTCGGCCGCTTCCTGCGGGATGAGCCCGAGGCGCGCCTGCACGATGGCCAGCGCGCGCTCGATCTCGATGTACTTGGCGGTGCGGTTCTCGTCGCTCCACACGTGCCGCATGGCGTCGCTGGTGAAGATGCCCTGGAAGATGCGGCTGTCGATGATGCTGGCGGCCATGGAGGGGTGTCCTGTCGGCGGAAGTCGGAAATAGTGCGGGAGGAAGATCGTCGTCAGCGCGCCGCGCGTTCGTGCAGGCGGCGCGCACGCTCGATGACGGGCTTGTCGATCATGCGGCCGTCGAGCTGCACGGCCGCGCCGGCGGCGGCCTCGGCGGCCGCGAGCACGCGCGCCGCCCAGCCCAGCTCTTCGGCACTTGGCGCGAGCGCGGCGTGGATGGGCGCCACCTGGCGAGGGTGGATGCACAGCTTGGCACCGTAGCCATGGGCGCGCGCCCGCGCCCAGTCGGCGAGCAGCACAGCCTCGTCGTCGAGCGCGGTGGTGACCCCGGCCACGGGTGCCGCGAGGCCTGCGGCGCGCGAGGCGATGGCGATGCGGCTGGCCGCGGCATCGAGCCCGGCCTGCCCGAAAGGCGCGTGCGCCGACACCTCGAGGTCGAGGTCGAGGTCGAGCGCGTAGTCGAGCGTGCCGAAGACGAGCCGCACCACGCCGGGCGTGGCGGCCAGCGCCTCGGCGGCCAGCACGCCGCGTGCCGACTCGATGAGTGCGAGCACGGCCACGCCCCGCTCGGGCCCCTCGCCGGACTCGCCGGCCTCGCCGCTCACGCCTGCCGCAGCCCGCCGGGCCTGCTCGCAAGCCTGGCGCAGGCGCGCCACCGTGTCGGGCCGCTCGGCCTTGGGCAGCATCACGGCCCGCACCCCGGCGGCGGCCAGCGCGCGCAGGTCGGCGTCGAACCAGGGCGTCTCCTCGCTGTTGATGCGCGCCACAAAGCGTACGGCCTCGGCGCCGGCGGCGGCCACGGCCTGCGCCACGGCGGCGCGCGCGGCCTCCTTCGCGGGCGGTGCGACCGCGTCCTCGAGGTCGAGCACGACTGCATCGGCGCCACTGGCCAGCGCTTTCGAGAACCGCTCGGGGCGGTCGCCCGGCACGAAGAGGTAGGTGCGGGGAGGGCTGGTTCGGGTCATGGGGTCGTCGTCACGTCGCACGGGCCGGGGTCGCTGGCATGCCGCAGGCCGGACAGGCGGCGTGGCCCGGACGGCTCAGATCGCCTCGGCCGCACGCAGCTCGGCCACGGCCGCCGCATCGAGGCCAAGCTCGAAGAGGATCGCCTCGGTGTGCTGGCCGAGCGCGGGCACGGCGTCCATCCTCGGCTCGCCGGCATCGGCTGCACCCCAGCTGCCAGGCGGCAGCAAGGCGGGCACCGGGCCGGCGGCGGTGGTCACCTCGCGCCAGCGGTGGCGCGCGGCGAGTTGTTCGTGGCGCCACAGGCCCGCCATGTCGCGCAGCTCGGCGTTGGCGATCTGAGCGGCCTCGAGCCGGGCCGCCACCTGTTCGGCCGTGAGGCCGGCGAAGACCTGCACGATGAGCGCGCGCAGCACCTCTCGATGGGCGCTGCGACTCGCATTGCCGGCGAAGCGCTCGTCCGTGGCCAGCGCGGGCTGAAGCAACACCCGCTCGCAGAACTGCACCCACTCGCGCTCGTTCTGCAGGCCGAGCATCACCGTCTTGCCGTCGCCGGTGGGAAACGGGCCATAGGGGTAGATGGTGGCGTGCGCCGCGCCGGCACGCGGCGGCGGCGCAGCGCCGTCGAAGGCGTAGTACATTGGGTAGCCCATCCACTCGCCCATGGCCTCGAGCATGGAGATGTCGATGCGCCGGCCCTGGCCGTCGGCTTGGCGCTGCAGCAGCGCCGCCAGGATGCTGCTGTAGGCGTACATGCCGGCGGCGATGTCGGCGATGGACAGGCCCGCCTTGCTCGGCTCGTCGGGCGTGCCGGTGATGGAGACGAACCCGCTCTCGCTCTGGATCAGCAGGTCGTAGGCCTTCTTGTCGCGGTAGGGGCCGGGGCGCTCGGGGTCGTCGCCGTAGCCCGAGATGTCGCAGACGATCAGGTCGGGCCGGCGTTCCTTCATCGCCGCGTGCGAGATGCCCAGGCGCGCCGCAGCGCCGGGCGCGAGGTTCTGCACCACCACGTCGGCCTTCTCCACGATGAGTTTCAGCAGCAGTTCGGCCGCGCGCGGATGCTTCACGTCGAGCGTCAGGCTCTCCTTGCTGCGATTGGTCCACACGAAGTGCGAGGCGAGGCCGCGCACGCGCTGGTCGTAGCCGCGCGCGAAGTCGCCCACGCCGGGGCGCTCGACCTTGATGACGCGCGCGCCGAGGTCGGCCAGCTGGCGCGTCGCGAACGGCGCGGCAATGGCATGTTCGAGCGCGACGACGGTGATGCCTTGGAGCGGTTGCATGCAGGTGCCCGGTTCTGGTCTGTGTGCTGCGTGGACTGTGTGCCAGCGCGGGCCGCTCAGCGCAGCGTCGCCACGGCGTCCATCGTCAGCCAGCCATCATGGTCCTGCGCCCAGAGTTTCACGGTCCGGCCCTCACGCCCGGTGCCGGGCCGCGCCGCAGGCGCGTCCGCGCCCGGGTCGCCGTTCACCTTGAACGGGTGCAGGTCGAAGGTGGGCCGCACGGCCTTGAAGCGGAAGGTGGCCACGTCGGCTTCGGGCCCGTGGCGGCGCAGCAGGTCCATCAGCAACGTGGCGATGAGCGGCCCGTGCACGATGAGCCCGGGGTAGCCCTCGACCTCGGTGACGTACTTGCGGTCGTAGTGGATGCGGTGCCCGTTGAAGGTGAGCGCGCTGTAGCGGAAGAGCAGCACGTCGTCGGGCACGATCTCGCGCTGCCAGGGCGCGCCGGTGGGTGCGGGCTGCGGCGGTGGCTCCACGTCGGTGGGCTTCTTGGCCTCGCGGTAGACGATGTCGTGGAACTCGACGATGGCCGGGTCGGGCGCACCGTTGCAGCGCAGCTCGTGCCGCACCTTCACGAAGACGAGCCGGCCGGTGCGCCCGTCCTTCACCGTGACGTCTGCGATGGTGCTGCGCCGCTCGACCGCGTCACCCACGCGCACGGGCGAGCGGAACTCGAACTGGCTACCCGCCCACATGCGTCGCGGCAGCGGCACCGGCGGCAGGAAGCCGCCGCGCCTGGCGTGCCCGTCGGGGCCGATCTCGCTTTGCCGGTGCATCGGCAGGAAGTACAGCCAATGCCACAGTGGCGGCAGCGGCATGCCCGGCGTGACGGCGACAGCCGGGTGATCCAGCGTCGCCGTCAGCGCGTTCACGGGCGCGGCGGTGACGGCGTCATGCACCGTCTCGCTGCGGCCGATCCAGGCGCGAAGGTCTTGTTCCATGGCAGAGGATGAACGGTTCGGCTCGGAGGGGTCGGAAGTCGGGTCAGAAGACGTGGCGCACGCCCGCCTCGTAGCCCGTGGATGATCGCCCACCCGCCAGCCCGGCCGGGCCGCCCGGCACGGAGAACGTGGCCGCCCCGTCATTGTTGATGCGGGCCAGCGTCGCGTACAACGCCGTGCGCTTGGACAGGTTGTACACGGCCCCGAGGCCCAGCTGGTCGGCGTCGTTGGCGTCGATCACGACCGCCCCCACGCGGCCGGCCATGTCGGCCTGGATGAACGAGGCCTTCAGCTCGGTGGCGCCGAAGCCGTAGGTGGCAGCGAGCATCAGGTTGGTCTGCTTGGCAGCGTTCTGCTTGAACTGCCGCCACGCCAGGTGCACGCGGCCGGGGCCATAGTTCCACGTGCCGCCCACGGCGGTGTCGCTGAAGGTGCCGCTCGTGGTGAGGTCGGTCTCGGTGCGCGTGACCGCGGCCGACACCGCCACCGGGCCGCCGGCCCAGCCGAGGCGGGCGCCCGTCACCTTGTGGCCGCCGTTGGCCGGGGTGGCGCCCTCGCCGGCCGCCACCATCAGCTGGCCCTCGAGCCCGCCCAGGCCACCGGGCAGGAAGTAGCCGATCGAGTTGCTCGCCCGCACCGTGCTGTTGGCCGTGGTGCCGAAGGCGCTGCGGATCGGCCCCACGGGCGTGCCGCTGCCGAAGTTGTTGCTGCCCGCCACGCCGACGTGGCTGAAGGGGTCGAAACGGCTCCAGCCGATGTAGCTGGGCACGTAGTCGCGGCCCAGGCGCAACTCGCCCGCCGCGCGGCTGGCGAGGCTGACGGTGGAGCGGCGGTCCCAGAAGCCGCCGGTGGGCAGCCCCGTGTCGAGCGCTATGCCGTGCTCGAGGTGAAAGCTGGCCGAGAGGCCACCGCCGAGATCTTCGCTGCCGCGCACGACGAGGCGGCTCGTGGCGTTCGAGCCGCTGACGAGCGACTTCAGCGAGCCGAGGCCTTCGTTGCTGACGCTGCGCGCGGCGGCGTCGATGACGCCGGACAGCGTCACCGAGCTCTGTGCGTTTGCACCAGCGCCGGTGAGCGCGGCAAGGGCTGCGATGGCGAGGAAGCCGAGGGTACGGGGGTGGCTCATGGTCTTGTCTCCTGTGGATGCGGGGCCGAGGGTCTGGTCTTCTCCGGCCTCTCTGGGGTCTGGTCTCGTCATCTCGCGGGCTGCGCTCGGCAATCAGTCGGCGGTCAGCTTGGCGCGCTGCACCACGCCCTTCCACTTGGCGAGCTCGCTCTTGACGAGCGCGCCGAGCTGCTCGGGCGTGCTCGCCTCGACATCGGCGCCGTGGTCCTCGATGCGCTTCTCGATCTCCTTGTCCTTGAGCACCTGGTTCAGCGCGGCGTTGAGCTTGTCGATCACCGCCCTGGGCGTCTTGGCCGGGGCGAAGAAGCCGTACCACTGCTGCACGTCGACGCCCTCCACGCCCAGTTCCTTCAGCGTGGGCACATCAGGCAGGAGCGCGTTGCGCTTCGGGCCAGCGATGGCCAGCGCCTTCAACTTGCCGCTCTTCACATGCGGCAGCGCCGTGAAGAAGCTCGGGAACATGACGTGCGTCTGGCCGCCGATGGTGTCGCTCACCGCGGGCGCGGCGCCCTTGTACGGGATGCCCGTCATCTGCACGCCGGCATTCAGCTTGAACAGCTCGGCCGCATAGTGCGGCGCCGTGCCGTTGCCGGCCGAGGCATAGCTGTACCGGTCGGGCTTGGCCTTCAGCTGCGCGACGAGTTCGCGCAGGTCCTTGAAGCCGGCGCTCGGCGCGGCGCTGGCGACCATGATGGTCGGCGAGTAGCCGATGAGGCCGATCGGCTCGAAGTCGGACACCGGGTCGTAGCGCAGCTTCTGCAGCGCCGGGTTCATCGCATGCGTGGCGATGTAGCCGAGCATCAGCGTGTGGCCGTCCGGCGTGGCGCGCGCCACGTACTCGCTGGCGATGGAGCCGTTGGCGCCGGCGCGGTTGTCGATGATGATCGTCTGGCCGAGCAGCGGCCCGAGCTTCTGGGCGATGGTGCGCGCCATCGCGTCGTTGCCGCCGCCGGCCGCCGTGGGCACGACGATGGTGATGGTCTTGGTGGGATAGGCCTGCGCGTGAACAGGGCCACCGGCCGTGGCGGCCACTGCGGCGGCAGCCATCACGGGGGCGAGGATGGACTTCATGGCTTCGTCTCCTGGGTCGTTGAAAGGGGCACGCGCGGCCGGCGCCGGTGCGGCGTGCGGCTGGGCGGAGGGATGGGCGGAGGGATGCGAGCGGGGGTGCAGCGGCTCCTGCAGGCGCGGGCGCGAAAACACGTAGCCGGGCAGGTGCAGTTCGCCCTGCAGGATCTTTCGCGCCGTGCGCACGAGCGCGGCGCGGGTGATGCGCGAGCCGGCGCCGTCGCCTTCGGTCTGCACCGCCACGTCGATGCGGCCTTGCGGGTGCAGCACGGTGACGTCACGCGCGCCGCGCCGCGGCACGGCGGCACTGGCCACGGTGCCCGGCAGCGCGAAGGCGGCCGCCACGCCGATGGCGCCGGTGACGGCATGCGAGGCATGGCAGCGCCGCGGCGTGAAGTAGCGCGAGGTGATCGCGTCGTCGCCATCGCCGGCGCTCACGAGCACGGGCTTGGGCACGACGCTGCCGGACACGTCGCCCAGGCCCATGGCGCGGCCGGCAAGGCGGCGGATGGCCTCGATGCGCGCCAGCAGCGCCTCGTTGGCGTCGAGCTCGGCCGGCGACTCGTTGCCCCGCACGCCGAGGTCGGCGGCACGCACGATGACCAGTGGCATGGCCGCGTCGATGCAGGTGACCTCGACGCCATCGATCGTGTCGACGCGCCGGCCGGTGGGGAACACTTCGCCGGTGACGGCGCCCCAGGCGTCGAGAAAGTCGAGCTGGATCGGCGCGGCGGTGCCGGCCACGCCGTCGATGCGCGTCTGGCCGTCGTAGCGCACGTGGCCACCGGGCGTCTGCACCGTCACGTCGATGCGCGCGCCGGTGTTGACGTTGTGCACGCGAACGCGCGTCGCACCTTCGCTGGCGGCCACCAGGCCCTGCTCGATGGCGAAGGGGCCCACGCCCGAGAGCATGTTGCCGCAGTTGGGGCGCGTGTCGACCGAGCGCGTGCCCACGCCCACCTGCGCGAAGAGGTAGTCGACGTCGCAGTCGGCGCGCGCCGAGCGCGAGACGATGGCCACCTTGCTCGTGAGCGTGCTGCCGCCGCCCACGCCGTCGAGCTGCAGCAGGTCGGAGGCACCGATGGCGCCGATCAGCGCCTCGTCACGCTCGGCCTCGTCCTCGGGCAGCCACTCGCGCAGGAAGAACGGGCCGCGCGAGGTGCCGGCGCGCATCAGCACGCAAGGGACAGTGATCGAAGCAGCCATGGCGGCATCGTCGGGCCCGCGGCTTCGTCTGTGAATTGCATAATTGAGATCGATTGATGCACACGGCAGATCACCGGCCGATCACCGGCACCGGCCGATCACCGGCCGATCACCGGCCGATCACTGGCCGTCAGCGCCCGCGGCGGCGCGGCCTTCGCATGGAGACGATCCGATGGCCCTCAACTTCGACCTGCACGACCTCGCCGCCTTCCGCGCCGTGGCCGAGCTGCAGAACTTTCGCCGTGCCGCCGAGGCGGTGCACATCTCGCAGCCGGCCTTCAGCCGCCGCATCGACAAGCTCGAGCAGGCCCTCGGCGTGCCGCTGCTCACGCGCACCACGCGCCGCGTCACGCTCACCGCTGTGGGGCGCGACTTCGCGCGCAAGGTGGCGGCCTGGCTCGACGAGCTCGACGCGACGCTGCTCGCGGTGCGCGGCGTGTCGGCCTCGCGCCTGGCCGAGGTGACGGTGGCCTGCGTGCCCTCGACCGTCTACTACTTCCTCTCGCAGTCGATCCGCCGCTACCGCGAGCGCTTCCCGCGCGTGCGCGTGCGCATCTTCGACGCCGGCGCCAACGAGGTGCTCGCCGCGGTGGCGCGCGGCGAGGCCGACTTCGGGCTCAACTTCATCGGCAGCGCCGAGCCCGACATCGAGTTCCGCCCGCTGCTGAAGGAGCGCTTCGTGGCTGCGTGCCGGCGCGACCATCCGCTGGCGAAGAAGCGCAGCACCACGTGGCGGGAGCTGGCCGCGCACGACTTCATCAGCGTCGGCAAGGCCTCGGGCAACCGGCTGCTCATCGACCAGGCGCTCGCCGCCGTGCCCGGCGCGCCGCAGGGCCTGTACGAGACACAGCACGTGACGACGATGCTCGGCCTCGTCGAAGCCGGCCTCGGCGTGGCCGCGGTACCTTCGCTGGCGATGCCGGCGAAGGACCACCCGCTGCTCGTGAGCGTGCCGCTCGGCGAGCCGGTGGTGACGCGACGCGTGGGTCTCATCCGCCGCGCCGGGCGAACACTGGCTCCGGCAGCGCAGCAGCTCTATGACTTTCTCGCCGCGCCGCCGGGTGCGGCGCCTGGCGCGCAAACCGAAGCTGTGGCGGTCGCGCCTGCGAAGCCCCGTGCGAAGCGGGCCGACCGCCAGGCGCTGGGCGTTGCCGCGCAACGACCAACGCGCCCGCCTGCGCGGCTGACACCGTCGGGCCGGGTCTAGCCGGCGCCGGGAATGCGCTGCTTGGGCCCGGGCGGCACGAGGAAGTCGAAGTCCACGCCCTGGTCGGCCTGCAGAACCGTCTGCAGGAACAGCTTGCGGTAGCCGCGCTCGGCACTCGGTTCACGCACGGGGTTCGCCTTCGCACGCGCCGCCAGTTCGGCATCGGGCACGAGCAGCGACAACTCCCGGCGCGCCACGCTCAGCCGGATGCGGTCACCGTTGCGCACATGGGCCAGCGGCCCGCCCACCGCCGCCTCGGGCGTGACGTGCAGGACGATGGTGCCGAAGGCGGTGCCGCTCATGCGCCCGTCGCTGATGCGCACCATGTCCTTCACGCCGGCGCGCGCCAGCTTGAGCGGAATCGGGAACGCCCCCGCCTCGGGCATGCCGGGCGCGCCCTTGGGGCCGATGCGCTTGAGCACGAGGATGTCGTCGGCATGCACGTCGAGCGCCGGGTCGTCGATGCGCACCGCAAGGTCCGCCGCGTCCTCGAAGACGACGGCGCGGCCTTCGTGCTCCATCAACGCGGCACTCGCCGCGGATTGCTTGACGATCGCACCGCCCGGGGCGAGGTTGCCTTGCAGCACCGCGATGCCGCCCTGCGGGTAGATGGGCCGCGCGAGCAGGCGCACGACATCCTGCGCGAAACCGGGTCGGATCGTCTCCGCGGCATCGATCTCCTCGCCGAGCGTGCGGCCGGTGACCGTGAGCGCATCCAGGTGCAGGAGCGGCTTCAGCTCGCGCAGAAGCGTCGCCATGCCGCCGGCGGCGTGGAAGTCCTCCATGTAGTGCGCGCCGCTCGGCTTGAGGTCGAGCAGCACCGGCGTCTCGGTGCCCATGCGGTCGAGCGCCTTCAGGTCGAGCTCGAAGCCGGCGCGCCCGGCGATGGCCGCCAGGTGCACCACGGCGTTGGTGGAGCCGCCGATGGCGAGCAGCACGCGCATGGCGTTCTCGAAGGCGTGCGCGGT
>JALHOU010000165.1 GCA_022842825.1 Rubrivivax sp.
AGCCGCCGTCGCCGCGTCCGGGCGCTCCGGCCGGGCCGTTGGCAGCACCAGTAGCGGCGGCCGGCGCCCCCGCGCCGCGCGAGCCCGGCTTCACCAGGGCCGAGTCGACGGCACGCAGCAGCTTCTGAAGCGTGATCGGCTTTTCCAGGAAGGCGCTGGCGCCGTACTTGGTCGCCTCGACCGCAGTGTCGATGGTGCCGTGCCCGCTCATCATGATGACGGGCATTGACAGCAGGCTCGCGGAGGACCATTCCTTGAGCAGCGTCACGCCGTCGACATCGGGCATCCAGATGTCCAGCAGCACCAGGTCGGGCCGCAGCGCCTCGCGCACCTGGCGCGCCTGCGCGGCGTTCTCAGCCAGTTCGACGGTGTGCCCCTCGTCGGTGAGGATCTCCGACAGCAGGGCACGGATGCCCAACTCGTCGTCGACTACCAGAATCGTTGCCATGCGCTCTTTGTGAGGCCCCGTTGCACGGACCGCTCAACGCGGCCGGGCCGCTGCGGAGCCCGTGGTCCTGGTGGCGGCGGAGTCGTTGCGTGGAACCGCCTTGGAAGGGGCGAAGTTCGAAAATGATAGCGAAACCCGCGCCCCGGTCACCGGCGCGTCGGGTTCGTTGCCGGCGCGCAGGTTGGCCACGCGCAGGCGGGCCCCGTGTTCGTCGGCGATCTTCTTCACCACGGCGAGGCCGAGGCCGGTGCCCTTGGCCTTGGTGGTGACGTAGGGTTCAAAGGCCCGCTTGAGCACCTTGTCGGCGAAGCCCGGGCCGTTGTCGATGACCGCCAGCCGCACTTCGGCCAGCGCGCCATCGGCGCCGCGCGCGCCGCTGGTGGTGATCTCCACGAGGCCGTCGGGGCGGTCGGCCACCGCGTCCAGGGCGTTCTGCACGAGGTTGTGGATCACCTGCCGCAGCTGCGTCGCGTCGCCGACGATCGCCGGCAACTCGTCACCGAGCTTCACCGCCAGCAGGCCGTTGTCCTGCGCCTGGCCGTAGAGGGCAAGCACCTCGGTCACGAGGGCGTGGAGATCGACGGGTGCCATCTGCGGTGCCGGCAGCCGCGCGTAGTCGCGGAACTCGTTGACCAGGCTCTGCATCGCAGCCACCTGCGCGACGATGGTGTTGACCGAGCGTTGCAGCAGCGCCTGGTCGGCGCCCTCGAGCTTGGCCTCGAGCTTGGCGAGCAGCCGTTCGGCCGAGAGCTGGATGGGAGTGAGCGGGTTCTTGATCTCGTGCGCGAGCCGGCGCGCCACCTCGGCCCAGGCCGCCGATCGCTGCGCCGAGACGACCTCGGTGATGTCGTCGAACACCACCAGCGTGGCACCGAACGGCAGGCGCGCGCCGCGCACGAGGAGCGAGAGCGTCGCGCCGTCGCCGTGGCCCTGGCCGTGGCTGCCGACGCGGCCGTCGGCGCGGGCGAGCTCGAAGCTGTCCTGCCAGTGGTCGCGCTCGCCGACTTCGGGGCTGTTGGCGAGCAGCGCGAAGCGCTGCTCGATCGCCTGCGCGAAGCGCTCCAGCTCGGGGACGTCGGAGAGCCTCTTGCCGCGGAAGCCCGCGAGCGGACGCTGCAGGATGCGCGTGGCGCCCGGGTTCACGGTCTGCAGCAGGCCTTCGCGGTCGAACACCATCACGCCGGCGGACAAGGTGTCGAGAATGGTCTGCAGCCGCGTGCGCGCGGTTTCCAGCTGCAGCATGCCGCGCTGCACCTGCTCACGCGCCTCCGACACCTGCGCCGTCATGTCGGCGAAGCTGCGGGTCAAGCCGCCGAGCTCGTCGTGCGAGGGGAAGACGGGTCGCGCCGTGTAGTCGCCCGCCGCGACCCGGCGCACGCCCTCGGCGAGCAGGATGAGCGGGCGCGCGAGCTGGTTGCCGAGCACGATGGCCAGCAGCACCGCCCCGAACACGGCCAGCATCAGCGCCAGCGTCAGCGTGCCGACGTACATCTGGCGCAGACTGTCGCGCGCCAGCGCGCGCTGCTGGTACTCGCTGTATGCGGACTGCACCTGCAGCGCATGGGTGGCCAGCGCGCGCGGCAGCGGCTGCACAACGAGCAGGTAGCGCTCCTCGGAGGGCACGAGCCGGATGCGCGTGTCGGGCAGCCGCACGAGCGCCCGCACGACGGCACCGTCGCCGGCGAACACGGTTTCCTCGTCCAGGCCGTCGATCTGGCTCGCAGCACCGGTGTTGCGGGCCTGGCGCAGCAGGTTCGCGGGCGGCCGCTGCGGCGTCGTGCCGGTGCTTTCGCTGGAGCTGCGCAGCACCTGGCCCGCAGGCCCCAGCAGCAGCGCCTGGCGCACGCCCATCTGCTCGCGCGCGCGCTCCAGAGAGAGGGGCAGCATCGCACCCTGCTCCTCAAGGCGCGCCGACGCCAGACGCGCCTTGGCCAGGAGGTCGGCGCCAAAGTTGTCGAGCGTGCCCTTGCCGAGCGCGAGGCCGGCGTCGAGGGCGCCCGCCATGCGCTCGTCGAACCACGATTCGATGCTGCGCGTGGCGAACTGGTAGGAGACGGCATAGATGACGATGCCGGGCAGCACGCCGACGAGCGCGAAGATGCCGGCGAGCTTGATCAGCAGGCGGCTGCCGAACTTGCCGCGCTTGAGCCGCACCAGCAGCCGCACCGCCACGAAGGCCAGCACGACCACCAGCAGCAGGGCCACGGCAGCGTTGACCCACACCAGCCAGACGAAGTGGCGTTCATAGAAACCGCCCGGCCGGGCGAACGACAGCACGAAGGCAAGCACGAGCGCCGCGCCGGTGGCGACGACGGCCGAGAGCATCCAGGCCCAGCGCGCGGCGGTGGTCATGGCAGGGTCATCGGCGTGGAGCGCCGCAGCGGGTGGGTGCGCGAGCTCACTCGAGCTTCATCACACGCGATGCGCCGACCGCCCAGTCGCCCTGCGTGACGAGGCCGAACTGCATCGGGCTCGGCAGCTGCGAGGTGTCGAGCCGGTACTCGAACTCGAGCGCGTAGCTCTTGTCGGGGTCGACGAGTGCGAGGTCGGCCAGCTTCCAGCCGGCGCTGCGCGAGGCTGCGCCCAGGGCCTCGGCAAGCGAGGCGTGCGTCTGATTCAGGCCGCCCAAGCCGACGCGCCAGTGGCCCGTGAGGGGCTGGAAAGCCACGCGCCACTGCCGCGAGACGCGCGCGACGCGTTCGTCGCGCCAGTACCAGCGGTTGCGCCACAGCGTCGCCTGGGCGACGAAGTAGACCGGCACGCCGCGCGTGAGGGCTTCCTCGACGGCGCGCGGCAGCGTCACGCGCGCGGCGAAGTCCAGGTTGAGCGCGCCGTCGACGCGTGTCATGCGCAACGAGGTCAGCTCGACGCCCTGCTGGGCACGCACCAAGCCCGGCGCCATGCCCAGCACCACGGCGGCCAGCACAGCGGGCGCCAGCCGGGCCCCTCGGCCCAGCAGCGTGCGTCGGCGGACCTCGGGTGGATGCGGCATGGCTTCAAAGGCCTTGTCGGGCTCAGGTCTTCTCGATCAGTGCATAGAAGAAGCCGTCGCTCGTCGCTCCGCTCAGCGACGGAACGGATGCGGCCGACAAACCAAGCTCCCTTGCCGGAACATTGTCGGCGAGCGGCAGCAGATGCCCGGGCGACTCCGGCCGCAGGCGGGCCGCTGCCGGCCCCTGACGTTGCAAAAATGCGTCGATCTGGTGCGAGCCTTCGGCCTTGAAGATCGAGCAGGTGGCGTAGAGCAGCCGCCCGCCCGGGGCGAGCAGCGGCCACAGCGCCGCCATCATGCGCGCCTGCACCTGCGCCAGCGCGTCGACGTCGGCCGGCCGGCGCAGCCAGCGCACGTCGGGGTGGCGGCGCACGATGCCCGAGGCGGTGCACGGCGCATCGAGCAGGATGGCGTCGAAGGGGCGGCCATCCCACCACGCGGCGGGCCGGCTGGCGTCGCCCGCAAGCACCTGCAGGCCCGGCGCCCCCGCCAGCTGCAGGCGGCGGAGGTTGTCGTGCACGCGCCCGAGGCGCTGCGCGTCGACATCCAGCGCGAGCAGTTCGAGCTCGGCCAGCTCCAGCAGGTGGGCGGTCTTGCCCCCCGGCGCGGCACACGCGTCGAGCACGCGCGCCCCGCGTCGCAGCCGCGGCAGCGGTGTCGGCGCTCCCGGCGCACCGGCGCCGCCGCCCAGCAGCAGCGGCGCGGCCATCTGGGCGGCGGCGTCCTGCACGGAGACTTCGCCGTCGGCGAAGCCGGGGAGCTGCATCACGCCGCGCGGCTCGGCCAGGAGCACCGCATGACTCTCCTGGCCCATGGGCCAGGCCGCGTGCGGGGGCAGTACATGCGCCACGATGCCCTGCCGGGCCAGGCGTTCGACATAGCCCCTGGCCGTGCTGCGGTGCGCGTTGACGCGCAGGGTCATCGGCGGGCGACGGTTGGCCTCCTGCAGCAACGTCGTCCAATGCTGCGGCCAGTCGTGACGCACGCGCTCGACCCACCAGGCAGGGTGGTTGTAGGCTCCGAGCGCGGAGTGGCCGGCCGCCGCCGCGCAGGCGTCGCGCTCGCGCAGGAAACGGCGCAGCACGGCGTTGACGAAGGCGGCGGCGGCCGGTGTGCGGTGGCGCGCGGCCGCCACGGCCTGGTCGACGAGCGTGTGATCGGGGTAGGGCGGGCGCTCGGCGAGCTGCCCGGGCACGGCCGCATCCGCTGGCCACAGCAGGGCCAGAGCCGTCAGCAGCAGTGCGTCCACCGCGGGTGGCGGCGTCTTCGGCGCCAGGCGCGCACGCACCTCCATGGCGCTGCCCAGGCGCCTCAAGGCGTGGAAGCTGAGTGCCTGCACGCCCGGGCGCATGGCCTCGGGGACACGCGGCAGCAGCTCGGTCAGCGAGCGCCCGCCGCGCACGCCGGCCACGGCGTCGGCGGCATGGTCGAGCAGCCGGGCCAAACCAGGGGGATTCACGGGCACAGTCTAGCGAGCGCGTACGATGGGGCGACGCTGGCGGGCGGATGATCCGCCGCCCGCATGCTTGCGATGCCCGAAACCCGGAGTTCCCTCATGGCCGACAAACCCCTGGCGGCCGTGCCCGCCCCGCCTGCGGCGCCGCTGGCTGCGGCGCACGGCGCGCCGCGCCTGTTGCGCAGCGAGGAAGAGCTGCAGCGCCTGCCGGCCAGCGAGCGCATCCGCTACCGCCTCGTGACAGCCGACAGGCGCTACCACGCCAACGACAACATCGCCGAGTTCGTGCGCGCCGGCGAGCTGGCCGAGCTGAAGGCCGAGGTCGCCGCCAAGATGCACGAGGTGCTGAAGGCCCTCGTCATCGACACGGAGAACGACCACAACACGCACGAGACGGCCAAGCGCGTGGCCAAGATGTATGTCGACGAGGTCTTCTCGGGCCGTTACCAGGCCGGCCCCAGGGTGACGGAGTTTCCCAACGCCGAACGCCTGAACGAGCTGATGATCGTCGGCCCGATCACCGTGCGCAGCGCCTGCAGCCACCACATGTGCCCGATCTTCGGCAAGGTGTGGGTCGGCATCCTGCCCAACGAGCACTCCAACCTCATCGGCCTGAGCAAGTACGCGCGCATTGCGGACTGGATCATGAGCCGGCCGCAGATCCAGGAAGAGGCGGTGACGATGCTCGCCAACGAGCTGCAGGCGCGCGTGCGGCCCGACGGGCTGGCGCTGGTGATGGAGGCCGACCACTTCTGCATGCACTGGCGCGGCGTGAAAGACACCGACACGGCCATGGTCAACAGCGTCATGCGCGGGGCCTTCCTCAAGGACGCGAACCTGCGCCGCGAGTTCCTCTCGCTGCTGGCGCGCAAGCAGGAGCGGTGATCGACATGCTTGTCCGTCTGATGTACGCCAGCCGCGCCGCCACCGGCATGGGGCCCGAGGCGCTCGCGGCCATCCTGCGCCAGAGCCGCTCGGCCAATCCCGCGCACGGCATCACCGGCGTGCTCTGCTACAGCGAAGGCATCTTCCTGCAGGTGCTCGAAGGGGGCCGTGGCGCCGTGAACCGCCTGTACAACCGCATCGTCGCCGACCCGCGCCACCGGGGTTCCGAGCTCATGCTCTACGAGGAGGTCAACGAGCGGCGCTTTGCCGGCTGGGCCATGGGCCAGGTGGCGCTGTCGCGGCTCAATCCGTCACTGCTGCTGAAATACTCGGAGACGGCCACGCTCGATCCGTTCGTGGTCTCGGGCACCGTGTCGATGGCGCTCTTCGAGGAGCTCGTCGCCACCGCCTCCGTGGCCTGCCAGGGTTAGCAGCGGCGCGCGGCACAAGCGGCCGGGCCTGCGCCGGCGGTCGACGAAGAGCGCCGGCGCACCGGCACGGTAGAGTGGCGCTGTCCCTAGAACAAACCTCCCCGTTCGGGTAGCCCGGATGGGCGGATCCAGGGCTAGCCCGGATGGCAGGGCCGCAGGGCCTGACGATGATCTTCCCGGTTTCGAGCAAGGAGTACTCCATGACCACTCGACGTGAAGCGCTGGCCTCCAGCGCGAAGGTCGCCACCCTGATGGCCGCCGCCGGCCTGTGGCCCGCCGCCGTCCTGGCCCAGGCAGGCGGCTGGGACAAGGCCGCCTTCGAGGCCAAGACCCTGGCCGAAGTCGCCAAGGCCTATGGCGGCCAGGCGCCGGCGGCCAACGCCGGTGTCAGCATCAGCGGGCCGGACATTGCCGAAAACGGCGCCGTGGTGCCCGTGGGCTGCGCCACGACACTGGCCGGTGTCAAGCGCCTGGCCATCCTGGTGGAGAAAAACCCCAACGCACTGGCGGCGTCCTTCGACGTGACCGATGCGGTGGAGGCCAGCTTCAACACCCGCGTCAAGATGGGCCAGTCGAGCAACGTTTACGCCGTGGCCCTGATGAACGACGGCAAGGTCTTCTTCGCGCAGAAGGAGATCAAGGTCACGCTGGGTGGCTGCGGCGGCTGACGCCGCGCGCAAACACCCCAAGGATCCAGCAATCCCCAGGAGCACACCCATGGCAGACCCGATGCGCATCCGCGCCCAGGTGGCGGGCGACAAGGCGACCGTCCGCGTCCTCATGAGCCACGAGATGGAAACCGGCCAGCGCAAGGACAGCGCCGGCAAGACGATCCCGGCCTGGTTCATCCAGGAGGTCAGCGCCACGCACAACGGCAAGCCGGTGCTCACCGCCCAGTGGGGCCCGGCGGTGGCGAAGAACCCGTTCATGCAGTTCGTGGTCAAGGGAGCGAAGGCCGGTGACAAGGTCACCGTGACCTGGAAGGACAACAAGGGCGAGACCCGCACCGACGAAGCGACGGTGGCCTGACCCCCCGCCGCAACGCGGCCCCGGCGCCACGACCAGCCGGCCGCGGGCGGCAGGGGCATCCGCAGCGCCACCCGCAAGACCGCTGGCAAGGCCGCCTCCCAGGCCACCCGCAAGGAGACATCACGTTGAAGACCCCAAGCACCCTCGGTGCGGTGCTGCTGGCCGCCACGGCCGCGGCGCCGTTGGCCCTGGCGCAGCAGCCCGGCCGCTCGGCCGCCGACGGCATTGCCGAATACCGCGCCCTCCTGGCCGACGGCAACCCCGCCGAGCTCTTCGAGGCCCGCGGCGAGAATCTCTGGAAGGCCAGGCGGGGCCCGAAGAACGCCAGCCTCGAGCGCTGCGACCTCGGCAAGGGGCCCGGCGTCATCAAGGGTGCCTTCGTCGAGCTGCCGCGCTGGTTCGAGGACTCGAAGAAGGTCGAAGACCTCGAGTCGCGGCTGGCCACCTGCATGGTGCAGCTACAGGGCTACAGCTGGGACGAGATCGTCAAGACACCGTTCGGCCGCGGGCTGCAGAACGACATCACGGCGCTGGCCACCTACGTGGCCACGGCCTCCAGGGGCCTGCCGTTCAACCTGCCGCAGGGCCACCCCGAGGAGCGCCGCAGCTACGAGATCGGCAAGCGCGTCTTCTTCTTCCGCGGCGGGCCAATGGATTTCTCCTGCGCCAGCTGCCACTCGGTGGACGGCCAGCGCATCCGCCTGCAGGACCTGCCTGTGCTCACCCGGAACCCCGGTGACGGCGTCGGCTTTGCTGCCTGGCCGGCCTACCGCGTGAGCGCCGGGCAGATGTGGGGCATGCAGTTGCGCATCAACGACTGCTTCCGGCAGATGCGCTTCCCCTTCCCCCTCTTCGCCTCCGAGCCCACCGTCGCCGTGAGCACCTACATGGGCGTGAATGCCAAGGGCGCCAAGTCGGCCGTGCCGACCATCAAGCGCTGAATGCGAAGGGCCAAGATCATGATGATGAAGACCCTCCGCCTCCCGCGCGCCGCCTGGTTGACCACGCTGGGCGCCGCCGCGGCTCTCGCCGTGGGCTGCGCGGCCCTGCCCTCTGCCGACGAACTCGACAAGCAGGCGGCCGCCGCGGTGTCGGCCTCGTTCCGCGACGAAGGCATCGCCAAGACTGACCGCATCAAGCAGGACCTCGGGCAGTCGGCCTGCTCCTCGGACAAGCCGCCCAGCGACGCCGTCGCCGAACAGGTCATGGCGCAGGCCAAGGCGACCGTGAAGTGGCCCGCCGGCGGCATCTACCTGGGTGACTGGCGCGAAGGCGAGCGCATCGCGCAGAACGGCCGCGGCTTCACCTGGACCGACACCAGCAACGCCGCGGGCTCGGGCGGCGGCAGTTGCTACAACTGCCACCAGGTGGGCAGGGCCGAGATCAGCTTCGGCACCATCGGGCCGAGCCTCTACAACTACGGCAAGAACCGCGGCGTCACCGACATCACCGCGCCCACCGCCGCCCCGATCATCCAGTACACGTGGATGAAGATCTACAACTCCAAGAGTTTTGCCGCGTGCTCGAACATGCCGCGCTTCGGCCACGCCAACCTCATGACCGAAGATCAGATCCGCCACGTGATGGCGCTGTTGCTCGATCCGAAGTCGCCTGTCAACCAGTGACGCGGCGCGCTCCCGCCGGCCACCGCTCAGCCCGGCGCCGCCGGGCTTTTTCTGCCGCCGAACATAAGCCTTCGCTTATCGAAAAGCCATGAACCTGAGCAAGCGCGAGTTCCTGCAGGTGCTCACCTCCGCCACCGTGGCCGGCATGAGCCTGGCGCGTTGGTCCGAGGCCGATGCGGCCACCGCCGGGCAGGCGCTGTACGACATCGCGCCGCTCGGCCAGGGCGAGGGCTTCGTCAGCTTCCTGCACATGACCGACTGCCATGCGCAGCTGCTGCCGATCCACTTCCGCGAGCCGAGCGTCAACCTGGGCGTCGGCGCGATGGCGGGGCAGATCCCGCACCTCGTGGGCGAGCACCTGCTGAAGAAGGCGGGCGTGCCGCGCGGCACGGCGCTCGCGCACGCCTACACCTTCCTCGACTTCGAGCGCGCCGCACGCCGCTACGGCAAGGTGGGCGGCTTCGCGCACCTGGCCACGCTGGTGCAGCGCCTGAAGGCCAGCCGCCCAGGCGCGCTGCTGCTCGACGGCGGCGACACCTGGCAGGGCAGCGCCACCAGCCTGTGGACAAACGGGCAGGACATGGTCGACGCCTGCAAGCTGCTCGGCGTGGACGTGATGACCGGGCACTGGGAGTTCACCTTCGGCATGAAGCGGGTGAAGGAGATCGTCGAAGGCGACTTCAAGGGCAAGGGCGGCGACGGCGCCGCGGCGCAGCACCGTGTCGACTTCGTCGCCCAGAACATCAAGACCACCGACTTCGGCGACCCCGTCTTCCCGCCCTACGTCATCAAGGAGATGAACGGCGTCACGGTGGCCATCGTCGGCCAGGCCTTCCCGTACACGCCGATCGCCAACCCGCGCTACATGGTCGCGGAGTGGGAGTTCGGCATCCAGGACGAAAACCTGCAGAAGGTGGTGGACGAAGCGCGCGGAAGTGGTCCAAGGGGTGGCGCGCAGGTCGTCGTCGTGCTCAGTCACAACGGCATGGACGTCGACCTCAAGATGGCCAGCCGCGTGCGCGGCATCGACGCCATCTTCGGCGGCCACACGCACGACGGCGTGCCGATGGCGGTGCCCGTCTCCAACCCCGGTGGCACCACCCTCGTCACCAACGCCGGCAGCAACGGCAAGTTCCTGGCGCTGATGGACTTCGAGGTGAAGGGGGGCAAGGTCGTGCAGCACCGCTACCGGCTGCTGCCCGTCTTCGCCAATCTGCTGCCGGCGGATGCGCGGATGCAGGCGCTCATCGACAAGGTACGCGCGCCCTACAAGGACAAGCTGGCCGAGAAGCTCGCCGTCACCGACGGCCTGCTCTACCGGCGCGGCAACTTCAACGGCAGCTGGGACCAGCTCCTGTGCGACGCGCTGATGGACGTGCAGGGGGCGCAGATCGCCTTCAGCCCCGGCTTCCGCTGGGGCACGAGCCTCTTGCCCGGCCAGGCCATCACGCGCGAGCTGCTGATGGACCAGGTGGCCATCACCTACCCCTACGCCACCGTCACCGAGATGAGCGGGGAGATGATCAAGACCATCCTCGAAGACGTGGCCGACAACCTCTTCAACCCCGACCCCTACTACCAGCAGGGCGGCGACATGGTGCGCGTGGGGGGCCTGCAGTACACGCTGGACCCGCTGGAGAAGATGGGTTCGCGCATCGGCGACATGCGGCTCGGCGGCCAGGCCATCGAAGCGGGCAAGACCTACAAGGTGGCGGGCTGGGCCCCAGTGGCCGAGGAGGCCTCGCGCGCCGGCTTGAAGCCCGTGTGGGAAGTCGTCGAGACCTGGCTCAAGGGCCAGGGCGGCCGCGTCAAGGCGCGGCGCATCAACACGCCGCGCCTCGTGGGCATGCAGGGCAACCCGGGGCTCGCCTGACGCTTGACATCAGGCCCCAGCCTTGACGCTTCACGCCAGGCCTGGCGCCAGGCACTCACGGCTGGACGTAGAACCGCTTCAGTGCCTCGATCTCCATGCGCACCGGCTCGATCCGCCGTGCCGCCTCGCGCAGGCGCTGCTCGAACGCCCGTTGCTCGTCGACCGTGAGCGAGTCGGTGCCCGAAGGTTCGAGCTGGCCCGCCATCAAGGCTACGCGCAGGTGCCCGACCGACTGCTCGGCATGGGCGATCGCCTCGTGCGTGGTGTTGAACAGGTCGATCGCGTTGTCGATCATCCGCTCGCCGTAAAGCCGCCCCTGCTCGCGGCGTGCGGCGTCGTGGTACGGGCTGCGCACGTCGATCTCGCGCGACAGCACCTTCTCGACGATGGCCTCCTGGCTCTGGCCCATGCGGATGCGCTCGAAGAGCAAGGGCACCACATCGTCGAGCGCGGCCAGCAGGTCGCGGCGCCAACGCGGGTCGAGCAGCCGCGTCGGGTCGTCGCACAGCCGGCAGTGATAGAGCCACAGGCGCCGGAA
>JALHOU010000166.1 GCA_022842825.1 Rubrivivax sp.
GCGTTGCAGGCGGCGTTGAGCCAGGGCCAGTACACGCACCCGGAGGGCCTGTTCTTCGGCGGCCACAGGCCCACGTGGAGCCGCCAGACGCTGCGGCACGTGCTCGAGGAGCACGGCCAGCGCTGTGCCCGCCTGGGGTGGATCGACGTGCACACGGGCCTGGGCCCCAGCGGCCACGGCGAGCGCATCTTTGCCGACCGCAACGATGCCGTGGCCCTGGCCCGCGCCCGCAGCTGGTGGGCCGTCGACGGCGCCGCCGTGACTTCCATGTACGACGGCTCCTCGGCCTCGGCCGAGCTGACAGGGTTGCTCTTCAACGCTGCCTACATGCACTGCCCGCAGGCCGAGTACACCGGCCTGGCGCTGGAGTACGGGACGCTGCCGATGAACGCGGTGATGGCCGCGCTGCGCGCCGACCAGTGGCTCTACAACCACCCGGAGGCTGGCGCCGAACAGCGCGCCGCCATCAAGCGGCAGATGCGCGACGCGTTCTACGTCGACACGCCCGTGTGGAAGCAGCAGATCGTCGAGCAGGGCCTCGACGTGGCGCGGCAGGCGCTGGCGGGGTTGGCCGGCCGATAGACCTCGGCCCGGGCCAAGCGCCGGCGCACCCGAAGGAGGCCGCGGCCGCGCTCCGACGCCAGCGGCCCCAGGCAGGACGTCGAGGCGCAGGAGTTCGCTTCGGCAGCCATCGTCAGATGGGCTGCTCCACCCAGAGCCAGCCACCGGCAGGCAAATCGGCCGGCAAGGCCAGCGCGCCGAAGTTGCTGCGGTGCAGCCGCTCGCACCGGTTGCCCACGGCCGCCAGCATGCGCTTGACCTGGTGGTAGCGGCCCTCGGCCAGCGTGAGCGCCAAGGTGCGCTCGCCGGTGCGCTCGGCGGCAAGCGCGGCCACGGGCGCGGGGTCGTCGTCCAGCACGACGCCGCTGCGCAGCCACTGCAGCTGCTCTTCGCTCACCGGGTGCTTCGCCACCACCTGGTAGACCTTGGGCACGTGGTGCTTCGGGCTCGTGAGGCGGTGGATGAGCTGGCCGTCGTCGGTGAAGAGCAGCAGACCCGTGGTGTCCTCATCGAGCCGGCCCACGGCTTGCACACCGCGCTGGCGCAGTGGCGCCGGCAGCAGGCTCATCACGCTCGGGTGATGGCGGGGCTTCTGCGAACACTCGTAGCCCGCCGGCTTGTGCAGCATCACCACCGCCGGCAGGTGGAACGACCAGGCCACACCGTCGACCTCGAACACCAGGCCCTCGGTGGCCACCTCCTCGCCCGGGTCGTCGATGACGCGCCCGCCGATGCGCACCGCGCCGGCCGCCACCAAGCCCGCGCACACGCGGCGCGCGCCGAAGCCCTGCGTGAAAAGGACCTGCGCCAGCCTCATCGGCGGCTGCCCGGCGGCGCTCAGTACACCACCACCGAGCGGATCGACTCGCCGCGCTTCATGAGCGCGAAGCCTTCGTTGATGTCTTCCAGCTTCAGCCGGTGCGTGATGAGCTCGTCGATGCGGATGCGCCCGTTCATGTACCAGTCCACGATCTTCGGCACGTCGGTGCGGCCGCGCGCGCCGCCGAAGGCCGAGCCCTCCCACTTGCGCCCGGTGACGAGCTGGAAGGGCCGCGTGCTGATCTCCGCACCCGCCTCGGCCACGCCGATGATGATCGAACGCCCCCAGCCCTTGTGGCAGCACTCCAGCGCCTGGCGCATCGTGGTGGTGTTGCCGATGCACTCGAAGCTGTAGTCGGCGCCGCCGTCGGTGAGCTGCACGATGGCATCCACCACGTTCGGCACCTTTTTCGGATTGATGAAGTGCGTCATGCCGAAGCTGCGCGCCATGGCTTCGCGCGCGGGGTTCACGTCGATGCCGATGATCTTGTCCGCGCCCACGAGCCTGGCGCCCTGGATGACGTTGAGCCCGATGCCGCCGAGCCCGAAGACCACCACGTTGGCGCCCGCCTCCACGCCGGCGGTGAAGATGACCGCACCCACGCCGGTGGTGACGCCGCAGCCGATGTAGCAGACGATGTCGAACGGCGCGTCCTCGCGGATCTTCGCGAGCGCGATCTCGGGCACGACGATGTGGTTGGCGAAGGTGCTCGTGCCCATGTAGTGCAGCAGCGGCTGCCCGTTTTGGCTGAAGCGCGAGGTGCCGTCGGGCATCAGGCCCTTGCCCTGCGTGGCGCGGATCTTCTGGCACAGGTTGGTCTTGCGCGAGAGGCA
The DNA here is from genome assembly GCA_022842825.1 of Rubrivivax sp. Classification (GTDB taxonomy): domain Bacteria; phylum Pseudomonadota; class Gammaproteobacteria; order Burkholderiales; family Burkholderiaceae_C; genus Rubrivivax. Next base: position 2,215 of record JALHOU010000166.1, read on the forward strand.
GAACTTGCACTGCCGGCATTCGGGCGTGTAGAGCGGGATGACGTGGTCGCCGGGCTTGAGCGTCGTCACGCCGGCGCCGACCTCCATCACCACGCCTGCGCCCTCGTGCCCGAGGATGGCCGGGAACAGGCCCTCGGGGTCGGCCCCGGAGAGCGTGTACCAGTCGGTGTGGCAGATGCCGGTGGCCTTGACCTCCACCAGCACCTCGCCGGCGCGCGGGCCCTCGAGGTCCACGGTCTCGATCGTCAGCGGCGAGCCGGCCTTCCAGGCGACGGCGGCACGGGTCTTCATTTGGAGGTCTCCTGATTCCGGGAAGAACGAACCATAACGCCGCCGCCCTCGGCAACGAGACCGACGCGCCCGATAGCAATCGCCCTACGAGCGGCACCGACAGGGTCAGCAGCAAGACCCCACGGTTGCAAGTGTGAACTGATAAGTTCACATTTCGCACCCATCGGTCGTGCCGCCATCCCGTGGCTGTCGACCTCCCTGCCCGTTCCACCCCGTTCCCATCGGAGTCCTCTCATGATCGACTGGTTCAAGAAGCTCGCCGGCTTGTGCACCCTGGCCGTGGTCGTCGCCGCCTGCGGTGGCGGCGACGACGATCCTCCGCCCCCCGGCACCCTCGCAGCCGAGGCCACGGCGCGCGGCTTCACGTCCCTCGTGGCAGCGGCCAACAAGGCCGGCCTCGTGCCCGCGCTCAGCGCCAGCACATCAAACCTGACCGTGTTCGCGCCCACCGACGCCGCCTTCACGACCCTCGCCACCAAGCTCGGCTTCGCCAGCGCCACGGCCATGGTCACGGCGCTCGACGGCCCGACGCTGGCCAAGATCCTGCAGTACCACGTGCTGCCCACCAGGAAGGTGGCCAGCGACCTCGTCTCCGGCGTGGCCACGCAGGCCACGCTCTACACCTTCGAGGGCGCGGCGACGACGCTGGGCGTCAGCACCACGGGCGGCGTCAAGCTCACCGACGAGGTGCTCACACAGGCCAGCGTGACAACCGCCGACGTGCCGGCCAGCAACGGCGTCATCCATGTCATCGACAAGGTGCTGGTGCCCCCGGGCGTGCTCACCGTGGTGCAGATGGCGCAGCTCAACCCGACCTTCTCGGTGCTGGTCGAAGCCGTCGTCGCCGCCAACCTCGCCACCACGCTGGGCGGCAACGGTCCCTTCACCGTGTTTGCGCCCACCGACGCCGCCTTCGGGGCCGCGCTCACCGAGCTCACCCTGACCAAGGCGCAACTGCTGACCAGCCCGGGCCTCGCCGGCATCCTCACGTACCACGTCGTGGCCGGCGACGTGCGCGCCGCCGACGTGGTGGCACTGCCCAAGCCGGCCAGCGTGACCACACTGCAGGGCGCGGCCTTCACGGTGGGCGCCACGCTCGCCATCACCGACGGCCGGACGCGTGTCGCCAACCTCGCCGCCACCGACGTCATTGCCAGCAACGGCGTCATCCACGTCATCGACAAGGTGCTGCTGCCGCCCCTGGCGCCCTGAACTTCGCTCGTCACCTTCTCCCACCACTCCACCCACCAAGGAATCCATCATGAAGAAGTTCATCGCCCTCGCCGCCATCTCGCTCGCCGCCGTCTCGGCGCAAGCCAAGGACATCGTCGACACCGCCGTCGCCGCCGGCAACTTCAAGACGCTCGCCACGGCCCTCACCGCCGCCGGCCTCATCGACACGCTCAAGGGCAAGGGCCCGTTCACCGTGTTTGCGCCCACCGACGCGGCCTTCGCGAAGATCCCGAAGGCGCAGCTCGACGCGCTGCTCGCCGACAAGGCCAAGCTCACCGCCGTGCTCACCTACCACGTGGTGCCGGGCAAGGTGATGGCCAAGGACGTGAAGGCCGGCAAGGTGAAGACCGTGCAGGGCTCGGAGCTGACGCTGGCCACGATGGGCGGCGTCACGGTCGACGGCGCCAAGGTCACCACCGCCGACATCGTGGCCGACAACGGCGTCATCCACGTCATCGACACCGTCGTGCTGCCGAAGTAAACCACTCGACACGGGCGTTGCACGAGGGCCGGGGAGCACCGCTCCCCGGCCCTTCTTGCTTGTTGTCGCTGCCGTGACGGCGACCCGCGCCGGGGACAGGGCGGAGAGGGCGGCACAATGTTCGCCATCGCCCGAGGAGACCGCATGGCCCACGATCCCCCTGCGCGCTGGAAGCACGACGGTGTGCGCGTCGTACCCGGCAGCCAGCTCGACCCCAACACGGCCCAGACGCCGGGCATGGACCGCAAGGCGGCCATCAACTTCGCGCGCACGGGCGCCCAGAAGCTCTGGGCCGGCACCGTGCACATCCACGCCAACGCCAAGACCGGCGCCCACCACCACGGGCCGCTGGAGAGCGTGATCTACGTCGTCCGCGGCCGCGCGCGCATGCGCTGGGGCGAGGCGCTCGAATTCACCGCCGAGGCCGGGCCGGGCGACTTCATCTACGTGCCGCCCTACGTGCCGCACCAGGAGATCAACGCCAGCGCCACCGAAACACTGGAGTGCGTGCTGTGCCGCAGTGACGGCGAGGCGGTGGCCGTGAACCTGGACATCGAGCCGGTCGAGCGGCCGGAGAACGTGCCGTGGGTGGACCCCACGCACCCGGCGCCCAAGGCCTGATCGCCGCCGGCGCGAACAAGCAGGCGACACGCAGCAGCACGCGGCCGGCACGCAGTTGCGCACACGCCGGCCTCCACGAACGACCGCCTCGAACGACCGAAGACATGCAGGCACGCGAGACGCACGAGGTCACCGTCCGCCAGGCCGTGCTGGCCGACCTCGAGGCCCTGGTCTCGTTGTTCGACCAATACCGGCGGTTCCAGGGCCAGCCGGGCGACCTGCCGGCGGCGAGCGCCTTCTTGCGCAGCCGCTTCGAGCACGGCCAGTCGGTGCTGTTCATCGCCTTCGACGGCGAGACGCCGGTCGGCTTCGCGCAGCTGTACCCGAGCTTCTCGTCCGTCTCGCTTGCACGCGTCTTCATCCTGAACGACTTGTTCGTCGCCGAGGCCGGCCGCCGCCGGGGCGTGGCCTCGGCCTTGCTGGTGGCGCTGGAGGCGTATGCGTGGTCCTTCGGGGCGGCCCGCGTGACACTCAATGTCGCGCGCGGCAACGTCTCGGCGCAGGCGCTGTACCGATCGCAGGGCTGGACGCAGGACCCGCAGTTCCACATGTTCCATCGCTTCCCGCCAGGCCGCTGAAGCCGTGCCTGCCACACCTGCCCTTGGCGGCCACCCCCGGCGGGCCCTGGTGCTCGTGGCGATCGCGGGCATGGGCTGGCCCGGCCTCGCGGCCTGCACCCACCCATTGCCGGAGAGACCGGGCATGGACAACGCCATCACCGCGGCATCGGTCGTCGAGTTCCTGAACCACTTCGAGGCACTGGCCGCGAAGGAGGACTTCAGCCTCATCGGCGCCATGATCGACGAGCGCGCGTTCTTCCGCTTCAACGACGGCGACTTCGTCGGCCGGCCTGCGATCCGGGCCGCCTTCGAGAAGACCTGGCGCGGCGACCCGAGCGTCAGGAAGGCGCGCTTCTACCTCTCGGACATCGTCGTGCTCAGCATCGACCGCAGCACCGCCACTGCGACCTACACCTACCACTGGGAAGGCTCTCAGGGCGGGCGCGAGTTCAAGATCCAGGGCCGCGGCACGCGCGTGCTATTGCGGGAGGACGGGCGGTTCCGGATCGTCCATGAACACCTCAGCCGCTTTCCGAAGCCACAGTGACGGCGGTCGATGAGAGGCGGCCCGGTGAAGAGGCATCCTTGATGAAGCAACGTCATCCCGCCCGACCTGCCGTTCGCGCCCGCGCCATGCCGAGTGTCGGGTGCTTGGCAAGCACCCTGGCGCTCGCCATCGCGCTGACGTCCAGCGCGGCCTGGGGTGGCGAGCCGCCCGACCGCGACGGCCTGACATGCACCGTGGGCAAACAGACGCTCGCAGACGGGCTGCGGCTCGAAGTCATCTTCGCCAACCACACCTCTGAGCCAATCGCCCTGCCCCCGGGCCCACACCTCGTGCTGTACCGCGACACAGCCGCCACCGAGGCGATGGAAGTGACAGCCCGCATCGACCGCATCCAGCGCACGCCGCTGCCCGTGCCGGCGCACGGCCGCGTCACCGGCCTCTACGGCATGACACTGCAGCAGACAGAGGAACTGATGTGCAACGTCGGCAAGCCGGCAGCGGCCGGCCTGTACTTCTACCAGTTCAGCCGCCGGCCCATGTTCCGCTGCCTGCTGCGCGAGGTCGCGCTCGCAAACCTGCCGATGAAGCCCGACTGCGCGGCCGGCGCCGCGCCGCTTCAACGCCCTGCCCCGTCTCCCACCAGCACGAAGGGCGCCCAGAAGATCGGGTGAGCGTAGCGCGGCTGCTTCTGCAAGGCGCGGATGGAGCGGCGCAACGCCTCGGCCCGGCCCACGGTGGCATCGGCCGCCTGCGCCTGGAAGACACCGGTGGTGAGCAGGCGCGCCGAATTCGTCTCGACCGGCCAGTTCGAAACCAGCAGGCTGCGTGCGCCGGCGAAGAAAAAGGCACGCCCCAGCCCCGACAGCGCCTCGCCGGCGCTGCCATCGGCGCTGGCGGTGTTGCAGGCCGAGAGCACCACCCAGTCGGCATTGAGCTTCAGGCCGAGGACCTCGCCCATGGTCAGCAGGCCATCGTCGCCCTCGCGCGTGAGCTGCGGGTTCGACATGGCCAGCGCCGGCTGGTCCAGCCCGTCCACGTCGCCGGCCATGAGGCCGTGTGTGGCGAAGGCCACCACCCGGTAGTTGCTGAGGTCGAGTGCCTTCACGCTGCGTTCCGAGGCCGCCAGTTGCAGGTGCAGGTCACGGGTCGGATCCGCTCCCACCGCGGCGGCAATGTCGCGCAGTTCCTGCGCCGTGTCCGGCAGCGGGGGCATGTTCGAAAAAATGCCTGCGAGCGTGGCCTGAGGCAGCGCCACGGGCAACCCGGCCGCGCCACCGGCGCCAGCGCCAGCGCCGCTGGTCAGCGCCTGCAGCCACGCGCTCGCGTCGACACCGCTCTCGGTCTTGCGGCTGATCAGGCGGCGCACGCCGGTCCGCTCGAGCCCCCCGCGCACCGGCGCGGCAACGCCTGGGGCGGGGCCCGCTGCTTCCGCGAACACCGGGTCGCCGAACCCCACGAAGGCGAGCTGGGCCGAAGCCACCGGCGGGCCGCGGCGCAGCGAGTGCAGAGCACTCACCGTGGGCAGCTGGTCGATGGCGACATCCTCGATCAACCAGCGCGGCGGCAAGCCGCCACGCGGCTCGCGCGTCACCAGCATGGCCAGCGGAAGTTGCGCCAGCGCACCGTGCGGCACCACGTGCAACAGCTGCGCATGGGCCCACAGCCCTGCGTCGGGCGCCAGAAGGTCGCGATAGAGCGCATGCGCCGCATCCGCGTTGAAGCGCTTTGGCGCCCCCTCGCCGAACTCGAGCTGCTCGCGCAGCGTCTGCACGGTGGCCGCAAGCTCGGCCCGGCCGCGCGGCAGGGCGCGAAAGGCCGCCGCCGCGCGCGTGACCGTCCACACGTACGTGGCCGCTTCCGACACGTACAGGGCCACCAGCGCCTCGCCGGGCGGCAACAGGTTCTGCGTCGTCGCCAACGAGGCCAGGCTGGGCCGCACCAGCGCCGCATAGGCCGGGAACTGCCGCGAGATCTCGTCTTGAATGGCGCGGCGCTCGGCGTCCAGGCGTGCCAGGTCGCGCTGCAGGTCCGCCACGATCTTGTTCAGCCGCTGCTCGGGTGGCCGCAGCAGCAACCGTTGCCCGAGTTCGCGCAGTGCCCGGCTGCGGACCTGCAGCACCTGGTCCTCGCGCGCCAGGGCCTGCAGTCGCGCCTCGGGCAGCCTGGCGCGGGCGAGGCCCGTGCTCATGGCGCGCTGCACCTGCGACTCGCGCACCGCTTCGGCCACGCGGAAGGCTTCGGCCGGGACGTCCAGCCCGGGCACCCTGCAGGCATCGGCGGCGCAATCGGCCAGTTGCCGCAGATAGCCCTCGGCGATGATCTTCAGGCGCCACTGGTTGACGAAGTCTTCCGCCTCGCTTCGCGCCGCCGCTTCGGCGCGCGCCAGCAGCACCGGCATCACGGCGGCCAGCTCGCGCAGCATGCCGGCGCGCTCGCCTTGCTCAGGCGGCGCCACCCGCCCGACGGGCGCGAGCCGTGCGACCGCCTGCAACCCACGCGCCTGGGCCAGCAACAGCGCATCGGCGAAGGGCTTGCGCTGCTCGGCGTCGATCAGCTCGGCGTACATCGCTTGTGCCGCTTCGGCCCGCCCGTTGCGTGCCAGCGCGTAGGCCCAGTCGATGTGCGCGCCGATGCGCAAGCCTGGCGGCGCGCCGCCAGGCGAGGCGCCCGCCACCCATGGAGCGGCGCGCCGCTCGAACATCTGTACCGCCTCGACATCTCGCCCCTGCAACACCCAGGTCGTGCCCAGTTGCGCGCGGAGGTCGGCGAGCGCGGGCGAGTGCGGCACCATCTCGGTCGCTTCGGCCTGGGTAAGCGCGGCGCGCAGCAGTTGCTCGGCATCGGCCAGCCGGCCCTGCTGCAGGCGCATCTTGCCCAGCACCAGCATCGCCATGCGGACCGGACCGTGGCCCAAGCCGGAGACTTGCAGCGATTCGGCCAGCGTGTCGCGCAGCAGCACCTCGGCCTCGGCCGAGCGGCCCTGCGCCACGAGGTTCACGGCCAGCCGCTGCTGCGCCCATGCCTTCAGCGTGGGCGCATAGCGCCAGCGCCAGACGTGGTTCTCCGGCAGCGCCTGCGCCAGTGGCGTCAGCTCGCGCGCGCGGCCCAGCGCCAGTCGGCGCGGGCCTTCGGCCTCGCTCAGCCGACCGCGCAGCTCCAGCACTTCGGCCTCGGTGTTGTCGACAAGCGCGGCCCAGCCTGTCTCCAGCACCGGTGCCAGCTTGTCGCCCCAGGGCGCGCGCAGCCTGGGGTTGTGGCGCAGCTCCAGCAATGCCCGCCGGGCGGCTTGAACACTCTGCTCAGCGTCCTCCAGCAGGCCGAGCGAGTGCTGCAATTCGGCCGTCAGCCAGTGCTTGGAGGCCAGGCGGTTGGGCGGAAAGACGCGCGCCTTCTGGAACTCGAGCGCCGCCACCAGGTCGCCCGCGTGCCATAGCGCCATCACCAGGTCGTGTTCAACGCCCAGGCGCGTGCCCCAGCCGTCGGCCTGCGCTTCCTCGGGCGGCTTCAGGTCGGCTGCCTCGCGCAGGTCGACCACCGCCACGGCATAGCGGCCCAGGCGCAGGCGCGCATTGCCGCGCTTGTGCAATCGCACGATGCGCGCCGTGCCGAAGCCGCTGATGGGCCACTCGGCCAGCTGCTCGATCTCGGCGCGCGCCGCGGCCGTCGGCGCCAGGTCGATCTCACCCACCCGGTCGATCTGCGCGTGCAGCGCGGGCGCGAAGGCGATCGCACCCGCAGCGCACAGCGCCGCCCACAGCCGCCGCGCCCGGCACCGCCCGCCCGATCCTGCTCTCATGGCTGCCCGCTACAACGCGCGCACGAGCTGCAGGATGCGCGAGGTCACCGACTGCACCTGGAAGATGTCGATGCCACCGGCCTGGTTGTTGGCCAGCGCCACGACGACGAAGGTGCCGCGCGAGTCGCTCTCGAGCAGCCACGAGTGCGTCAGCGCCATCAGGCCTGTCGTCGCCTCGAGGCTGCCGCCCTTGTACCAGACGCGCTCCCATTCGTTGCGCACGAAGGGCTGCGCCACCTGCGAGCTCAGCGCGCGGTCGATCAGGCGCAAGGCCTGCGTCTGGTCGCCGTAGCGGCGCATGCCGGCGTACACGGCGCACACATCCAGCGCCGTGGACTGCCACGAGCCGGTGAGGTAGATCGAGCGGTGCTGCTGCGAACCCGCCACCGGGCCCAGTGGCTCGAGCACGGAGTCCGTGTAGCTGCGCTGGTAGGCCTCGGTGCCGGCGGCATAGGCTTCGGCGTCCGCGAGCGAGACACCGGCGAACAGGTTGAACTGCTCGTTGACGGAGAGGAACGGCGTCATCAGCGCCGGGTTGCCGTGCTTGAAGCGCACGAGCGCGGCCTCCGTGCGCGCCCGGCCGACGAGCTGGTGCAGATGGTCGGTGGCGGTGTTGTCGCTGTTGCCCATCATCAGCGTGGCCATGTCGGACAGGGACAACGGCGTGCCCACCGGCTCGCGGGCGAGCAGGCTGCCGCGCACCGTCTCGGCCACGCTCAGCGCCAGCGTCGTGGTCGGGCTCACGGCGCCTTCCTGCACCGTCTGCCCGAGCGCGCCCAGCACCCAGTGCTTGAAGATCGAGCCCGTGGCCCGCGGCACGGTGGCGTTGCGCTGCTCCACTGGAATGCACTGCTGGTTGTTGATGCGCGCCACCAGCAACGAGGCGTTGGGTGCCAGGGTGAGGAACTTGTCGGCCGCCTGCGCCATCGTGAGGCCCTGGTCGGCAGCGAACTGCACGCTGCCGTTCAGGGCGAAGGCGGGCGCGCTCAAGGCGTCGATCAGGCCGCCGCCAGCGTACTGCGTGGTCAACGTCAGGTAGCGCCCCGTGGCCGGGCTGCCCGGCGTGCCGATCAAGGCCACCACCTGCACCGGCGTGGCCGCGACCAGGTCCACGACCACCGCGCCCGGCGAGCTCGTGCGCAGCGTCTGGAAGAACGCCTGCCATTGCGCCGCCGAAGTGGCGGCCAGCGCCTGCGGCGTGAAGCGAGCGTTGATGTCCTGCAAGGTGGTGGTGCCTGCCGCGAGCTGCGCCAGCACCCAGCTCAGCTGCCGCGTCGAGGGGTAGTCGGGCAGCTGGTAGACGCCCCCCACGCGCGCAAAGGCCGCGGGGATGGGCCCCGAGCGCGCCGGGTCCGTGATCGTGAGCGTGTAGCTGGCCGGTGCGACCGTCACGCCACTGGCCGAGGCGGTGACGCTGAGCGCGGACGCCCCGAACGCCGCATCGCCGCTGGTGGCGATGGTGACCACGGCCGTGTTGGCGCTGGCGCTGATGACGCCCCCACTCACCGTGACCCCCGCCCCGGCGCCGCTGCCGGCGATGGTGACGGTGCC
>JALHOU010000167.1:0-9631 GCA_022842825.1 Rubrivivax sp.
GGCGGCGGCCATCGCGCCGCCGCGCGCGTCTCGGGCCCGCTGGCCGAGGGCCTGCGCATCGCCATCGTCGCGGCCGACTCGCGGCGCGCGGCCGTGGCCTCGTCCACCGACCCGCGCATCGCCGAACTGGAAGGCCGCCACAAGCACGATGCCGGCCTGCGCCTGGCCTGGGATGCGGCGCGTTACCACCGCTTCGAGCTGGACCTGCGCGACGGGCTGGAGGAGCGCTTCGGCCACGCGGTCGAGCGCAGCGGCCGGCGCCGCGTGTTCTACAGCGACACCGACATCCGCCGCAGCCACGGCGCGCTCAGCTGGTTCGCCGACTGGGAGGGCGGCGGCGAGTGGCGCAGCCGGCTCGTCGCCTACGGCAGCCACCTCGTGATGGTCAACGCGCGCAGCAACGGCGTGGCCGCGTTGCGTTCGAACGCGCTCGCCGACGACGTGCTCGACGGCCAGGTCTCCGGCCGCCCGGCCGCCGACCACCTGGTGGTGGCCGGCTTCGAGGGCCGGCGCGAGCGGCTGTCGAACACCGCGCTGCCCGGCGGGCGTGGCTCGGTCGAGCACCGCTCGCTCTATGCGCACGACGAGTTCGCGGCGACGCGCGAGCTCACGCTGAGTGGCGGCCTGCGCTACGACGAGCACGAGCGCTTCGGCGACGTGTGGAGCCCGCGCCTCTATGGGGTGTGGCGCGCGGCGCCGCAGTGGACGGTCAAGGGCGGCGCGAGCCGCGGCTTCAAGCCGCCGACGCTGAAGCAGATCACCCCGGGCTATGCCGAGGACGAAGGGCCCAACACGTTCTTCTCCGAGCCCTCGCTGCGGCCCGAGACCAACACCGCGTTCGAGGTCGGCGTCGGTTTCGACCGGCCCGACCTCGGCGCCACGGCGATGCTGTTCCATAACCGCGTGCACAACCTGATCGTGCCGCGCTTCCTGGGCACGGTGGCCGGGCGCGACCAGTACATCTTCGCCAACCTCGAAGAGGCTCGCCTGCAGGGCCTGGAGCTGGCCGTCACGCTGCGCGAGGGCAGCTTCACCGTCACCGGCAACTGGCAGTGGCTGCACGCGACCGACGGCGCCGGCAACCGCCTCGAGCGGCGGCCGCGCATCGCGGCCGGCCTGGGGCTGCAGTGGTCCGAGGGCCCCTGGCACGCCCGCTGGCGCCTGGACCACGTGAGCACGCAGCTGCTCGCCGCCGCAGCGGCCGGCCAATCGCCGCAGCAGGTGCCGTCACTGACCAGCATGGCCGCCTCGGTGGGGCGCCGTCTCGAACCCGGCCTCGACCTCGAACTCGGCGTGAGCAACCTCGGCGAGTTGAATCTGGCGCAGCGCTCGCCGCTGTTCACCTGGGCCGAGGCCCCGCGCACGTGGCGGATGGCCTTGCGGGGCCGCTGGTAGCGCGTGGCGCGCCGCCCACGGGAGAAGCTGCAATGCCGCACAGCACGCCCCCGCTCCCCGGAGCTCCTGGCGCCCCCGCGGCACCGCCCACGTTGCAACCGCCGCAACCGCGCGCCACGAGTGGCAAGGCCCCTGAAGATGCCGAGGACCGCGAGGACCCCTGCACCCTGCCGGCGCTGGCCGAGTTCTGCGCCTGCCACGAGCGCTTCGAGCACGTGCTGCAGGTGCTGCGCGGCCTGCCGCGCCACCTGCAGCGTCAAGGGCCTGACGAACAGGCCCGCACTGACGCGGCGCGGGTGCTGAACTGCCTCGACGCCGAGGGACCGGCGCATCGGGCACTCGAGGAGCGCGAGGTGCTGCCCATCCTGCGCCGGCTCGGCGGGCCGGCCGGCGCCGTGCTCGCCGGGCGGCTGGAGGCCGAGCACGGCCTGCTCGCGCGCGCCTGGAGCCAGTGCCGCCCTGCCCTCGCCGATCTCGCGGCCACCGGCCGCTGGTCGGCCGAGTCGGCAGCGTTCGAGTTCGAACGCTGGCGCGACTTCGTGGCACTCGCCACTTCGCACATGCTGGCCGAGCAGGGCGCCGCCTTCCCCATCGTGGCGGCGGTGCTGAGGGGCCTGCCGCCATAGGCGGCCCGCGGTACGGCCTGCGGCCTGCAGTCTGAGGCTGCACTGAGGCTCCACTGAGGCTCCACTGAGGCTGCACTGGGGCCGCAACCGGGCAGCGGCCGGGTCGAGGCCGACTCGTTATGCTGCGCGCCGCGCCCATCTCGGGCGCGACTGCGGGCGACTGTCTTTCGCCCGGTATGCCGAGGATCCGTCATGACCCGTTCGATCGCCGCCACGCGGCGGCGCTGGCGAGGCTTCGCCGCCGCCGTGCTCGTCTCACTGGCCCACCTGGCCCCACCGGCCCAGGCACAGACCGCACCCGCCGAACCCACACGGCCCGCGCCGGAGAAGTTCACCTTCATCACCAACTGGTTTGCGCAGGCCGAGCACGGCGGCTTCTACCAGGCGCTCGCCACCGGGCTGTACCGGCAGGCGGGACTCGACGTGACGCTGCGCATGGGCGGCCCGCAGGTCAACAGCCTGCAGCTGCTGGCCGCCAGCCAGGCCGACTGCATCATGGGCTTCGACGTGCAGACGCTCTCGGCCTGGGAGCAGGGCATCGAGGCCGTGACGGTGGCCGCGGCCTTCCAGAAGGACGCCATCGTGATGGTCGGCCACCCGGACGTCGTGAAGCGGCTCGAAGACCTGAAGGGCAAGACGCTGCTGCTCGCCACGCCCGCCTACAGCACCTTCTGGCCGTGGTTGAAGAGCACGTACCGGCTCGACGACGCCGTGACGCGTCCCTACACCTTCAACAACCAGGCCTTCCTCGCCGACCGCAACGCCGTGCAGCAGGGCTACCTGACGAGCGAGCCCTACTCGATCGAGAAGGAGGGCGGCTTCAAGCCCACCGTCTTCCTGCTCGCCGACCACGGCTGGCCGCCCTACTCGACCACCATCGTCTGCATGGCCAAGACGCTGCGCGAGCGCGAGCGCGCCATTGCCGCCTTCGTGCGCGCCAGCATGTTGGGCTGGAAGAGCTACCTGCAGGGCGACGCCGCGACCATTGCCGCCGCCAACGCCCTCATCAGGAAGGACAACCCGCCGATGAGCGACGACCGCATCGCGCACGCCATCGGCTTGCTGAAGAGCACCGGCATGGTCCTGGGCGGCGATGCAGCGAAGCTGGGCATCGGCGTCATCACCGACGCGCGCATGAAGAAGACCTACGACATGCTCGTGGCGCAGAAGCTGCTCGACCCGAAGAAGGTGGAACTCGCAAAGACCTACACGACGCGCTTCGTGCGCGAGGCGGCCGTGCTGCCTTGAACGGCGCCGGGGCGACGCACCGGCCGCCGCGGCCTGGCTTCACTCCAGCAACGCCGAGACCCCCTTGAGCGCCGCCGCCTGTGCCTTGATGCGCGCGGCCAGGTCCTGCACGCCGGCACGCGCGCCCGCCTCCACGGCCTTGCTCAGCGCCTTGACCTCGAAGTTCTCCTCGAGGTTGACCTTGCCCTTCTTCCCCGCCTGCGCCAGCAGGTCGGCCGGATCGAGGTCGAGGCGCGAGATCTCCAGCACCGCACCACCCAGCACGTGGGCGACGAGGTCATCGGCAAGTTGCTGCGCGTCCCGCGTCTGCAGCCCGGCCAGCCGGCGTCCGTCGCCCTTCACCGGCGCCCAGGGGTCGATGAGGCGGCGCAGGTCCGGCTTCAGCTCCAGCACCAGGTCGTCGAGGATGGAAAGCCGGTCGCAGGGGCCGAGCCAGCGCAGGCGATGGAAGGCGATGCGGCCGGCCACCGCGAGCTCGTCGCCGCGCAGGCTTTCCTGCAACACGCCGTCGCGCGCCAGCCACCACAGGTGCCGGTGCAGGCGGCACCGCCGCACCGAGCGGGGCGTCATCCAGTTGGCGATGTTGCGGAAGTAGGTCTTGATGCGCTCGTAGTGCGCCTGCCCGGCAGCCGTGTGCAGGAAGCCCAGGGTCTTGGGGTTGGCCGCCGCGGGCGGGCCGAGGTCCCGGTCGCCGATGAGGTTGACGTTGATGAAGTGGTGCCACGTGGCGTCGACCACCACGCGTCCGAAAGCGCCGGCCCGGTTGCCGTCCCAGGCCCCGATGACGCCGAAGCTGCCGCCCGGCACCGGCGGCTTGCCGAACTCGGGCGCGGCGGCGCCGGCGATCATCGTCGCCGTGGCCGCGATGACCGGCGCGACCGGGCTGCCGTCGGGCCCGTCGGGGTACTCGCGGAAGCTGTCGGCGCCGATGGTGTAGTTGCCGGCCAGGTTGGCAGGGATCACGCAGCGGCCCTCGTGCGCGTGGTCGGGCAGCACGCGGATCGGCCCGCTGGGCGTGCACAGCACCGGGTGCACCGTCTGCACGAGGCCGCCGAAGTAGTGTGGCGTGATGGCCTGCGGGATGTCGTCGCTCTGGTCGTTGAACGAGAACATGCCGTCGTGGCCGGCGCGGTTGGTGTCGTGCCGGGTGGCATTGCCGCCATGCGGGGCCACCGGCTCGCCTTGCGGCCCGACGGCGGGAAAGAACCACTGGCGCATGTTGCGCACGCGCGGGATGTAGCCCCCCACCGTGGCGCCGAGGTCCTCGTGGTCGCCGGTGGCGAAGACGCCGCCGCCTTCGTCCATGAAGCGGCGCAGCGCGCGCCGTTCGGTGTCGGTGATCGGAGGTGGCACGACACCGCCCGGCGGCGTGCGGGAGGGATAGTCGGCCGCGAACAGCCACACCTGGTGGTACTGCTTCAGGTGGTCGTAGGTGAAGGTGTAGTTCGGCGCGGCGCCCGCGAGACGGGCTGCGCCGGGATTGCGGCGGTGGGCCAGGTCCACCGTCACGGGGTACATGAAGGTGGACATGCCGCGCAGCGTGGCGACGAGCTCCGACAAGCCGAAGTTCTCGTCGTTGAAGTAGAGGAAGCTGTCGGCGACGACGAGGATCTTCAGGCGGCAGCCGAAGTAGTAGGGCAGGCGGATCTTGCCGATCAGGTCCAGGTGGCGACGGCGCAGGTCGAGCCACTCCTCCGGCGGAACGGGCGGCGGAAAGGGCGGAAAGCCGGGCGGGAAGCCCGGCGGCAGGGGCGCGGGAAACGGGGTCACGAAGTCGGTCATGGCAGGCTCCTTGGTGGCGTGATGACGTCGCCAAGGTTGGTCCGCCGCAGCTCGGCGGACATCGCGCCGATGTGGGACGGCAGGCGCTGCGTTGTAGGGGGGCGCTCCCCGCCGACGGAGCTCGATGCGCAGCTTCGCGGCGAATCGACCGGCGGTCGTCGCGGCGACGGGCTTCAGGCCAGTTCGGCCTCGGCCTCGATCTCGACGACGTAGCCCTCGCCCACCAGCGCGCCCACCTGCAGCAGCGTGTTGGCCGGGCGGATGTCGCCGAACACGCGGCCGTGCTCGCGCGACACCGCTTCCCAGTCGGCCACGTTCGCGAGGTAGACGCGCGTGCGCACCACGTCTTCGAGCCGCCCGCCGAGCGAGGCGATGCTGGCGGCGATCTTGTCGAGGATCCAGGTCGCCTGCGCGCCGGCGTCGCCGCGCCCCACGAGCCGGCCGGCGCCATGCGTGGCCGTGGTGCCGGAGACGAGGATGCGCCGGCCACTGCGCACGGCGCGCGAGTAGCCGGCCAGCGGCTCCCAGCGGCTGCCGCTGCTCACGCGCCAGCGCTCGCCACCCGCCGCGTGCCCGGGCACGGGCTGCTTCTCGTAGACCTTGGGCAAGGCGTCCAGGTGGTGGCTGAGGTCGCCGCTGGCGGTGAGGAAGGGCGGGCGGCGGTACTCGTCGCCGCAATCGCCGGGGATGCGCTTCGTGCCCGCGAAGGCCTCGGCCAGCGTAGCGCGGTCTTCGTCGTCGAGCGCGAAGTCGAAGAGCTGGAGGTTGTCGGCGCGGTGCTCGCGTTCCAGCAAGCGCGCACCGACGATCACCGCGGCCACCGCCGGCTGCTCGAGCACCCAGCGCGTGGCCACGTTGGCGATGGAGGCGCCGTGCTTGTCGCCGATGCGCTGGGCGACGCGCAGCACGCCCTGCAGCGCCGCCCAGCCGCCCACCGCGTCGATGAAGCGGCGGTACTTCATCTTGCTCCAGTCGCGGATGTCGCCGGCCCCGGCCGGATCGGCCGCGCCGAGCCAGCGCTCGGAGAGGAAGCCGCCGCCGAGCGTGCCGTAGCACAGCAGCTTCACGCCGCGCGCCAGGCACAGCGCGCTCATCTCCTCGGTGGCACGGCGGTCGAGCAGCGAGCAGCAGACCTGGTTGCTCGCCACCGGCACGCCTTCGGCGAGCAGGATGCGCAGGTGCGCGGTGTCGAAGTTGGTGAGGCCGACGTGGGCGACGAGGCCCTCGCCGCGCAGGCGCGCGAGTTCCTCCATCGCGTCGAGCCAGCCCGGGTGCTCGAAGGTCCACCAGTGGAACTGCAGCAGGTCGATGCGCGGCACGCGCAGGCGCTCGAGCGAGCGCATCACGCCGGCGCGCACGACCTCGGCCGTCATCGGGCCGGGCGGCGGGCACCACTTGGTGAAGGCCCGAACCCCCTTCCCTGCGGGCGAGTTCAAGAGGTGCCCGGTGATGACCTCGGCCGAGCCGTAGTGGTCGGCCATGTCGAAGGCGTCGAAGCCGGCCGCGGCGTAGGCCGCGAGGTCGGCGCTCGCGCGCAGCGGGTCGAGCAGCGTGCCGCTGCGCTCCTGGTCGGCCACCTGCCACAGGCCCGTGACGAGGCGCGGGATCTCGAGTCCGGCGGCAAGCGTGATGCGCGGAGGCTTGTGGTTCATGTCAGGCGCTCGACCGTGATTCGCGCGACCCACATGCGATGAGGCGGGCGTTCATTGAGCTGGCTTCGTGGTGTTCGCTGTTGAGCGATGCCACGCAACGCGCCGTGGCGGGATCGGGCCACCGGGGCGCCCTGCGCCGCGAATGTCCTCTTTCGGCGGACCAGCTTCGCTGGTCCCCCGAATGCCCCCTTGATTTCGCTCTGCAGGGCACCCCGGCGACCCGATCCGGCACCGTGGGTGGTGTCCGCAAGCCAAGACAGCCGAGAACCTCCTCGTCGATGACCATGGCACATCCCCGCCAAGGTGGCCGGGTGGTCGGCGCAGCGAAATCAAGGGGGCATCTGGGGGACCAGCGAAGCTGGGCCGCCAGAAGA
Organism: Rubrivivax sp.; assembly: GCA_022842825.1. GTDB lineage: Bacteria > Pseudomonadota > Gammaproteobacteria > Burkholderiales > Burkholderiaceae_C > Rubrivivax. The sequence continues at coordinate 7,078 of JALHOU010000167.1, forward strand.
GGACATTCGCGAAGCCGACCACCCGGCCGCCTTGGCGCGCCGCGGCGCGAAAGGCGACCCGAGGGCATCCGCGACCACTGCCGCCCGACCACGACGCAGCAGGCCCGTAACGCTCCACGCGCCTCAACGCGCCGGCAACTTCGCCTGCACCGCCTGCACGTCCTCCGTGCTCATCTGGCCGACGGTCGTGACCTCGCCGTTCACCAGCTTCCAGGTGCGGAAGGGCCCGACGATGTCGCCGTTCTTGTCGAACGCCACCGCGCCGATGACACCCACGTAGCGCACGGGCTTCTTCTCGCGGATGAGCTGCAGCGCGCGCTTGAAGCCCTCGGGCCCGGCGTGCACGACCTCGGCATTGGGCGTCGGCCCGGTGACGGCGCGGATGCCGTCGCGGATGGCCGCGGCCTCGAACTTGCCCGCGTGCGCGATAGCCAGGCCCAGGATGGCGCCGGCGTCGAAGGCGCGGTCGGCCGCCGGCGCGCCGGCGTCGAAGCCGCCGCTCATCGCCGGGTAGGCCTTGGCGAAGAACTCGGTGCTCGGCGTCTTGTTCGTGCCGCTGCTGGTGCCAAAGGCGTCGTTGAGGAACTGCGGCCCGACGCCCTTGATGAAGTCGGCCGCGTTCATGCCGTCGTTGAAGAGGAACTTGCGCGGGCCGCCCTGCTGGATCCACGTGCGGATGATGTTGGTGCCGTCGCCCGGGTAGCCGATGAAGTACAGCGCCGGCGCGTCGCCCTTGAGCGCGTTGGTTACCTCGGCGGCGTAGCTCGGCTGGTTCGGGTTGTAGGGCGTGACGCCGGTGATCTTGCCGCCCAGCGCCTCGTAGGCGCGGCGGAACTCGGCCAGCATGTTGACGCCGAAGTCGTTGTTGACGTGGATGATGGTGAGCGTCTTCATCCCCTGGTCGAGCGCGTACTTGGCCGCGGCCGTGCCCTGCAGCGCATCGCTCGTGATGGTGCGGAAGAACCAGCCCTTGGTGGTGCCCTCGTTGCCCAGCCGCGTGAGCGTGGGCGAGGTCGAGGCGGGCGAGATCTGCACCACGCCGGCGGGCGCCGTCACGCTCGTGACGATGGGGATGGAGACCGAGCTGATGATGCCGCCGATGATGGCCGGCACCTTCTTCAGGTCGACGAGCTGGCGCGCCTGGTCCACCGCCACCGCGCCCTGGCTTTGCGCGTCGCGCAGGTCGAAGGCGAGCTTGCAGCCGGCGATGCCGCCGGCACCGGCGGCGCTGTTGAGCTCGTTGAAGGCGAGCTCCACCGACTTGGCGGCGGCCTGGCCGAAGCGGCCCGCCGGCCCGGTGAGCGACACCACCATGCCCACGGTGTGCGTGCACGAGGGCGCCTGCGCATGGGCGGGCTGCAGGGTCAGGGCGGCGGCCACGGTGGTGGCGGCAAGGATCAGCTTCTTCATGGTTCTCACTCCTGGGGTCAGTCTTTGTTCAGGTTGTATTTCATGATGCGGCCGTGGCGGCCGGCCTTGTCGCGCTCGAGGGCATAGGTGTCGCCCTCGGGGCCCGGGTGGGCTTGCAGGATCGGCGCCAGGCGCGCCTCGTCTTCGGCATCGAGCGCGAAGCGGAACACGGCGAGCGTGTCGGGCAGGTGCCGCGCGTAGCGCGCGCCGACGATGGCCGCGGCCACACCCTCGCGCTGCAGCACCCAGCGCGTCGCGACGGCCGCGATGCTCACGCCATGGCGGTCGGCGACGGCGCGCAGCGCGGCCAGCAGCGACTGGAAGGCCGCCCAGCCGCCGAAGTCGTCGATGACGAGCTTGTATTTGATGAGCGAGCGGTTGGTGAGCTCCGTGGGCTCCGGCCGTCCCAGCCACGCATCGGTGAGGAAGCCACCGGCGAGCGCGCCGTAGCAGAGCAGCAACACGCCACGCTCGCGGCCGAGCGGCACCAGCTGCGACGCGGGCCGCCGGTCGAGCAGCGAATACTGCACCTGCATGCTCACGAGCGGCATGCCGGCATCGAGCATGGCGCGCGTGTGCGCGGTGTCGAAGTTGGTGCCGCCCACGTGCGCGATCAGCCCCTCGCGCTGCAGCTTGGCAAGGACTTGCGCGGTGGGCACGCAGCCGGGCACGGCATAGTCCCACCAGTGGAACTGCACGAGGTCGAGGCGCGGCGCCTGCAGGCGCTCGAGCGAGCGCATGACGATGCGGCGCACGTAGGCCTCGTCGACGCGCGCGAGGTCGTCGTGGTCGGGCACGAACTTGGTGTGCACCTGCAGGAGCGGCCGGCCCGCGGCGCGCTGCAGCGCGTTGAAGCGGCCGTACATCGCCTCCACGCCGGTGTAGATGTCGGCGCAGTCGAAGGTGTTGAGGCCCGCGTCGACGAAGGCGCGCATGTCGGCCACGGCCTCGTCGGCGATCACCTCGCCGTGGCCGCCCGCCAACTGCCAGCCGCCGCGCACGATGCGCGGGATGCGGTAGCCGGGGGCGAGCTCGATCGTCTCGATGGCGGTCATGGCTTGTTCGGCGGCACGGCCGTCGTCGCCGTCCCTGCAAGCGGCACCGCGGCGGTTGCCATCACTGGAAGCGGCACCGCCGTCGTCGC
>JALHOU010000167.1:9731-11239 GCA_022842825.1 Rubrivivax sp.
TCACTGGAAGCGGCACCGCCGTCGTCGCCGCGTGGCTGAATCGCCGCTTGGCGAGGCGCGTGATGCGAAAGCGCGTCGGGCAGTTCGGGTCCGGGCAGGCGACCTCGGCATCGGTGCTCATCCAGTCGTTCGGGTGCGTGGCGCGCTGCTTGGCCGGCAGCAGCGGCAGCAGTGCCGCCAGCGAGTAGATGCTGAAGGCCTGGCCCGGGGGCAGGTGCAGCATCTCGCCGCGCAGCTCGAAGTGATCGCCGACCTTTGCGCCGCACAGCACGCGCGCGCCCGGCGGCGCCACGACCTCGACGCGCAGGTCGTGGAGCTCGAAGCTGTCGTCGTCGGGGGCAGGGTGGGGGGTCATCAGGTCGATCCGCTATCCTCGCCCGCCCATGGAGGACGCCCAGCGAGGGGAATCAGGCGCAGCGAGCGAGGTTTTGCTCGAGGCGAGGGAGGTTATCAAAGCCTTCGGCGGCCACCGCGCGGTGAACGGCCTCACGTTTACCCTCAAGCGCGGCGCCATCACCGGCCTCATCGGCCCCAACGGCGCGGGCAAGACCACGCTCTTCAACTGCCTGGCCGGGGCACTCAAGCCCGATGGCGGGCGCATCGCGCTCGCCGGGCACGACATCACAGGTGCGACGCCGGGGCGCATCTTCGCCGCCGGGCTGGCGCGCACGTTCCAGATCCCACGGCCCTTCCCGGCGCTCTCGGTGCTCGAGAACGTGATGCTCGCGCCGCGCGGGCAACTCGGCGAGCGGCCCTGGGCCAACTGGCTGCGCCCGGCCGCCGTGGCCGCCGAGGAGCGGCGCACGCGCGAGGCGGCGATGCACTGGCTCGCTTTCGTCGGCCTCGCGCGCCTGGCTGAGCAGCCGGCGCGCGTGCTCTCCGGCGGCCAGCGCAAGCTGCTCGAGCTGGCGCGCGTGATGGTGGCGCAGCCGAAGCTCGTGCTGCTCGACGAGCCGGGCGCCGGCGTCAACCCGGCGCTGCTGGAGCAGATCGTGGAGATGATCGCGCGCCTGAACCGCGAGCAGGGCGTGAGCTTCCTCGTCATCGAGCACAACATGGACCTCGTCGCAGGGCTGTGCAACCCGGTGCTGGTGATGGCCGAGGGACGGCTGCTGACGCAGGGCGCGCCCGCCACGGTGCTCGCCGACCCGCGCGTCGTCGAGGCCTACCTGGGCGAGGCCGCGTGAGCGCGGCGCTGGCGATCGAGCGGCTCGAGGCCGGCTACGAGCCGGGCCTGCCCATCGTGCGCGGCGCCTCGCTCTCGGTGGCGCCGGGCGAGATCGTCGCCATCCTCGGCCCCAACGGCGCCGGCAAGTCCACGCTCGTGAAGGCGGTGGCCGGGCTCGTGCCCGTGAGCGCCGGGCGCGTGTTGCTCGGCGAGACCGACATCACGCGCACGCCGGCGCACCGGCTCGTGCACGCGGGGCTGGCCTTCGTGCCACAGACCGAGAACGTGTTCGCCGGCCTCACGGTGGCCGAGAACCTGGAACTCGCCGCCGCGCTGACGC
>JALHOU010000168.1 GCA_022842825.1 Rubrivivax sp.
GACGGCAACGGTGCTGGCTTGGGCTTTGACATAATCGTTGCGGGGTGTGGCAGGAGTGCCCGCGACGGCCCGGACTGGGCCTCTGCGGGAAAGCAGAGGGCGCGCGCGCGATGGCGGTTTATAGCATGACGGGTTACGCCAGCGCGGCCGTCGAACTAGGGCTGGCGCTGGGCAGCGTGAACATCGAAGCCCGTTCGGTCAATGGCCGGTTCCTCGACCTGAACCTGCGCCTAACCGACGAACTACGGTCACTGGAACCGGCGCTGCGCGAGATGCTCGCCGGTGCCTGCCGGCGCGGCAAGGTGGAGGTGCGGGCCAGCACGAGCCGCGGCGCCGACGATGGCCTGCCGCAGCCCAGTGCCGAGCAGCTCAACCGCCTGTCGCGCCTTCAGTGCACGGTGCAGGCCTGGCTGCCCGATGCTCGCGGGCTGTCCGTGAACGAGGCCCTGACGCTGTGCCGCGCCGGGAGCGGCGGTGCAGCGTGGGAGGTCCCCGCCCTCGAGGCGGCCCGCCGATGCGTCGACGGGTTGCGCGAGGCCCGGGCGCGGGAGGGCGCGCGCCTGGCGGCGGCGCTGACCGAGCGCACCGGTCGGCTGCGCGAGCTCGCGCGCCAGGCCGAACCGCTCGTGCCCGCCGTCGTGCATAAGCAGCAGCAGCGGTTCCTGGAGCGCTGGCGCGAAGCGCTCGCCGCGGCGCAGGTCGGCACCGCGATCCCCGAGAGCACGCTGCAGGAGCGCGCCCTCACCGAGGCGGCGGCGCACGCGATCCGCATCGACGTCTCGGAGGAGCTGACGCGCCTGGCCTCCCATCTCGACGAGATCGACCGCCTGCTCGCCAAGGGTGGCGAGCTCGGCAAGCGGCTCGACTTCCTCATCCAGGAACTGCACCGTGAAGCCAACACACTCGGCTCGAAGTCGGGAGCACTTGAGCTTTCGACCATCTCGGTCGACATGAAGGTGCTGATCGAGCAGATGCGGGAGCAGGTGCAGAACATCGAGTAGCCTCGGCCGACTCACGATGGAAACCCCGGGCAACCTCTTCTGCGTCGCCGCCCCGAGCGGGGCGGGCAAGTCCAGCCTCGTCAAGGCGCTGCTCGAGCTCGACTCGCACTTGGTCGTCTCGGTCTCGCACACGACGCGCGCGCCGCGCGGGCAGGAGGTGCACGGCCGTGAGTACTGGTTCGTCGACGAGCCGACGTTCCGCGACATGATCGACCGCGGCGAATTCTTCGAGTGGGCCCAGGTGCACGGCAAGCTCTACGGCACTTCGCGCAAGGCCATCGAGGAGCGCCTGATGCAGGGCGAGGACGTGGTGCTCGAGATCGACTGGCAGGGCGCGTTGCAGATCAAGCAGTTGTTCCCGCACGCCGTGCTCATCTTCATCCTGCCGCCGAGCTGGCAGGAGCTCGAGCAGCGCCTGCGCCGGCGCGGCGAGGACGGCCCCGACGTCATCGCCACGCGGCTGGAGAACGCCCGCCTCGAGGTGGCGCAGGCCAGGCACTTCGACTTCGTGATCGTCAACAGCCTGTTCGAGACGGCGCTGTTCGACCTGAAGGCCGTGGTGCACTCCCAGCGGTTGAAGTTCGCGGCGCAGCGGCGCGCGCGATCGCAGGTCTTCACGGCCCTCGGGCTCGCTTGAAGGGCCAGGGCGCAGCGGCCCGCCAAGCCGGCGAGGCGCCCTAGAAACGCGCCTCGGTCAGCGCGTCGCGAGCGTGAAACCGACGCGCGTCAGGCCGGCGTCGCTCTCGACCACGGTGCGCCCGGCGTGCATGCGCGCGATCGCCGCGACGATGGCCAAGCCTAGCCCATGATGCTGCTCCTCGGGGCAGCACCGCGAATCGTCGCCGCGGAAGAAGCGGTCAAACAGGCGCGGCAGCTGCTGCGGGGCGATCGACCGCCCGTGGTTCTGCACCACCACCTGCACCTGCTCGGCCGTCTGCGCCAGCTCGGCCGAGATGCGCACGACCACGGTCGAGCCGTGGTCGGCAAAGCGCGTCGCGTTGCCGAGCAGGTTCGACAGTGCCCGCTTGAACAAGGGCTCGTCCACCGGCACCGTGGCGTCGCCCTCGATGCGCAGGGCCAGACCCGAGTCCTCCAGCGCCGCCTCATGGAACTCGACCACCTGCAGCGCCAGCGCGGCCAGGCTCACCGGCGCGCCGCGCCGCGCCACCGCGCCGCGGTCGGCCTGGGCGAGGAAGAGCATGTCGTTGACCATCGCCGACAGGCGCTGCATCTCCTCGAGGTTGGACACCAGCGTCTCGCGCAGCGCGTCGTTGTTGCGCTCCCGCGAGAGCGCGACCTCGGTCTCGCCGATGAGCGTGGCCAGCGGCGTACGCAGCTCGTGCGCCACGTCGGCATTGAAAGCCTCCAGTTGCGCGTAGGCACGCTCCAATCGCTCCATCAAGGCATTGAATTGCTCGACCCACGGGAGCAACTCCTCGGCGGGATCGACGAGCGAGAGCCGCCGGTCGAGGCTGCTCGGCAGGATCGCACGTGTCTGCGCGGCCAGTTCGCGCAGCGGGCTCAGGCCGCGACGCACGAACCACCAACTGCCCCCGCCGACCAAGGCACCGGCGGCTAGCGTCACGGCCGCCAGGATCAAGGCCCAGCGGCGCCCCATTGCCGCATCGTGCGAGTAATCGACCGTGTAGCGGGCGCGGACCTTGCCGCCCTCGAGGACGGGCGTGAGGATCTCGAAGTCGTGCACGCGCTTGTGCTCCGAACTGTCGAGTGCCGCACTGTCGTCATCGGCGAAGAGAAGGCGACCGTCGGCCCGCCAGACCTGCAGGCGAGTCTTCGCACGCATCGGCGCGTCGGCGAGCAGCCGCGCCATCACGGCCGCCTCGCCGCCGCTGGCCGCCCGGCCCACGACGTTCGAGATCATCTCGCAACGCGCCTGCAGGTCCTGTCCGTTTCGCTCGAGCAGGATGACCTTCACCATGAGCCAGGTGACGGTGAACAGCACGCCCAGCACGATCATCGTGAAGAGCGCGAGCTTGCGCGAGAGCCGCGCACTGATGGAGTGGCTGCAGACGCGCCCGCATGCTGGGGTGTTCGCCGTCTTCATGCGCGCTCCTCCAGCACGTAGCCCATGCCGCGCACGGTGTGCAGCAGCTTGGCCGGGAAGGGGTCGTCGAGCTTGGCGCGCAGGCGTCGCACGGCCACCTCGACGACGTTGGTGTCGGAGTCGAAGTTCATGTCCCACACCTGCTCGGCGAGCGTGGTGCGCGAGAGGATCTGGCCGCGCCGGCGCAACAGCAGCGCCAGCAGGTTGAACTCCTTGGCCGTGAGGTCCAGCCGCTGCAACGCGCGCTGCGCCTTGCGGCTAATCAGGTCCACCTCGAGGTCGGCCAGGCGCAGTTGCGTCGCAGGTTGCGGCGCGCCGGTGGCGCCGCGTCGGGCCAGGGCGCCGATGCGCGCCAGCAGCTCGGAGAACGCGAAGGGCTTGACCAGGTAGTCGTCCGCGCCCTGCTCCAGGCCACGAACGCGGTCCTCGATCTTGTCGCGGGCGGTCAGCATCAGCACCGGCGTGCGCTTGCCGCCCGAACGCATCGCCGAGAGCACGCCGAAGCCGTCGACCCCGGGGAGCATCAGATCGAGCAGCACGACGTCGTATTCGCCCCCGGTAGCCAGGCGCCGGCCATCGATGCCGTCGTGCGCCAGGTCGACGACGTGGCCGCTCTCGCTCAAGCCCTTGTGCAGGTACTGGGCGAGCTTGAATTCGTCTTCGATGACCAGGAGTCGCATGGCGCTGATACTTCGGGTGTGCGGCGGATCCGGCTTTGCGCGCCGCGGTGACGGCGGTCGACCCAGAGGCGACGGTCGCACTCGACACGGGCGCAATGCTCGCATCTCCGAGGACAAGCCGGGATTACGAATTTGTCATCCGGCCGTCGGGCCGTGATGGGCGCCGATAGCGATGCACATCGCGCCTGCCCGCGGCCTGGCCAAGCAACACCCGAGTCGGGTTGCCATGGGAGGCGGCTATACTTCGACGCTTCGCCCTCTTGCTGACTGCCCCCATGGGTGCAGCCACCGCCCGAACATGGCCCGCATCACCGTCGAGGACTGCCTCGCCAAGGTTCCGAATCGCTTCCAGCTGGTGCTTGCCGCGACCTATCGCGCCCGCATGCTGAGCCAGGGGCATGCGCCCAAGGTGGAGACGAAGAACAAGCCCGGCGTCACCGCGCTGCGCGAGGTGGCAGCGGGAGAGGTCGGGCTGGAGATGCTGCGCAAGGTGCCGGTGTAGCGGCCAGAGGCCGGGGGCGTCGCCCCACCCCCTTCCGCCCGCCTTCACTGCCTACCAGCGCGCCCGTCCCCGCCTCCGCCGAGGCTTGCCTGGTCGGCATCCCAGGCGGCGCCAACCCGGGGTCTGGGCCGTATCCGCCCGCCGATCCTTGCGGGGTGACAACTTAGCGCCGAGCACGAACTCCGCTAAATTCCGGCCATGAGCCTGCGCTCCCTGGCCGCCGAGTTCCTGCCTTCCGCCCTGCAAGGGCTGCAAGGCCTGCAGCGCACGACCCCACCGGCCGCCGAAGACGACCGGCACCAGGAAGCGTCTTCCTTCCAGGCCCTGGCCGACAAGCTCGGCTACCTCGCCAAGGCCGACGTCAAGCTCGTGCGCGAGGCCTACCGCTTTGCCGACGCGGCCCACCTGGGCCAGTTCCGTGCCGACGGCAAGCCCTACATCACGCACCCCATCGCCGTGGCCGGCCTCGTGGCCGACTGGAAGCTCGACGCGCAGGCCGTGATGGCCGCGCTCATGCACGACACCATCGAGGACCAGGGCGTCACCAAGGCCGAGCTGATCGAGAAGTTCGGCGCGCCGACCGCCGACCTCGTTGACGGCCTCACCAAGCTCGACAAACTGCAGTTCAGCACGCGCGAGGAAGGGCAGGCGGAGAGCTTCCGCAAGATGCTGCTGGCGATGGCGCGCGACGTGCGCGTCGTGCTTGTCAAGCTCGCCGACCGGCTGCACAACATGCGCACGCTCGGTGCGCTGGCGCCCGATCGGCGCCGCCGCATCGCCCGCGAGACGCTGGACATCTACGCGCCCATTGCGCACCGGCTGGGCCTGAACCAGATCTATCGTGAGTTGCAGGAGCTCGCTTTCGAGTTGCTGCACCCCTGGCGGCACGCGGCGCTGGCCAAGGCACTCGTGCGGGCGCGCGGCCACCGGCGCGACATCGTGGAGCGCGTGCGCAAGGAAGTCGAACGCGCCTTCCTGCAGCACAAGCTGAAGGTGCAGGTGAGCGGGCGCGAGAAGACCGTCTACTCCATCTACCGCAAGATGCGCGACAAGCACGCCGGCTTCGCGCAGGTGAACGACCTGTTCGGCTTTCGCATCGTCGTGCCGTCGCTCACCGACTGCTACGTGGCCCTCGGCGTGCTGCACCAGCTGTACAAGCCGGTACCCGGGCGCTTCAAGGACTACATCGCCATCCCCAAGGCCAACGGCTACCAGAGCCTGCACACGACGCTCGTGAGCCCGCTCGGCACGGCGGTCGAGTTCCAGATGCGTACCGAGGCCATGCACGCCGTGGCCGAGAGCGGCATCGCGGCTCACTGGCTGTACAAGCAACGCGGCGACAAGCAGGCGGCCGCGGAGGCGCAGCGGCTCAGTTCGATGTGGCTGCAAAGCCTGCTCGACATCCAGGACGAGACGCGCGACTCGTCGGAATTCCTCGAGCACGTGAAGATCGACCTGCATCCGGAGGCGGTGTATGTCTTCACGCCACGCAGCAAGATCCTCGCGCTGCCGCGCGGCGCCACGCCGGTGGACTTCGCCTACGCCATCCACTCCGACGTCGGTCAGCACATGGTGGCGGCCAAGGTCAACGGCGAGCCGGCTGCGCTGCGCACCGAGTTGAAGAGCGGCGACGTCGTCGAGGTCATCACCGCCCCCGGCGCGCGCCCCAACCCGGCCTGGCTGTCGATGGTGCGCACCGGCCGCGCGCGCAGCAAGATCCGCCACTTCCTCAAGAACATGGAGGCCGAGGAGTCACGCGCGCTGGGCGAGAAGATGCTTGCGCAGGCCCTACGCGCCGAAGGTCTTGCCATGCCCTCGGCCGACCCGAGCGACGACGAAGCGGCGGCGCTGTGGCAACAGCTCGCGCGCTGGGGCGGCAACCGGCATCGCGGCGAGTTGCTGGTCGACCTGGGTCTTGGACGCAAGGTGGCCACCATCGTCGCCAAGCGCCTGGCGCACATGATGGGCGAGCGTGGCATCAAGCCCGACGCCGTCTCGCTCACCCTCGGCCGCTATGCCGCCGAGGACACATCGTCTGCGCAGGGGGTGGTCTTCGTCGACGGCAGCGAAGGCGGCTCGGTGCAGTTCGCCACCTGCTGCCGGCCGATCCCGGGCGATGCCATCGCGGGCTACCTCGGCCGCGGCGAGGGCCTGCTCGTGCACACCGTCGAATGCCCCACCGGCAAGCGGCTGTACGAGCGCGACAGCGAGCGCTGGATGCACGTCGAGTGGGCCGACGAGCTGACGCGCCCCTTCGAGACCACGGTGCACGTGCTCGTCAGCAACGGCAAGGGCGTGCTGGCGCAGGTGGCCGCGGCCATCAGCGCCGCCGAGGCCGACATCACGCACCTGGACATGGACTCCGGCCGCGGCAGCGATGTTGTCGAGTTGCGGCTGATGGTGAGCGTGCGCGACCGCGTGCACCTTGCCGACGTGCTGCGCGCGCTGCGGCGCTCGGCCACGGTGCAGCGGGTGTCGCGCTACCGGGCCGGCTCCGGGTAGCTCACGGAGAGCACTTCGATGCGCTCCACCCCGCCGGGCGTCGGCAACGTCACCTCGTCTCCTTCGCGCGCCTTCAGCAAGGCCCGCGCAATCGGCGCCACCCAGCTCACCTCGCCTTTCAGGCTGTCGGCCTCGTCGACGCCCTTGATGGTGATGGTGCGTTCCTCGCCGCGCCCGTTGGCATAGGTGACCGTGGCACCGAAGAAGACCTGGTCGCTCCCGTGGTGGGCGCACGGATCGGCAACCTCGGCGATGTCGAGCCGGCGCGTGAGGAAGCGGATGCGCCGGTCGATCTCGCGCAGCCGCTTCTTGCCGTAGAGGTAGTCGCCGTTCTCCGAGCGGTCGCCGTTGCTGGCCGCCCACGACACCACCTCCACCACCCTGGGCCGCTCGACATCGAGCAAGGTCATGAGTTCACCGCGCAGGCGCTGGTAGCCCGCCGGCGTCATGTAGTTGCGTGCGCCGGCCGGCAAGGCGGGCAGGCCGGGGGCTTCGCCGTCGTCCTCGTCGGCGGCGTCGGACTCCCTGACGAAGGCCTTGTTCACGGCCCGGGCGATATTGCGCGCTTCAGCGCACGACGTCGAACTTGAGCAGGGCGGCCCCATAGCTCTCGTCGCAGGGCGCTCCCGCCGCGCAAGCGGCACGACCGGCAACCGCCGAGCCCGATCCGGCGTGCGAGGCGACCGCCGCCGATGCGACGTCGCCGCCCGCGAAGAGGCTGATATCGCCTTCGACCTGCGGGCGCATGGCCTGGAAGCTGCGCGGCTGCGCCGACACCATCACGAGGAGATAAGTCGGCCCCGTCGGCTCGGCGGCCTGGAGAACGAACGTGCCGGCCTGCTGGTTGCGGCCCTCTACAGGGAACTTCCAGGTCTCGCCGGGCCGCAGCACCACGGGCGGTACGCGTCGATTCGGGACGATCTGCGCCAGCGCGCCGTCCGGCCCGACGCCAAGCACATAGAGGTGCCCGCCGCGTTCGCTCTGCACGCTGAAGCGGAACTCGTCAGCGCCCACGCGCAAGGTCGTTTTGGTCGGCGTCGAGCGCAAGCCGAAGGCCGCGCTCTGCGCCTGTACCGCCTTGCCGAATTCGCGCACGGCATCGAACGGCTGTGGAGTGGCTGGCGGCGGCACGGCGGCGACGGGAGCCGGCGCAGGAATCGGCGCCGGCGCCGCCTGGGGTGCCGACTGAGGAGTCGCCTGGGGTGCCGGCTGAGGAGCCGGTGCGGGCCCCTGCCCGACGTTGGGATCGCGCTTGGGTCGCAGCGCGAAGTAGCCACCCGCGCCCAGCGCCACCACGGCCACGCCGCCCAGGGCCAGCACCAGCCCACGGCGGCTGCCGCTTCCGGTCGCCTCTGTGTTCCGTGCCACTGGGGCCGGCGGTGGCGCCCGACGAGGGGCGATGCGCGTCGGCTCGTCGGCAGGCTGCGGCACGGGCGGAGGCATGAGCGTCGCCCCGCGGGCCGGCATCTGCGTCGCCGCCCCGGCGCCGCCCATGAGGGTCTGCGCCGACGCCGACCGAACCGGCGTGGGCTCGGCCCCACCCGACCAGGGCGCCGGCTGCGCACCGGCAGGTTGCCGGGCTGTCGTCTGCGGCGCAATGCGCGTGCGGTCGTCGGGCTGCGACGGCATCAGCAGCGTGCTGCCGCGCGCCACCGTGCCGGGCTCCAGCAGCCCGAGGTCCTCGCGGAAGGCATCGATGTTCGGCGTGCGCTGTTCGGGCCGCACGACGAGGGCGCGGTCGACCGCCTCGAGGAACTGCGGCGAGTAGCGGCCGGCCGCCGTCTGCGCCAGCGGCTGGTAGCTGTCGCTGAGCATGCGCCCGACAGAGACCGGCGGCGTCTTGCCCGTGATGGCGAAGTACACGACGGCTGCCAAGGCGTACACATCGGTCCAGGGCCCCTGGCGCATGCCCGGGATCTCGGCGTACTGCTCGATCGGCGCATAGCCGGGCTTGAGGATCACGGTCAGCGCCTGCGTCATGTCGCCGATGACGCGCCGCGCGGCGCCGAAGTCCAGCAGCAGCGGCCGCTGGGCGCCGGCCAGCATCATGACGTTGTCGGGCGCGATGTCGCGGTGGTAGCAGTTCTCGGCGTGGATCACGCGCAGCGCCTCCGTCAGCGGCAGCAACAGCGTGCGCAGCCAGGCCTCGTCGGGCGGCTGCCCCGTGGCGGCCAGCCTCTCGCGCAGCGTGTCGCGCAGGTTCTTGCCCTCGTAGAAGGGCATCACCATGTAGGCCGTGCCGTTGCCTTCCCAGAACTGGTAAACGCGCACGAGTGAAGGGTGGTCGAACTGCGCCAGCAGCCGCGCTTCGTTGACGAAGCTCTTCATGCCCGCGTCGAAGGTCTCGCGGTAGCGCTCGCTCTTGACCTGGATACCGCCTTCGGTGCGCGCCGCCAGCGAAGTCGGCATGTACTCTTTCAGCGCCACGCGCCGGTGCACCGAGGTGTCGTAGGCCAGATAGACGATGCCGAAGCCACCCTCCCCCAGGAGCCCGGTGATCTCGAACTCCCGCAGCCGGGTGCCGACCGGCAGCACATTGCCCAGGTCGGCCGCCTTCGTCTGCGCCGGCGGCGCCATCAACTCGGTCCGCTCCACAGGCGCGGTAGGCGCGAAGTTGGTGGGAGGAAACCCGTCGCCGCCCCTCGCACCGTCGCGCGGGGTGAAGGCGGTCTTGTCGTCGTCGGCGGGCGTCATGTCCGGCTGGCTGGAACAGGTCGGGGCAGAGCCCCGATTGTGGACGCAGTCGGGGCCTGGCCGCGCCACAGGCGCGTCCGCCATTCAAGTGACGGCCTGCACGGTCGATACCCCGAAGAGGCCCCGGAACCCGCTCGCGCCCGTCAGCCCGCAAAGGCCGTGGGCGCGCAGCGTCCAAGGCGCCTTCGCCGGCCCCCACCCTTGCCCCCATCCCGACCATGCCGCCCGCCTCGACCCAGCGACTCTTCACCCGGCTCAGCCGCCGGTTCGCACTGCTCGTCGTGCTGGGCACGGCCATCGTCGCTGCGCCGCTGGCCGAGGTCTGGCGGCGCCAGGGGCTGGAGTTGAAGGTCGCCTTTGACGCGCGCCGCGCCCTGGAGGCGGTGACCCTTGCTGCGCACGCGCAGCGGGCATTCGGCGCTCACCGGCCCTATGCGGCCGCCGTGCTCTCCGGTCGCAGCGAGCAGGAACCCGAGCGCCTGCGGCGACAGCAGGCGGTGGACGGTGAGGTGGGCGCGCTCGTCGCCAACCTCGAGTCGCTTCGACTGCACCGGGCGCTGGACGAAGCCGACCAGCTGCGCGCCGAGTGGGCAGGTCTACTGGTGGGCATCGGCCGTCGGCAGATCCCGGTGGCCAAGAGCGATGCGACGCACGAACTCCTGCACGAGCAGGCCTTCGTCATCATGGATCTGGCTGCAGCAGCCGGCGGCCTGCACGGCCAGACGGGTCGGGCGCTCGCACACGAACAGTGGACTCTCGCCCTGCGAACGCTGCCGCAATACACCGGCGCGCTGGCCGCGCTGATGAACCCCTTGGCAGCGCCGGCAGTCGCTCCAGCCACCACGCCTCTGCGCGACGCCACCGGACCGACCGCACCGACCCCGAAGGCCTTGCCAGCTGCCCGCCGCGTCGACAGCGAAGCGGGCCTCGCGCTGGCCGCGCTCGATGCCGCTGGTGCCGACGCGCCGGCGCCCAGCCCGGCCCTCGTGCGCGCCCTGGTGGCGCTGCGCCAGGGCGCCGCGGCGCTGGCCGAGTCGGCCGCCGCCAGCGCCACCGGCATGCCGGCCCAGAACGTCGCCAGGCGTGCGCAGGTGCTGGGCTTCGACGCCCATGCCGCGCTCGTCACCCACCTGGACAGCGAACTGGCCGAATCGATCACCGTCTTGCGGCGCGAGCGCCTGCTCGTCGCCATCGCAGGGCTGCTCGCGGCCTTCGTCGGCGCCCTGGCCGCGTTGCGTGTGCTGCCGCGTCGGGCTGCGCCCGCCGAGGAGTCCATCGCCTCAGATGCGCTCGCCCGAGACGCGTCACGCAGCGCCTCCCCGGACGCCCGCGCCGGCCAGGGCGGCGCCGAGAGCCAGGGGCCAGCCAGCGACCTGATCGAGCGACTCCGCCGCCGCTCCGTGGAAGCCGAAGCGAGCAGCGCCATCGCGCCGAAGCCGACGGAACCGCCGGAACCGCGCTGAGGCTTCACGCGGGATCGGGCTCGTCGCGATCCCCCCGGGACCGCTGGGCGGAAAAGGCAAAACGGCTCAGATGCCGAAGCTTCTGAGCCGTTTGCGCTGGATCTTGGCGCGGCTGGCAGGATTCGAACCCACGACCCCTTGGTTCGTAGCCAAGTACTCTATCCAACTGAGCTACAGCCGCGCGACAGCCGCGCAGTATATCGCAGGCGCACAGGCCGACGAGGCCGCGGGCGGGCTCACTCCAGCGTCGCGGCCGTGC
The DNA here is from genome assembly GCA_022842825.1 of Rubrivivax sp. Lineage (GTDB taxonomy): Bacteria > Pseudomonadota > Gammaproteobacteria > Burkholderiales > Burkholderiaceae_C > Rubrivivax. The sequence continues at coordinate 11,167 of JALHOU010000168.1, forward strand.
GGTCGCACGAGGCGGCGCGCGCCTCGTCGCCCTGCGTGCGCGCCATCTGCGCCAGCCGCCGCCAGGCGGCA
>JALHOU010000169.1 GCA_022842825.1 Rubrivivax sp.
CGCCCGCCCGCCGCGCGGCCGTGCTGGTGCTCGGTGGCGGTGTCGCCGGCCTCTCGGCCGCCCGCGCCTTCATGCGCCGGGGCGTGGACGACGTGCACGTGCTCGAGCTCGAGGACACCGCCGGCGGCAACGCCCGCCCCCACGCGATGGCCGGGACGACCTGCCCGCTCGGCGCGCACTACCTGCCCGTGCCGGGGCCGCAGGCGCGCGAGGTGAGCGAGTGGCTGCACGAGATCGGCCTGCTCAGCACCGACGCGGCCGGGCGCGTGCACGCCGAGGAGCGACACCTGTGCCACAGCCCGCAGGAGCGCCTCTTCTTCGAAGGGCAGTGGATCGAGGGCCTGCTGCCGCCGGCCGCCCCGGGCTCGCCGCGGCTGGACCAATACCGCCGCTTCGCCACCCTCGTCGCTTCGCTGCAGCGGCCCTCGCGCCCGGCCGGCCGGGCGGCCTTCGCGCTGCCCGCGCACCGCGCGGCGTGGAGCGCCGAACTGGCGGCGCTCGACGACCAGACCTTTGCCGCCTGGCTGGCGCGCGAGGGCCTGTCGGACCCCGCCCTCACGGCGTACCTCGACTACTGCTGCCGCGACGACTACGGCGCCGGCATCGGCGTCGTCTCGGCCTGGGCGGGCGTGCACTACTTCGCCAGCCGGCACGGGTTCGCCGCGCCCGGCAGCGAGGCCGAGGGTGAGGTCGCGGAACCCGCTCGCGAGGGCGTGTTCACCTGGCCCGAAGGCAACGCCTGGCTCACGCAGCGGCTGGCCGCCCCGCTGGGCAGCGGCCGGCTGCATGCGGCCCACACCGTGCTCGCGGTGCGCGAGGAGAAGCACCATGTCGCCGTGCTCGCCTTCGACGAGCAGCAGCAGGCCTTGCGCACCTGGCAGGCCGGCATCGTGGTGCTGGCACTGCCTCTTTTCGTGGCGCAACGGATTGCCGTGCCCGCCGCGGCGCCGCTGCGCTCGGCCCTGCAGTCCGCGGCCGCGGCGATCGTCCACGCGCCCTGGCTGGTGGCCAACCTGCAACTCGACCGCCCGTTGCTCGACCGCGGGACCGGCGCGCCACCCGCCTGGGACAACGTCGTGCACGGCGGGCGCGGCCTCGGATACGTCGACGCGACGCATCAGCGCCTGAGCCCGGTGCCAACCAGCGGCGCTGCCCCCGTGCTCACGGCCTACCACGCCATCGGCATCGGCGAGCGCGCCGCGTTGCTGGAGCCCAACCCGCGGCCCTGGGGCGAGCGCGTGCTCGCCGAGCTGGATGCGGCGCACCCCGACCTGCGCCAGCGCGTGCAGCGCATCGACCTCATGCGCTACGGCCACGCCATGGCGGTGCCGCGACCGGGCGTGCACCGCCACGCCGCCCTCGTGGCGCTGCGGGCCGCGCGCGGCCGGTTGCGCTTCGCGCACAGCGACCTGGCCGGCTATTCGGTGTTCGAGGAGGCTTTCACCGCAGGCGTCGAGGTGGCCGGGCCGGCCGTGGCACGCGGCTGAGTCGGCCGGGTGCGCGGGGGTCGGGGGCCGTCGGGCCAGTCGGGATGACGGGGCTGACTTGGGTGTCGCGCACCCGAGGCCCTGCCTGATGCGGCACACGCCGGTTGCGCTACCCTAGACCCGTGCTTCCACGAACGCCCACCCTGTCCTGAGGCCCCACCATGCAATATCGACACCTCGGCCGCAGCGGCCTGCGCGTCTCCACGCTCTCGCTCGGCTCCTGGGTCACGTACCACAACCAGGTCGATGCCTCGCAGGCAGTGGAGATGCTCGCCGCCGCGCACGACGCGGGCGTCAACTTCTTCGACAACGCCGAGGCCTACGCGCTCGGCAAGAGCGAGGAGATCATGGGCGCGGCGCTGAAGAAACTCGGCTGGCCGCGCCTGAACTATGTCGTCTCGACCAAGTTCTTCTGGGGCCTGGACCGCAGCACGCCGGCCGACCGCGCCGTCAACCGCCGCGACACGCTCAACCGCAAGTACCTCATGCAGGCCATCGACGGCAGCCTCGCGCGCTTCGGTCTCGATCACATCGACCTCGTCTACTGCCACCGCCCGGACCCGAGCACGCCGATCGAGGAAACCGTGCGGGCGATGAACGACATGATCGTCGCCGGCAAGGCGCTGTACTGGGGCACGAGCGAGTGGCCGGCCGAGGCCATCCACGCGGCCTGGCACATCGCCGACCGGCACGGCTGGCACAAGCCGCTGATGGAGCAGCCGCAGTACCACCTCTTCCACCGCAAGCGCGTCGAGGAGGAGTACGCGCTGCTCTACCGCGACCTCGGCCTCGGCCTGACCACCTGGAGCCCGCTCGCCTCGGGCCTGCTCTCGGGCAAGTACCGAGCGGGCATCCCGAGCGACAGCCGCGGCGCGATGGAGAACATGGCCTTCCTGCGCGAGGGCCTCACGAACCCGGCCCGCAACGCCGCCGTCGGGCTGCTGGCGCCGATTGCCGCCGAACTGGGCGGGTCGCTGGCGCAGCTGGCGATCGCCTGGGCGGCGCGCAACCCGAACGTGAGCACGGTGATCACGGGGGCGTCGAGCGTCTCGCAGGTGCAGGGGAACCTCGGCGCCATGGAGCTGGTAGGCAAGCTGACGCCGGAGGTGCTGGCGCGCATCGATGCGGCGACCTTGTCGCTGGCGGACTGAGGCTCCTGGCTGCTGCCTGCGGTGCTGGCGGTCGGGATGCCGGCCAAGTCTCGCCCCGGCGGGCGACTGGCTTCAGTCGAGGCAGGCCGGGTCTCGCCCCGGCGGGCGACCTGCTTTCTTTGCTGGTGCAAAGAATGTAGGCAAAGAAAGCACCTGGATGTCCTGATGCAATGGGCTCGCTGCGGATGCGGGCCTCAGTTTGGCCGGCGCACTTCGGCACCAGGATTCATGCGACTTACTGTTTGTCGGGTGCAACTCGACCGTTCCGCCCAGCCTCGTTGCGGGCTCGCTTCGCATCGCCCTCGGCCCGAAGACAACGAGCGTTCCTTTTCAAGCCGATGCGAAGCGAGCCGTGTTCGGAACCGAGCTGTCGGTTCAAGACGCCGCAATGCAATAGGTAGACGCAGGCGATCCTTCGTCCCGGAGCGAGACGCCCAAACCGAGGACCACCTCAGAAAGCAATCCATCGGTGCAGGAAATCAGGCCCTTTGCTTTGGTTACTTTCATTTGGGCCAGCAAATGAAAGTGACTCGCCTGCCGGGGCGAGACCCGGCTCGCCTCGAGTCATCCACACGCTCAGAAAGCAACCCGCCACCAAACGGCACTGAGGGCACCGAGCGCGCCCGGGCCGCCGACGCCGCCAGAGGCGCCAGCGGCGCGCCTCCCCGCCCTCACGACCGCGCCGCCCGCCCCCCGAGCCCGATCGGCGCCGGCGCGTTGTTCACGATGGTGTGGAAGAGCTCCCGGTACTCGTCGGCCGGCTCGTGCCCCGTGAGCGGGTCCTTGTTGGCCGAGAACGCGGCATCGAGCTCGGCCCAGTCTGCTGCAGTGAGCAGCCGCTGCGCCGCGGGCAGCACCTGGCTCTCCTCGACGGCCATGTGCTCGAGATACGCGGTCACGTAGCGGTCCACCGCCTGCTCGAACGCCTCGCGCCGCGACTCGCCCATCACCTCGAAGGCGAGCAGGGCATGCTCCACCTGGCGCACGGCGGCTTCGCCGCGGGCATGGTCGTTGTCCAGGCGCGAGAGCGTCGTGGCCAGCTCCGGCGCCCGCTCGCGCAGGCGCGGGAAGAGCAAATCGCTTTCCTTCGTGTGGTGCAGCCGCTCGGGGAACTCGTCGACGTAGAACATCATCGCGCGCAACACCTCGAAGTCCGGCAGCCGGCCTTCGCGGCGCGCCTGCGCGAGCAGCATCTTCAACGATCGCAGCATGGCCGCCAGGGCCTGGTGTTCGTCACGGATCACGTCGAGGGCGGCGGTGCGCATGGCTTCTTTCCCGGGCGGGTGGGGTCCAGGCGCGCAGCGTGGCAGGCCGCCGGCGCGGCGGCCTTGTCCCATGTCAACCGCCGTTCAGGCCGGGGCGGCGTGCGCCGCGGGCGAGCCCAGCAAGCCGCGCTGCAGCCGTTGCCGCTGCCGGCGGCGCGGCTCGAAGGCCGCCTCCAGTGCGTCGACGAGGCGCTCGGCGCGCCCGCTGTTGTCGGCGCGCAGGTTGCACACATAGACATCCAGCGTCACCGCGCCCAGTTCGGGCCAAGTGTGCACCGCCAGATGCGACTCGGCCAGCAGCACGATGCCGGTGATGCCGCCGCCGGGCCCGAAGTGGTGGAACAGTTCGCCCACCGGCGTGAGGCCCGCCTCGCCGACGGCGCCCAGGCACAGCGCGCGCAGGGCGGCCGGCTCGACGAGCAGCGCGGCGGCGGCGCATTCGTACAGTTCCGCCGTGAGGTGAATGCCGTGCATCGGGCCATGATACGAAGGCCGTCCACGGGCGGCGGCGCCTTCGGCGGCCCCACCGGGCCGGCCGCCTAGAATTTCCGCCCCGGGACCGTCCCCCATGGGCGGCAGTTCCATGCCGGCGGTCGTGCCGCTCACGTCGGCCCGCGCCTCTCGCCTCACCCCCTCGCCCACACCAGAGCACCCACCCGACATGGCCACTGCCCCAGAACAAATCCGGCACGCTCCCCGCACCGACGCGCGGCTGATGGCCGACAGCATCCGTGCGCTTGCGATGGACGCCGTGCAGCAGGCCAATTCCGGCCACCCCGGCGCCCCCATGGGCATGGCCGAGATGGCGGTGGCGCTGTGGGGCCGGCACCTCAGCCACAACCCGGTCGACCCGCACTGGGCCAACCGCGACCGCTTCGTGCTCAGCAACGGCCACGGCTCGATGCTGCTGTACGCGCTGCTGCACCTCACCGGCTACGACCTGGCAATGAGCGAGCTGCGCAACTTCCGCCAGTTGCACAGCAAGACCCCCGGCCACCCCGAGGTGGACGTGACACCGGGCGTGGAGACGACCACCGGCCCGCTCGGCCAGGGCCTGGCCAACGCCGTGGGCATGGCGCTGGCCGAGAAGCTGCTCGCCGCCGAATTCAACCGCGAGGGCCACGAGGTCGTCGATCACCACACCTACGTCTTCATGGGCGACGGCTGCCTGATGGAGGGCATCAGCCACGAGGCGGCGGCGCTGGCCGGCGCGTGGAAGCTCGACAAGCTCGTGGCGCTGTACGACGACAACGGCATCAGCATCGACGGCCAGGTGGCGCCTTGGTACGTCGACGACGCGGCGCAGCGCTTCAGCGCCTATGGCTGGAACGTCATCGGCCCCATCGACGGGCAGGACGCCGACACGGTGGATGCGGCGCTGACGCGTGCCCGCAACGAGCCGCTGCGCCCGAGCATCGTCATCTGCAAGACGAGCATCGGCAAGGGCTCGCCCAACCGCGCCGGCACGGCCAAGGCGCACGGCGAGCCGCTCGGCGCCGAGGAGGTGAAGCTGACGCGCGCCGCGCTCGGCTGGTCGCACGAGCCCTTCGTCGTGCCCGAAGCCGCCTACGAGGCCTGGGATGCACGCGCCGCCGGGGCGCAGGCACAGGCGCGCTGGGCCGAGCGTTTCGAGGCGTACCGCACGGCGCACCCGGCGCTCGCGGCCGAGTTCGAGCGGCGCACGAAGGGCGAGTTGCCCGCCCACTTCGTCACCGCCACGGTCGAGGCCATCCAGGCCATGCAGGCCAAGGCCGAGACGGTGGCCACGCGCAAGGCGAGCCAGAACGCCCTTGAGGTGCTGACCAGGCTCATGCCCGAGCTGCTCGGCGGCAGCGCCGACCTCACCGGCAGCAACCTCACCAACACCAGCAGCACGCCGGCGCTGCGCTTCGACCTCGCAGGCCGCGGCAACGGCGGGCGCCACATCAACTACGGCGTGCGCGAGTTCGGCATGGCGGCGATCATGAACGGCGTCGCGCTGCACGGCGGCTTCATCCCCTACGGCGGCACCTTCCTCACCTTCAGCGACTACAGCCGCAACGCCATCCGCATGGCCGCGCTGATGCGCCGGCGCGTCATCCATGTCTTCACGCACGACAGCATCGGCCTGGGCGAGGACGGCCCCACGCACCAGAGCGTGGAGCACGCGGCCAGCCTCAGGCTCATCCCCAACCTCGACGTCTGGCGCCCGGCCGACACCACCGAGACGATGGTGGCGTGGACGATGGCCCTGGGCAACGCCACGCGGCCAAGCGCGCTGCTGCTCACGCGCCAGGCAGTGCCGCATTGCCCCAAGCCGGCGCTGCACGACATCGGCAAGGGCGCCTACGTGCTCGCCGAACCCTCGGAGGTCGGCCTGGCCCGCAAGGCAGCACAGGCCGTCATCGTGGCCAGCGGCAGCGAGGTCCAGCTCGCCATGCACGCCCAGGCCGATCTGGCCAAGCTGGGCCTCGCCGTGCGCGTGGTGAGCATGCCCAGCTCCACCACCTTCGACCGCCAGACCGAGGCCTACAAGCGCCGCGTGCTGCCCGACGGCGTGCCGCGCATCGCCGTGGAGGCCGGCGTCACCGACCTGTGGTGGAAGTACGGCTGCGCTGCGGTGGTGGGCATCGACCGCTACGGCGAGAGCGCGCCCGCCGGGGCACTGTTCAAGTTCTTCAACCTCACCGCGGACAACGTCACGCAGGTGGTGCGCAAGGTGCTGGGGCGCTGAGAGCGACGGCACCCGGCGCGCCCGAAACTTCCGCCCTCGTCCGGCCATCTGCAACTCCCCTGACCCGGCGCAAGGCCCGGCTCGCAGCGGCGCCCGACACTCGATTCCCGGTCCGTCCCTCCCCCTCGTCACCCAGGAGATCCACCCATGACCATCAAGGTCGGCATCAACGGCTTCGGCCGCATCGGGCGCATGGTGTTCCGCGCCGCCGTGCAGAACTTCGGCAAGGACATCCAGATCGTCGGCATCAACGACCTGCTGGAGCCCGACTACCTCGCCTACATGCTCAAGTACGACAGCGTGCACGGCCGCTTCAAGGGCGACATCGTCGTCGACGGCCATACGCTCGTCGTCAACGGCCAGCGCATCCGCCTCACGGCCGAGAAGGACCCGGCAACGCTCAAGTGGGGCGATGTCGGCGCGCAGGTGGTGGTCGAGTCGACCGGAATCTTCCTCACCAAGGAGACGGCGCAGAAGCACATCGACGCGGGCGCGAAGAAGGTCATCATGAGCGCGCCCTCCAAGGACGACACGCCGATGTTCGTCTACGGCGTCAACGACAAGAGCTACGCCGGCCAGGCCATCGTCAGCAATGCCAGCTGCACCACCAACTGCCTGGCCCCGGTGGCCAAGGTGCTGCACGACAGCTTCGGCATCAAGCGCGGCCTCATGACCACCGTGCACGCCACGACGGCCACGCAGAAAACGGTCGACGGCCCGAGCAACAAGGACTGGCGCGGCGGCCGCGGCATCCTGGAGAACATCATCCCGAGCAGCACCGGCGCCGCCAAGGCGGTGGGCGTGGTGATCCCCGAGCTGAACAAGAAGCTCACCGGCATGAGCTTCCGCGTGCCCACGAGCGACGTGAGCGTCATCGACCTCACCGCCGAGCTCGTGAAGGAAGCGAGCTGGGCCGACATCTGCAACGCGATGAAGGCCGCCGCCGCCGGCCCGATGAAGGGCGTGCTCGCCTACACCGAAGACAAGGTGGTCGCCACCGACTTCCGCGGCGAGCCTTGCACCAGCGTCTTCGACGCCGAGGCCGGCATTGCGCTCGACAAGACCTTCGTCAAGGTCATCGCCTGGTACGACAACGAGTGGGGCTACTCGAACAAGGTGCTCGAGATGGTGCGCGTGATCGCGTAAGCCCTTGTTCCAACGCCGGCCGCGGCGGACTGGGGCCGCCCGCCGGTCGCGGCCGCGAGCCCCGGGGGTGGGCCGGGGCGGTCGGCGCGTTGTGCCAACAATGCATCGTTCGGCACCAACGAAACGTTTGCTGACAGCGGCCCCGGTACCTCGGGTCGCCAGCGCCGGCGGGCGGCCTCCTACACTCGCACGGATGCAAGCCCTCCCTCGTGCGGCACTGCGCCTGGCGCTGGCCGGCGCCATGCTCGGCGCCTCCCTCCACCCGGCGGCGGCGGCCACGGCCGCGGGCGGCGAGCCCTCGACGTCGACGCGCAAGGCCCTGCCCGGCCGCGCCGGCGGCACGCCATTGGCCCCGGTGCCCGGCGAGGTGATCGTGCGCTTCCGGGCCGAGTCGGCAACGATGAAACAGCACGCGCTGGCCGGCAACGCCAAGCCGGAGGCCGTGACCACGGTGCTCGCCAAGCGCGCCTCGGCGCTGGGCACGCGCGTCGGCCGCGTGCTCGAGGCCGGGGCTGCGGTGGGTGAACGCATGCAGGTCATCCGTCAGGCCGGCGCCGACGCGGCCGAGCTGGCGCGCCGCCTCGCCGCCGACCCGGACGTGGAGTTCGCCGAGCCCAACGGCCGCCAGCGCCGGCTGCAGACCCCGCTGCCGCCGCCGCTGGCGGTGCCGCCGAACGACCCGCTGTACGCACTGGCCAGCCGGCAGCCCAACGGCCCCGACGCCGGGCAGTGGTACCTGCGCCGGCCGGACTCGACCTTCCGGTCCAGCATCGACATCGAGGTGGCCTGGGCGCGCGGCTTCGGCAGCCCGAGCGTGGTGGTGGCCGTGCTCGACACCGGCGTGCGCTTCGAGCACCCTGATCTCGGCCGCGTGGCCACGGGTGGGCGCTTGCTCCCGGGCTACGACTTCGTCGGCGACGCCACCGTCGCCAACGACGGCGACGGGCGCGATGCCGACCCGAGCGACCCTGGCGACTGGGTTTCCGGCACCGAAGCGGGCGTGGGCGCCTTCAACGGCTGCGAGGCCGCCGACAGCTCTTGGCACGGCACGGCCACCGCCAGCCTCGTCGGCGCCATCACGAACAACGGCGTCGGCATGGCGGGCGCCGCCTCCGGCGTGCGGGTGCTGCCGGTGCGCGTGCTCGGCAAGTGCTTCGGGCGCGACTCCGACATCCAGGCGGCGATGCGCTGGGCCGCTGGCATACCCGTCGACGGCGTGCCGGACAACCCGTACCCCGCCAAGATCCTCAACATGAGCCTGGGCAGCGCGAACACCTGCTCGCCCGGCTATCAGGCCGCAGTCAACGAGATCGTGGCACGCGGTGTCGTCATCGTCGCCGCCGCCGGCAACAGCGCCGGCGAACCGGTGGGCACGCCGGCCAGTTGCAGCGGTGTCATTGCCGTCAGCGCGCTGCGCCACGTCGGCACCAAGGTCGGCTTCAGCGACCTCGGTGCGCAGATCGCGATCTCCGCGCCCGGCGGCAACTGCATCAACATCGGCATCGGCGAGCCGTGCCTGTACCCGATCCTCGCGGCGCTCAATGCGGGTCTCACGACGCCGGGCGCCTCCATCTGGAGCGACAGCTACGACTACACGCTCGGCACGAGTTTCGCGACGCCGCTGGCTGCAGGCGTGGTCGGGCTGATGTTCACGCAACAGCCCTCCCTGACCGTGAGCCAGGTCCGGTCCACCCTGCAGAGCACGGCGCGACCGTTCCCCACGACCGGTGGCACGGCCGGCACCCCTCAGTGCGGCCCGCCGGCCTCTGGCGTGGAGCAGCTCGAGTGCTACTGCCCCAACCCCGGCGCGGCCAACTACCCGCTGTGCGGGGCGGGGATGCTGGACGCCGGAGCCGCCGTCATGGCCGTGGCCGCGACTTTCGCGACCATTGAAGCGACACCCCACGTTCCCGCGGTCGGCAGCGTCATCACCTTCGATGGCAGCAAGAGCATGGCCGCCCCGGGCCGGACCATCGCGGGCTGGGCGTGGCGGCTGGTGGCGGGCGGGGCCGTGGCCAGCTCCTTCACCGGAAGCACCAATGGCCCGACGGCCACCTTGACTGCGAGCGCCACGGGCACGGTGCGCGTTGAGCTCAGAGTGATCGACAGCGCCGGCGGGAGTGGAGTCACCACCTACGACGTGACCGTGCCGGTCGCATCCAGTCCGGCACCGACCCCGCCGCCAGCGAACGACGACAAGGGCGGCGGCGCCGCGTCGGCCGCGTGGCTGCTGCTGCTGGCCATTGCGGCCGGCGCGCTGGCCCCTCTCAGGGCGTCGCGGCGCAGGCCCTGAACCCGCCGGCCAGCAGCGGGCGGCTGGCCGAAAGGCCCTGCAGCTTCTCACGCGTGGCGGCATCGGCGCGCGGCACGCGCAGCCACACCTGGGCCGGCCCACGCAGGTCACGCTCCCAGGTGCCGGGGGCAAGCCCGCCTGCCTCCAGCACGGCTTCGGCCGCCGCCGCATCGACCAGTCCGAAAGGGCCGACTTCCACGCAGCGCAGCGCCGCGGCGCGCGCTGCGCCTGCCGCTTCGTGGGCGGCGGCCGCGGGCAGGATGCGCACGACCTCGGGGTTGATCTGGCCCGCCAGCCGCGCCGGCTCGCGATCCGCCTGACCCGGTGCGTGCAGCAGGGGCTCCAGCCACCCCTGCACCCAGGCAAAGACGAGGCCGTTGGCCAGCAGCAGCACAAGCAGCAGCGCGCGCAGCATCAGGCGCCCTTTGCCCGGCGAGCAGCCAGCGCCGTGGCACCCGGCTCGGCCCCGGCGGCGGGCACGCGGCGGACGCTGACTTCACCGCTGACGATGCGGTGGCGCACGCCACCGGCGCGCAGGAGGAGACCGCCTTGCTCGTCCACGCCTTCGGCGATGCCGGCCTGCGCGTGTGCCAGCGTCGTCGTCACCTCCTGTCCGCGCAGCAGGTCGCGGGCGAGATAGCGCGCGAGGAGCGGCGCAAACCCCTCCCGCTCGAAGGCCAGCAATGCGCGCACCAGCGCCGGTGCGATGCGTGCCAGCACGCCCGGCGCCGTGGCCGCCGCGTCGAGCATCTGCAGGTTGGCGTGGCCCGCGCCGAGCTCGCCCGACAGCGCCGTTGGCAAGGGACACACGTTGAGGCCGACACCCAGCACACACAAGCGCCGGCGGCCGATGTTCACCGTCTCGACGAGGATGCCGCCGAGCTTGGCACCGCCTGCAGGTATGGGCGCATCGGCCGGCCGGGCACCGGCCTGCGCCGCCGGCACGAGCCAAAGATCGTTGGGCCACTTGAGCGCGATGCGCGGCGGCGCCCCTTCGGGCCGGCCAGCCGGCGGGTCGAGCGCCTCGGCCAGCGCCACTCCGACGGCCAGCGAGAGGCCCGACCAGTCGCGCGGCGCCAGCGGCAAACCGAGCGAGAAGGTCAGCGAGGCGCCCGGCGCGGCCAGCCAGCTGCGGCCCAGGCGGCAGCGGCCGCGCGTCTGCTGCTCGGCCA
>JALHOU010000170.1 GCA_022842825.1 Rubrivivax sp.
AAGCCGGACCGGCGCGCGCGCGCCGCGGAGAGCTTCTCGTCGATGGTGATCTCGGTGACCACGCCATGCGGGCGGCCGGGCGCGAGCGCCTCCTCCATCCAGGCGTAGAACTCGCACATGGCCGCGCCGTCCTCGATCATGGCCTCGCGCACGTGCGCGGCCTCGGCGTCGGTCTTTCGGCTCTTGGCCAGCGTGCTCGGGTTGATGGCCTCGACCACCTTGCAGCCCGCGCCCACGCGCTGGCGGAAACCGAGCGTCACGCGCCGGGGGTCGATGAGCAGCGTGTCGGCCGGGCCGAGCGCGGCCAGCGTCGCCGCCGCCAGCGCATAGGGCCGCACCTGGATGCCGTCGGCGGCGAGCGCGGCGCGTTCGGCGGGGCCGATCTTGGGCGCCGCGCCCTGCGCTCCGTCCAGGTCGGCGAAGAGCTGGCCGCCCTGCCCGTCGAGCAGCAGGTGGGCCATGAAGACCGGGTTGTATTCGACATCGCTGCCACGCAAGTTGGTGATCCACGCGATGTCGTCGACGGTGGAGACGAAGTGGTGCGTCGCGCATTGCGAAGCCATCGCCTGGCGCACGAGGGCAAGCTTCTCGCTGCGCGCGCGCGGCGCGTGCGGCGGCGCGTGCGTGTACACCGGCCTTGCGGGCAGGGCAGGGCGCTCGGGCCAGATGGCGTCGAGCGGATCGAGGTCGGTGCGCAGCTGGATGCCGGCCGCCTCCAGCCGCGCCTTGAGCGCCTGCGCCGAGCCCAGGCCGAGTACCTGGCCGTCGACGGCCACCGTGCCGCCGCGCGGCACCTGCTCGAGCATCCAGTCGATGTGCGCCGGCGCGGCAGCGCTGACGATGCGCACGAGGTCGATGCCGCTGCCGGCCAGCTCGGCCTCGGCCTGCACCCAATAGCGGCTGTCGGCAAAGAGGGCGGCGGCGCGCTGGCCGACCACCAGGGTGGCCATCGAGCCGGTGAAGCCCGACAACCACTGCCGCCCCTGCCAGCGCTCGGGCAGGTACTCGGAGAGGTGCGGGTCGGCGCTTGGCACCAGCAGCGCGTCGATGCCTTCGCGCACGAGCACTTCGCGCAGCTGGGCGATGCGGGCACGGAAGGGGGAAGTGCGGGTGTCCATCGAGGCTCCGTGTCGGCGTTGGCGGGCAGCAAATTCTAGGTGGCCGGCCCCGGCGCGCGGCCCTCGGCATCGGGACTTCCCGGCGACCGGACGCCAGCACCTCGGGAGCCGCCATGCCGCGGCGCTGGCTGCCCCGCCCAGGAGACTCGCACAGCACCCCCGCGCGCAAAAGAAAGACGGCCCCGGGTTGCGAACACCGGGGCCGAAACGTCTCGCAGTGAGAACGTAGGAGGAATCGAATCAGGGGGATCGTTGACCGGTCGGCGGGCGCCGCGGCTCGGCGTGTGGGTCGGGTGGATTGGCCGATGAAGCGCATGCTGGCCACGCGCTCCACGCGCTCATCGGCCGGTGCACCGGCCGACGACGCGGCTTCCCGATCAGCCGCGGGGTGCCTCGGCAGCGAAACGCGCCATCTGTGCATGGCTGGCTTCGCTGGTGGCCAGCTGCTCGACCGTGCCCAGCATGCCCAGCGTCATCAGCAGGGCCATCGAGAAGGCGGTCAGTCGGTGCAGGGCGCTGGCTTGGTGGGTGGTGTTCATGGCGGGCTCCGAGGGGGGTCGAGGGGCCGATTGGCTTGCGATGGGGTCAATGTAGGTTTGGGCCGACCACCTCGCCACCCCTTCACGACCGGCAGCCGGTTGGCCGCGATGGACTGCGGCTGAGCGCGATGAACCGCTTGCGCATCGACCTGGCCGACCGTGAAGGCTTTGGCTCGCCGGCCCTCGGCGTCGGCCGAAACCGGCCCGACCCCATCAATTGAGGCGTTCTGCGGGCTTTGATTGGCGACGCAGCTGTGGCACCCTTTGCTTCAATCGGGCCATGCGCGTCGTCCGCCGGCCAAGGCGGCGGCACGTTGAGCCAGGCATCCGTGTCAGCGACAGCCCTGGGGCTGTCATCGGCCTAGGAGTCCTTGCATGAGTCGTTCCACCGGTCTGGTCCCGCGTGTGCAGGCTTCGATCCCGCTGGCGCACATGCGCACCGTCTTCCGCGTGCACGATGTGGAAAAGCGCCTGGACAAGCTGCCCCCGCGCGAACACGAAACGCTGCGTGCCACTTACGAGCGCATGCTCGAAAAGGGTGCCGAGCGTTTCCAGGTCAAGCCCTCGGGCCTGCCGGCCATGGAGCACCTGTACGAGGAGCTGCCCAACTTCACCGAAGTGCTCGACGACATCAAGCGCCAGCTCGCGCTGTGCCAGGACAGCCGCGACGCGCTCGAGATCACGCCGATGCTGCTGCTCGGCCCCCCGGGCATCGGCAAGACGCACTTCGCGCGCGAGGTGGCCAAGCTGCTCGGCACCGGCCTCGGCTTCGTCTCGATGAGCAGCCTCACGGCGGGCTGGGTGCTCAGCGGCGCCAGCAGCCAGTGGAAGGGCGCGCGGCCGGGCAAGGTGTTCGAGACGCTGGTCGATGGCGTCTACGCCAACCCGGTGATGGTGGTCGACGAGATCGACAAGGCGCGCACCGAGCACGCCTACGACCCGCTGGGGGCGCTGTACAGCCTGCTCGAGCATGACACGGCGGAGGCCTTCACCGACGAGTTCGCCGAGGTGGCCATCGATGCCAGCCAGCTCATCTGGGTGGCCACGGCCAACGACGAACGCGCGATTCCGGAGCCCATCCTCAACCGCATGAACGTCTTCGAGGTGCAGCCGCCCGACCGCGACGCGGCGCGCCTCATCGCGAGCCGTCTGTACAGCAGCATCCGCGCCGCGCACGACTGGGGCCAGCGCTTCGAGCCCGAGCCGGGCGAGGCCGTGCTCGAACGCATGGCGTCGCTGGCGCCGCGCGAGATGCGCCGCGCCTGGATGACGGCCTTCGGCAATGCGCGGCTGGCCGGCCGTGCGGCGCTGGAGCTGGCCGACCTGCCCGACGCGGGCTCGCGGCGGTCGCCGATCGGCTTCATGCAGTAGGGCGCCCAGTACATCGGTGGCGGCGCGCCGACGGCACCTGGCGAGCACCTAGCTGGCGCCGATCCTCGCCGGCGCATGGGGGCGGCAGGGGCGCATCGGGGGCGGAGGCGCATCAGGGTGCACAGCTGGCGCCCACAATGCGGCTCATGACGCCGCCTGGGTCCAAGTGGCCCGCCTGCCTGATGGCCCTCGTGCTTGGCGCGCTCGCCGTCGGCGATGCGTGGGCGCAAACCGGCGCGGCACGGCCCAAGGTCGGCCTCGTGCTGGGCGGCGGCGGCGCGCGCGGTGCTGCCCACATCGGCGTGCTGGAGGTGCTGGAGAGCCTGCGCATCCCGGTCGACTGCGTCGCCGGCACCAGCATGGGCGCGCTCGTCGCCGGGGCCTGGGTGGCCGGCGTGTCGCCGGCGCAGATGCGCGAGGAGCTCGCGCGTGCCGACTGGGCCGACATGTTCCAGGACAACCCCGACTATGCCGAGCTGAACCACCGCAACAAGCGCCTGTCGCAGCGCTTCCTGCCCGGCAGCGAGACCGGGCTCACCTCGGGTGGCGCCGTCACGCCCCCTGGGGTGGTCTCGGCACAGAAGATCAAGCTCTTCTTCAACCGACTCGTGCGCGCCGATGCCGGCGAGCGCCGCATCGAGGAGCTGCCGCTGCCGGTGTCGATCATCGCCACCGACATCGGCACCGGCGCGCGCGTCGTGCTGCGCGAGGGCAGCCTGACGTTGGCCATGCGCGCCAGCATGTCGGTGCCCGGCCTGCTGGCGCCGCTCGAGATGGACGGCCGCAAGCTCGTCGACGGCGGCCTCACCGACAACCTGCCCGTGCGCGAGGTGCGCGAGCGCTGCGGCGCCGAGGTGGTGATCGCCGTCAACGTCGGCAGCACGCCGCTCAAGCCCGAAGAAGTGAAGGGACTGCTCACCGTGAGCGCGCAGGTCATCGCCCTGCTCACCGAGCAGAACGTGCAGGCCACGCTCGCGGCGCTGACGCCGCGCGACATCGTCATCCAACCCGATCTGGGCACCATTTCGGCGGCCGACTTCGAGCGCCATGCCGACGCCGCGCTGCGCGGCCGCATCGCCGCTGATGCCAGTGCCGCGCGACTCGGTGCGTTGGCCGTGGACGAGGCAACCTGGGCCGCATGGCGCCGCGGCCTGGCCGAGCAGCTGCCCGACCCCGCGCGCAGGCGCCCGCGCATCGACGAGGTGCAGGTGGTGGGCCTCTCGCTCGTCAGCGAGGCGGTGGTGCGCCGCTATCTCGAGCAGGCCGTCGGCGAGCCGCTGGACACCAAGGCGCTCGACCAGGCGCTCGGGCGCGTCTACGGCGACGGCTGGTACGAGCGTGTCGACTACACCGTGCTCAGCGAGGGCGGCCGCCACGTGCTGCGCGTGATGCCCGTGGAGAAGGGTTGGGGGCCGGACTACCTGCGCCTGGGGGTGCGGCTGGACAGCAACCTGAGCCAGGGCAGCACCTACCAGCTGCGCCTGGGCTATCACCGCACCTGGCTGTGGCCGCTGGGTGCCGAACTGCTCGTCGTGGGCGAGCTCGGCAGCAGCACCGGCGCCAGCGTCGAGTGGCTGCAGCCGCTCACCGCCGACCGCCTGTGGTTCGCCGACCTGACCGCCGAGTATCGGCGCGAGCGCAGCGACTACTTCTTTCTCGAGCAGCGCGTGGCCGAGTACCGCAGCGTGCGCTCGCGCGCCGAAGCGACGGGCGGCCTCAACCTCAGCCTCATCGGCACGCTGCGCGCGGGTTGGCGGAACACGCGCGTGAGCCGCGAGCTCGACACGGGCATCGACATCCTCGCCAACGTGCCCGAGCGCGGCAGCGGCGGCTGGCTGCTGGCCGCCGACCTCGACCGGCTCGACCGGCTCTACTTCCCGCGCCGCGGCTGGAGCGCCGCGGCCGAGTGGTACCACGGCCACACCGGTGGCGATGGCACCGACTACACGCGCACCAGCCTCGACCTGCGTGGCGCCGCCTCGTGGCGCGACTACGTGCTCGGTACGCGCCTGACCTGGGTGGGCTCGCCGACCGGCTCACTGCCCATCCACGACGCCGGCCGCCTGGGCGGCTTCCTCAACCTCACGGCGTTCGCGAGCGGGCAGCTCATCGGCGACGACGTGGGCTATGCGCATGTGCGCGCCGAACGCATCATCGGCCGCCTGCCGCTGGGGCTGCGCGGCGACATGCGCTTCGGCCTGGCGCTGGAGAGCGGCAAGGTCGCCAAGCCCTACACGGTGCAGAAGCGAAACGGTTGGCTGCACGCGCTGGCGGTCTACCTCGGCGGCGAGACGCCCTTCGGGCCGGTGTACCTGGGGCTGGGCTTCGGCAGCGGCCGCTCGACAAACGCGTACCTGGTCGTCGGCACACCTTAGCGGGTTGGCCGGCTCGACGGCGGCTGCGCGGCGGCAGGCAGCGTGGGCCCAGGCTGCCGCAGGCGGTGCCACGACCAGTTCGCCAAGGCCGGCTGGCTGGCTGGTGTGCAATCGCGAGGACGCGCGGACTCAGAACGAGGTCCACTCGTCACCGGCCTCGGCCAGCGCCTTGGGCTCGGTGGTTGGCTTGGCCGGGGCTGCCGCCTTGGCGGGGGCGGCTGCGGCCGCGGCAGGGGTGGCCGGCTTGGTCGCTGTCAGCCGCGCCGCCACCTGGGTCGCGGCCTGGCGCACGGGCGGCGGCGACACCGCGTCCGCACGGGTGCCGTACGCCAGCTTGAACACGCTGACGACCTGCACCAGCGCGGAGGCCTGCAACTTCAGGCTCTCGGCGGCGGCGGCGCTCTCTTCCACCAGCGCGGCGTTCTGCTGCGTCACACGGTCCATCTGGCCCACGGCCTCGCCCACCTGGCCGACGCCGGTGCTCTGCTCCATCGACGCCGAACTGATCTCGCCGACGATGTCCGACACGCGCCGGATCGACCTGACCACCTCATTCATGGTCTGCCCCGCCTGGTCCACCAGGGTCGTGCCTTGCTCGACGCGCTCGACGCTGGCGCCGATCAGGCTCTTGATCTCCTTGGCCGCCTCGGCCGAGCGTTGGGCCAGCGTGCGCACCTCGCCGGCCACCACCGCGAAACCGCGGCCTTGCTCGCCAGCGCGCGCTGCTTCCACCGCGGCGTTGAGCGCCAGGATGTTGGTCTGGAAGGCGATGCCGTCGATGGTGCCGATGATGTCGGCGATGCGGCGCGAGCTGTCGCTAATGCCCTTCATCGTCTCGACGACCTGGCCCACGACTTCGCCCCCCTTGACGGCCACGCCCGAGGCGGCTTGCGCCAACTGGTTGGCCTGCTGTGCGTTGCCGGCGTTCTGCTTCACCGTGGTGCCCAGCTCCTCCATCGTCGCGGCGGTCTGCTGCAGCGCGCTGGCCTGCTCTTCGGTGCGCTGGCTCAGGTCCTGGTTGCCCTTGGCGATCTGTGCGCTGGCGGTGGCCACGCTCTCGGCATTGGCGCGCACGTCGGCCACCACCTTCACCAGGCTGTGCTTCATCCTGCCCAGCGCCGCCAGCAGTTGCCCGACCTCGTCGCGGCCCGCCTGCGGCACCTCGGCCGTCAGGTCACCCTGCGCCACCGACTCGGCCACACGCACTGCCGCGGCCACCGCCGCCGTGGTCGTGCGCGAGATGGTCCACATCAGCCACGCCGCCAGGGCAGCCATCAGCGCCAAGCCTGCGGACACGGTGATCAGTTCGTTGCGCGCCGCGGACACCGCGGCCTGGAATCCGCTGTCGAGTTGGTTGATCGCCGCGGCGACCATCTGGTGCTGGGCGTCGAAAGCCTGGGTGCTGAGTGCGAAGTACTCCTGGGCCGGCAACTTCAGCGCCGCGGCGCGCAGGATCTGCTCGTCGATGATCGAGATCAGGCGCTCGGCCGACTGGACCGCCTGCTGCTGCGGCCCCGCCAGCGCCTGGCGTAGAGGCTCGTCGCCGGCCACCGCGTGGCCCAGCGACTTCACGGCCGCGGCATGGTGCGCCCGCACCGCCGCGAGCGCCGCGTTCAGTCGTGCGCGCTCTTCGCCCGTGGCTTCCCCGCGCGCCAGCATCGAGACGCCCAACGCGCGAGCCTGCCCGACGGCCTCGGTCAACTGCGGCAGATGGTTCAGCACGCCGTCCTGGAGGAAGTAGAGCGCCGAGTTGGGGGTCAGCACGATCTCGGCCTCGATAGAGGTGTCCTTGAGAAGTTCGAGCTGGCGGGAGACGAGGGCCGTGTGCCGGGCGAAGCTGCCCGGCCCGTCGATGGACTTTGACGCGACCGTGCCGGCCACGGCGCTGAACTCGGCGGTGATTGCTTCGGCCGCCGAGTCGAGCTTGGCCGCCTGCAAAGCGCCCAGCGACTTGCGGGCCACCGTCATCGCGGCTTCGACCTCGCCCTGCTTGGCCTGGCGTTCGGCGCTCGAAGCCTCGTTGCTGCTCAGAACGACGGCCGACAATCCGCGGTGCTGCTGCGTCAGCCGGATCGCTTCGACGATCTTGCGCGCCGGCTCGACCCCCTGGAGTTCGTGCCGGCTCAACTTCAGCAGTTCCAGGTCCATCTTCACGACGATGGCGGCTGGAACCGCCAGCATCGCGGCGGCCAATGCGCCGATGAGGGCGAACTTGCGGCCCAAGGGGAGGTTCTGGATCAGTTTCATCGGGAGTGCTACTTTCCTTGCAGTCAATGCGATGGATGCTCGATGCCGTGGCGAAGGCGGGGCGCTAGCCGCCCTTCGGCGCGCCTCACCCCTCGCGGGTGGGTCAGGTCTGCACCGAAACGGGGCCGACCGGGTCGCCGATGCGGCGCAGGGGTTCCCCGGGAAGTATCGGCACGAGGTCCGAGGCCTGAAGCCGGAAAAGCGCACGTTCTTGGTGCCAAACGCATCGGAACGGTGCGATGAAAGTGCCCTGCGGCTCCTCGCGAGCAAGCCTCCTGACCTCTGCCTGGCCAACTTTCGACGGCCGGTGGGCGCGCGGGCGGGGCCCGCCCGCCGCCGACGCGCGGCGCGCTAGGCGAGGAACCCCAGGTCTGTCGGGTAGGCGGGGTAGCCGCCGGCGGCGCCGAAGTTGCGCAGGTTGGGCAGGATGCCCGCCAGCTCCGTTTCGGCCACGCCGAACCAGCGCGCGAGCGTCGCCGCGTACTGGTCCACCGAGGTCGTGGGGATCAGCCGGCCCTGGCCGATGTGCCACTGGTCGGCCGCGGCCGCGGTGTTGCCGATGCTCACCGGCGGGGCCACGCCGTAGAAAGCCTTGCCGCGCACTGCGCCGCCCGCCACGAGGTGGTGGCCGCCCCAGCCGTGGTCGGTGCCGTCGCCGTTGCTCGTCAGCGTGCGGCCGAAGTCGCTCGCCGTGAACGAGGTCACCTTGTCGGCCACGCCCAGCTCGGCCGTGGCGTTGTAGAAGGCCGTCATCGCCTCGCTCACGCGACGCAGCAGCACCGGCTGCGTGGCGACCAGGTTGTCGTGCAGGTCAAAGCCGCCGAGCGAGACGATGAACACCTGCCGCTTGTTGCCGAGCGTATTGCGTGCGCCGATGAGGCGCGCCACGATCTTCATCTGGTCGGCGAGCGAATTGCCGGCGGGGAACGCGGTGTTCAGCGTCACGCCCGCCAGCGCCGCCGTGAGCTGCGCCTCGGACTCGATGGAGCGGCGCGTGACGCGGTTGTATTCGTTCTCGAGCACGTGCGTGCGCGCCTCGCTCACGAGCTCGGTGAAGGCGCGCGCCGAGGCCGGCGTGAAGAGGCCGAACACGCCCTCGCGCGCCGCGCGCACCTGCACCGCGCCTTGCGTGCTCACCTGGTACTGCTGCGCCGTGTCGCCCGAGAGGAAGACGGCGTTGCCCGTGGCCGAGATGCAGGTGAAGAGCGAATTGCCGTTGCTCGACATCGCGAGATCGCCGAGGTTGCC
Source organism: Rubrivivax sp. (assembly GCA_022842825.1). Classification (GTDB taxonomy): domain Bacteria; phylum Pseudomonadota; class Gammaproteobacteria; order Burkholderiales; family Burkholderiaceae_C; genus Rubrivivax. The sequence goes on from JALHOU010000170.1 coordinate 8,899, forward strand.
GCCCCAGCCCACCGTGCTGCCCTCGGCACCCTGCGCCTGCCACACCGACTGCTGGTCGTTGTGCGACAGCAGTTGTGGCGGCAGCGGGTAGCGCACGCGGTCCGGGCTGAAGAACTCGGCCTTCGTCGTCGGCCGGATCAAGGGCCCGGTGTTGAACAGCACCGCCGCCTGGCCGCTGTTGAAGAGGCCGGCCAGCCCTGGCATCGCCGGGTGCAGGGCATATTGCCTCCCGCCGGCCAGCGCCGTGGTGGGGTTCAGCACCGTGCCGGCCATCGCCGCCTGCTCGATGGCGAGGCCCGCCGGCCCAGGCCCCGAGGCGCGGATGTTGCGGTAGGCCTGCCAGCTCGGCGTGTCGTAGGTGACGACGGTGTTCGCGTAGTCGTTGCCGCCGAAGAGGAACACGCACACGAGCGCCCGGTAGTCGGTGGCGTTGAACGCCGCTGCGTCGCCGAAGGCCGCGAGGTTCAGGCCGAAGGGCGTGGCCGCGCCGGCGAGCGCCAGGTGCCCGGCGCGCTTGAGGAAGGCGCGGCGCGCCTGCTGGCGGGGGTCGATGAGATGCATGGTGTGGGTCCCTTGATTGCGCTGCGCCCTACTTCTGCACGATGTACTCGGCGCAGCACATCACCATCACGATGGCGGCGACGACGCGCCAGCGCTTGTCCTCCGCCGAGCTCGCCGTGGTCACCGGCCGCTCGCCGAGCGCGGCCACGATGCGCTGCTGCGTCGCCACGCTCAGCTGCCCCGCGCACAGCAGCAGGTTGAGGCGTTTCATCAGCGCCACCGCGTCGTGTGCCAGCGCCACCTCGGGGGTGTAGTCGGTGCGGATGTCGAAGCCGTCTCCCGGGTAGGGCCCGGCGTAGGGGAAGGTGAAGCCGGGGAGGCCCGGCTGCACCACGTACATGCCAAGCGCCACCCAGCTTTCGATCGAGTTGATCCACTGGCTGGTGGTGGACTCGTTGACGATCTGGAACTCCGGCGCCGTGGCGCCGGCGGCGGCCATTGCCGTGCCCGGCGGCACGTAGCCCGGGCGGAAGAAGTTGAACACCGAGGGCGCGAAGAACGGCGCCTGCCCGTACCAGTAGCGCGGATCGTCGAAGTTGTAGCTCCACTTGAAGGAGCCGGCCACCGAGTCGAGCCCGAAGGTGCGGCCCCACTGGAAAGCGCGCACCATCGGCTCGCGCAGCTTGCCGTGCGTGGTGCTGGCGAGGCTGGCCGCGCCCTGCGCCTCTTCGTCGAGCAGGATGGCGCGCCACACCGCCTTGAGGTCGCCGCGCACACCGGCGCCGTTGTCGTTGAACTTCGCGGCCACGCGCGCCACGTAGGCCGGGGTGGGGTTGCCGCTCACCAGCCGCTGGATCATCTGGCGCGCGAAGAAGGGGCCAACGTTGGGGTGGTTGAACAAGGTATCGAGCGCCTGCCGCAGCGCCTGGGGACCCGGCGTGCCTGCGGCAACGGTGGTGCCCAGGAAGCGCGCCGCCAGCGTGCTGTGCCGGCTGGCATCGAAGCGCATCGGCAGCTTCAGGAAGTCGGGGTAGGGCCGCGGCGAGCCGTCGTTGGCCGACGGGAAGGTGTTCAGGTTCGTGCTGAAGTCGAAGTCGTAGCCGGTGAACACGCGCGCCAGCTCGCTCACCTCGTCCTGGGTGTAGGTGGGGATCGGCCTGCCGTTGGCGTCGAGCACCGGCGTGCCGTCGATGTTCAGCCGCACGAGGCCGATGGTGAACAGCTGCATCACCTCGCGCGCGTAGTTCTCGTCGGGCACGCGGCCGGTGGCGGCGTCTTCCTTGGCATTGCCACGGGTGTTGAGCCAGGCGCCCATCACGGGGTTGAGCGTCAGGTCCTCCAGCAGCTGGCGGAAGTTGCCGAAGGCATGGGTGTTGAGCTGGTCCCAGTAGTGGGCGAGACCCAGGTGCGTCCACGGCACGCCGGCCACGTTGACCGAGACCACGAACATCTCCGACAACGCCAGCGCGATGCGCTTGCGCACCGTGTCGGGCTGCTTGACCATCTGGTGGCCGATGACGAACGAGATGGCGTAGCTGCCGCCGTCGTAGAAGCGGAAATCGTCGACGGCGCTGTAGCCCTTGGCCACCAGCCAGTCCCAGGCCTTCTGGGCGACCGGTGCCGCCAGTTGCGCTTCGAGCCACGCCGCCGCGCCTTGCGCCTTGACGGCAGCGATGTCGGCCTCGGTGCTGGCAATCGTGGCGTGCTGCAGGAAGCGCGCAGCGGCCATGTCGGCCGCGGGCAGGCTGTAGGGGCCGGGCGGCGGCGCGGGCGGCGTCGGCACCGGCGCCGGTGTGGGCGCGGGTGTGGGCACTGGCCCGGGCGCCG